>CAYOLS010000086.1:0-13171 GCA_964404845.1 uncultured Ferruginibacter sp. | reverse complement strand
TGCTTTTTCCAGTTTTTTTGCTTTGCTGCTGCCTACTGTTTCTTTTATTTTAGCCAGCCTTTCTTCGTTAATGCTTGCCAATTGTGTTTTAACCTGATCCTGGCTTAATGTTGAATCAAGCTTAACCATCTTAGCCCTTTCGTTGTATTGTTCGTTGATCGCTTTTACTTTCCGGCCTTGTACATCATTCAGTCCTGCAGATTTGTTGATTGCATTCTGGCTTCTTTCATGATCATACCATGAATCTTTATCAGCTACGGTTTTTGTCCAGTTTGCATTATTTGTACTATCTACCTGTGCCAAACGTTTTGTTTTCCAATCCTGGCGCAAAGAATCTTTTACAAATTCATCTCTTGTTTCATCTGCACGCCTGATAGAATCTGCTTCCAAACGCTCCAGTCTGGCTGTTTCAAATTTTGCCTGCCTTTCTTCTTCCAGTTTTGCCATCGCAGCTTTTTGTTTTTGTTCAGCTGTTAATGGCTTTGCCTTTTTAGCTTTTTTAGTTTGTGCTTCTGCCGCAAAAAAGCCCATTGCTACTACAAGGCTTGTCAGGATTATTTTTTTCATAGTAATTATTTTTTTGAGTTTTGCCCATGTACAGGCAAAAGCTATGCCAGTCGTTTATCAATGCTGATTTTAGGAAAATCAAAGCATTTTAAACAGCCATCAAAAAGTTATTTAATTAGCTGAAAATAAATTAATTAGGAAAAATGAAATTGGTGGAAAAACAGGAAGCTAAAAAATATGTATTACAAGAAAACAATGAGCAGGCCCGGGCCTAAAACCCATCTTTTTATTGATTGATCTTAATAACGGCCTCTCCTTTTTTCTGCCTGTTTGTTATTTCAAGTACCGGTGATTTAATGAGCACTGATCTTGCGATACTATCTGCTGTTGCATTCAAAGATTTTTTTACAGTAACATCCTGCACCCTGCCGCTATCATTCACATTGAATTCAAGCGTGAGTTTTCCTGTGTGTTGCATCAGCGCTTTGTTGTTGGTAAGGCTATCGTTCATTACGTAATAAAAATAATCCCAGCCTTCCAACGGCTTGGCATTGTTGAGGCGGATCATTGTATTACGACCATTCCATTGGTATTTTTCTTTCCTGCTTTTTGTTCCGTAATCATCGGCTGCATCATACTTATCAGCGCTTTTCTTTGTCTTGTATGCATTAGTGACCACTACTTCGCTCAGCGCATTTTGCGACTGGTTTAACACAATGGTATTATTCGCTGAATTGTTGTTGAGGAATGTATTGGTTTGCTGGTAGCCGGCTGCATCCACTTCTATTTTTACATTGTTTGAAGCGACCTCGTTGTTCAATACAAAATTGCCATCTGCATCTGCTGCAACAGCCTGTCTCCTGTCGGCGTTGTTCCGTACGGTAGCAAAAGGTACGGGCTTGCCGGTATTATCCACCACACGGCCTCTAACCTGGTTAGTGGCATTGGCTACCTGGTTGCTGAAAAATCTTTGATTTTGCGAAGCTGCACTATCCTGCATAGCGAGCGCTCTGCTTTGAACTTCTACTCCCGGTACTTTTCCTTCCAGCGCAGGTTGAATACCTACAGGCGCAGGAACAATAGAAACTTTTTCCGCTGCCCTGCTTTGGTTGCGGGCCATTTCATCTTTTTCAAAAGGAATGTTGACAGAATAATCTTTTAGTGCAGATTGTGCAGGTGGTACATCTGTAACCTTGTATTGCTGCTGTGTGATCGCTTCTTTTAACTTTTCATCATCCAGCTTTGCAATAATGGGTGCTGAATCATTCAGGTGATAGTATGAAGCAACGCTGTCTTTAAGCGGCGAAGCTGCTTCATTATTTGTATTGGTATTATTGGCAACAATAGCAGGGGCCTTTTCTTGTTGATTACCGGTATTATTAAATATCAGCCAGCCCAGGCCTCCGAAAATAATAACAATGGCAGCAGCCTTGAATAATTGCGTAACGGCTTTTCGCCTGAACCAGATAACCGGGGTTTTTATATCGCCATTTGCCGGCCAGAGCTTTTCTTTTATTTGTGCCAGGTCGGCCACAGGAGTTTTGGTAAAAGCATAGCCTTCCAGCGCATCTTCCAGGAACGGGTCATCCAATGCCGCTTTTTCCAAAGCATGCATCTCCGCTTCCGTCATTTTCCCGGAATGATAGCGTTCAAAATCTGCTACGCCCCATTTTTTATGTTCCTGTTCTGCCGGCATCAGCTTTTACTCATTTGTTTGTCCATGCAAATTTTTAAATTTCTTCTTCCGTTCTGTATAAAACTCCTCACTTTATTCCACTCAATTCCTGTTGATTCAGTGATTTCGTTATAACATTTTCCTTCTATATAAAATAATTCCACTACTTTTTTCTGCTCGGGAACCAATTGTTCCAGGCAGAAGTACATGTGCTTAAAATGCTCTTCTTTCTCCATTACGCCGTTCAGATGCACTTCATCTTCATTTTGCATAAGGGAAACGTCAATATCTGCTTTGCTGAATTTTTTATTGGATCGCAGTATCATCAGGCAGTGGTTCTTGGCCAGCTGGTAGAGCCAGGCTTTGAAGTTGAGCACCTGGTATTTGCGCAGCTTTGTTACCAGCTCTTCATAAATGCTGAGAGCGGCATCTTTAGCATTTTCTTCATCTTTTAAATATTTGAGACAAACACCATATACCAGGTCCATGTATCGCTGGTACAGGTCGGCCAGCAGGTTCAGGTCGCCCGTATCCTGGTAACGTTGCACCAGTTCATCATCTGGAAGATCAGAAGCAGATATATTCCGAAGGAAAGACACTGGCTCAAAAATAGCAAAAAAACTGTTGTGGTTGACCGTTAAGGAGTAGCGGGAAATTTACTCCAGGTAACTAAGAGGCAAAATTTAAAGTAATATATTTTTTGCCGGGAAGGCGGGAAGACGTCTTCCCGCCTTCCCGGCAAATTTAAAAAGGAACAATCATAACGTTTAGGCTTAAAATGTTGATGTGGCCTAAGCCCTATAGAAGCTGAATTTCAGGTAACTTCTACGGAGTTTAGATCATCTTATTCTATTTTAGGTATAAACAGTTGGCTCCTACGGAGCCTGGAACAGTTTGTTTGCAATGCATTGCAATGCATTATCAGAAAAATACTTGGTTTTAATAAAGCACAGGGCAGCTTGTTTTCGCCCTTCTTGGTTTGTAGGTATAACGGGAAGGTCTCAGTTTTGGTTGAAGACTAAAGCGGTAGCTGATGCCGGAAAACAAATACCAGTCCTTATTATCAGGATTGCCCCTGGTGGTCCCATCGGCAGGATAAGAAGCGCCGCCTGCTATCTCATCGCCCCGGTAAGCAATGCTGCTGGCCGTTCCGCCCTTTTTTTGTGCTAATAAGTTTTGATCAATATAAGTGGTGCTTACATCATCGAGGTAATCGGTATTGGTTTTTCTTATGCCTACTTCAAAGGCAAGCCTTTGCCTGGACGATAAAGCCCATTGCACACCGCCGCCAAAAGGAAAGCACATTTGCTGGAGCTTGTAATCTTTCCTGCCTTTGTAAAAACCCTGCCCTTCGGTACTTTGCTCTGCAAGCATAATGATATTGCCGTTGCGGTCGAAAGTATAAGGACTGAATTTGAAAGTGCCCACGCCCACAAAAAAATAAGGCGATACTTTGTATTCGTAGAGATCGAAAAGAATGTATTCAAACATCAATGCAGCTTCTGATACCTTGCTGGTAAAATCGAGGTTCCTTGCCCGGTTCTTTACACTCAGCTGGTCGGAACCGTGCAGCTTGCCGTAATTGAATTCCCCCCGGATGATCATGCGGTGATTGAGTTCAAAGAGCATGCTTACACCACCTACGCCATTGGGTTTGGAAGGAAGCAGGGTCGATCCCAGGTCACCTTTGTAATTGGTGATACCGCCAAAGAGCCCGATATACATGTGCCGCTGCGCCCGGGCATTTATCTGCATGCCGGCCAGCAATAATAATATCAGGACAATTTTTTGCACTTCGGGTTTGTTCGGGTAAAGGGTAAGATGAATCAATTGTTTCTTAAAACTAAAGCTGCCACTACAATAGCGGCAGTTTTAGTGAATGTCTTTTACTAAGTTATTGTGTTACAGTTTTAATTAACACCGGAACTGCTTAACAAAATAATAGTTTTATTGCAATTAACGATTAATCACTTAAATAAGTATGTTTTATAATAAATAATAATAAAAAGCATATATAAACAACTGCCGTTATTTATTTCCCGGAACGGGTATGGTTAAAGGCTTTGCCGATGCAGGCGAAAATATCAGTAATGAGAAGACTTTCAGGGCTTTGATCTTTTACTGCAATATCAGCTGCAAGACCGTGCAGGTAAACGCCAACGATAGCAGCATGCAACGGATCATACCCTTGAGCCAGCAAAGAAAGTATAATACCTGTGAGTGCATCGCCGGAACCTCCTTTTGCAAGACCGGGATTGCCTGTTGTATTTTCATAGGCCTGTCCTTTGTAGCATACAAGCGTATGCTGGCCTTTTAATACGACCACGAGTTCGTACAACGAAGACAATTCCAATGCTTTTGTGTTCCGTTCCTCTACAGAATTATGTTTGCCGAATAAACGATCAAACTCACCGGGATGCGGTGTAAGTACAGTGCCCGCGGGCAACATCCCCCAAAGGCTTTTATGTTGTGATAAAATAGTAAGCGCATCTGCATCCAGCAGCAGCGGCTGGCAAACCTGCTCTAGTAAATTTGTGAGCAAGGCAACCGCAGCCGGGCCAGTGCCAATGGCGGGGCCGATCCCAATGGTATCGTACGCAGCAATATCGCCCCCATCTTCCCTCATCATCAGCATAGCTTCGGGAATGGCTGTTTGTAAAATGGAACGTTCGTCCGCAGGAACATTTACCGTAACCAAACCGGCACCTGCTCTAAGGCAGGCTGTGGCAGCAATAACAGCTGCACCCATTTTCCCTTTTTCGCCTGCAAGCAGTAATGCGTGGCCATGGTTGCCTTTATGCGAACCTGGCTCTCTTGTTTTAAGCAAGGAAGCAATAAAGGGCCTTTCTAAAGTGGTAACGGGAAATTGCATGCGTAGTTACTTTGGCTTGTATTGAAAGATGAGCACAGCATTTTCTTCGAGGCTGGCCTTGCTGCGCAGCTCATAGCGTTTATCGCCTGCCGTCACTACGATCAATGCTGTATTGGGTGGAATGCCGCCAAGGTTCTCCGCATACATGGTGAGCTTGTGCTCGGTAATATTTTCATCAAGATCAAGGTTGATGATAATGGGCTTATCACTCAATCGCTGGTGGCTTAATAAAAGTTTGCCATTATAAAAAATGGATACGGTATCATTGTCAATATCGCCGTTGTCGTACACTTTTAAATTGATCTGCTTCACATTTACTTCCAGCGTGCTTTGCTTGCTTTGTTTGCGCTCTGTCATTTTACGCACCAGCTCTGCATCCGGCTTTACAATTGGCTTAGGAACGGGCACAGGTTTCTGTGGTGTATCTCTTACTGCTACAGGCGGAGGCGTTGTTTGTGCCGGCGGGGTTTGAACAGGTTTCGGCCTTGGTTTCGGTTGCGCAGGCGTTGATGACTGCGGCGCAGGCGGAACTGGCTTGGGAATAGCTTTGGGCCTGGGAATAGGTTTAGGTTTGGGAAAACAATTAGGTTGTCCGCCAGGCAGCTTAACCGGCCGGCTGGATACTTTGGTCAACACGACATCATAAGCGCCTGCTCCAAATAAACTGCTTAGCTGCGAACTGGTAGTAACACGTCCTCTCAACCTGTATTTTCCAAGCTTTGGATCCTGCCACAAAATAATGCGCATCAATACATGCGAACCACTATTTTCAATAAAGCGGTTACCAACAAGCAACCATACTTTTTGCTGGGCCATGTAAATACCTGCATAAGCTGCGGTGCAATTATCCAGTGAATCCCTGAGCACATAGTCATGCGTAAAGCCGCATATTTCCATGCCTTTCTGTTCCACACTCACTCTCAGCAGCTCATTGTTCATTTCACCTTCCCATGTGCCTTGTATATTTTGCGATAATAATGCATTGGAGAAAAAAAGCAGGGCAACAGCAGCTATATATCTGTAACAGCGAATCATATAAATAAATATACTACAATTCTTTATTTTACAGGATAGCCTCATCCTGTTTAACTTTAACTTAGGAATGCAGCAGTTTTTATGAAAGAAAATCAACGGCTCAAAAAATTATTGAAGGATCATTTCAATGGTGAACCATGGATCGATGTAGCTATCATTAATTCCCTGAAAGGGCTGAAAACAAAGGATGCAGCCAAAAATATTCATGGGCTTAATTCCATCTGGCAAATTGTTAACCATATGATCTGCTGGAGAGAGACCCTGCTCAAAAGAATACAGGGCGAACACATTCCCTCTCCTGCTGATAATTATTTTTTTGAAATAAAAGACCGGTCTGCTGCTGCATGGAACGCTGCGATCAAACATCTAAAAGAGTCGCAAAAAAACCTGCTGGATTTTTTATCAAAGGAAATGAAAGACCCCGACCAACGATCGACCCACAGCAATTACAGCCAGTATGAATTAATACAAGGCGTGCTTCAGCACGATGCTTATCATCTTGGACAAATTGTATTGATACGAAAAATGCTGAAAGCTTAATGACCTTTAAGTAATTGTTCCAGTAAAAGATTCAGCTCTGCTGCCCTGCTCATGATCATTAAATGATTGCCGCCTTGTACCAGGTGTGTGGGTTGGGTGTATTTTAACGGCAGTATTTCGTCTTTGGTTCCGTGTATATGCCAGTAAGGTTGCGGAATATCTTCATTCTTCCAGCTAAGGATCGCATTCATGGCCCAGCGGATAAAGGCAGGATCACTTTCTTTTATCACCTGCTTCAGCACCTGCTTATCTTCCTTACTGTCCGGCGTTAACCCACGTTTAAGTATAGACGCTGATTTCAATAAACCTACCGGCACGATCTTATGCAGTTTCATCCTGTAAGCCCAGCCAAAATAATAAGGCAAATGCGAATGAACGGGAACGCTCGACAATAAAATGGTAACTGCCGGTTTGTGTATCTTGGCTATCTCTGCGGCCATCATACCGCCCATGGACAGGCCGACCAGTACGAAGGGCTGTTCATGATCGATTTTTTCCGCCAGCCGGCTTGCATAGGAAGAAAGACTCTCTTCTTTTTGCGGATCGATCCAGTCCAGGTAGACCGCTTCATAGTTGCCGGGTAACTCAATATGCTTAAAAACCCTGCAGTCCGCCGCTAATCCGCTTATGAAATAGACATTCATGGAACAAAGTTATTTATTTAACGTTTAAACGCAGGGGGAATGCACACAAGAGCGCAGAGCGTAGCCAAAAGTTTTGCGCCTTAACGTCTTTGCGGTTAAACATAAAAAAGGGGCCATGATAGAAATCAAGCCCCGCTTTAAAATCCAATATCCTATGAAAAACCGCTGTAAAGAAACAACTATATCTGGTTATAAGCAGCAGGGTTTTTCCTGTTTTTTATCAGGAAAAATCCTGTTTTATAATTTATTCAGTTACAATCGCATTCATTATCATAGGCTTAAAAGCTTTTATATTATATATAGTTCGTAACTTTTCAGGCAAAACAAGGCCATGTTCAGCGAAATAATTACCTTTTTCGATTCACTGGAAAAACATCCATTGCTACGAATGGCCATACTTGTTGGCGGGCTCCTGTTCTTCTGGATCATTGAAGGCGCTATTCCCCTGCTTAAACCCGCCTATAAAAAAAATAAGCTGCGCCATGCCGGCGTGAACATGCTGTTTACCGTCATTCACCTGGTGATACATACTTTCCTGGCGATCATCATTATTATATTGAGCGACTGGTGTAAGGCCAACCAGTTCGGCATTGTGTACTGGACCAATGCCAGCATCCTGGGTACCATCATCATTTCTTTTTTAACGCTGGATTTTTTTGGCGGATGGCTGGTACACATCACGGAGCACAAAGTGCCTTTTCTCTGGCGCTTTCATGTGATCCACCATTCGGATAACAATGTGGATGTTACCACAGGTCTCCGGCATCACCCCGGCGAAAGCCTGCTAAGAGGCATTTTCTTTTTTATGGGCATTGTGTTAAGCGGGGCACCAATGTATGCGGTGATGATATTCCAGACCATCATTGTATTGTCAACTGCATTTACGCATGCCAATATCAGCCTGCCAAAAGGACTTGATAAAGCATTGAGCTATGTATTTGTCTCGCCAAACATGCACAAAGTGCATCACCACTGGAAACAACCTTATACCGATAGTAATTATGGTGCGGTACTGTCTATCTGGGACAGGCTGCTGGGTACTTTTAAAAAATTAGATCCTTCGCAGATACGGTATGGCCTCGACCGTTATTATTCCAATGAAAAAGATGAAGACATCATGAGCCTGATGAAAAGCCCTTTTACCAAACAAAACCACGGCAATTAAACCTAACCGCATGCTGAAAAAAAATGCGATCCTCCTGTTCTTCGTTGTTTTAAAATTTTTGATCCAATACCGGTTGGTCGATCCTGTTTATGAATTGCACAGGGACGAATACCTGCATCTTGACCAGGCCAATCACCTGGCAGCGGGTTATTTATCCGTGCCTCCGCTTACATCCTGGGTGGCATGGATCATCAAACAATTAGGTAATTCTGAATTCTGGATACGTTTTTTTCCTGCGTTGTTCGGGGCGTTGACGATCGTGCTGGTATGGAAAGCTGTGGAAGCCTTGAAAGGTGGGTTGTTTGCCATGATATTAGCCGTTACATGTGTACTGTTTTCGGCTTTGCTAAGACTCAACATTCTTTTTCAACCTAACTCATTTGATATACTTGCCTGGACATTCGTGTATTTCTGCATTATACAATATTGCAGCAAGGAACAAAACAAATGGTTATGGATTGCGGCGACCGGTTTTGCCCTGGGCATCCTGAACAAATACAATATTGCATTCCAGCTATTGGGTTTACTGCCGGCATTGCTGCTGGTTAAGCAAAGGGATGTGTTTTTAAAGCCTGTTTTTTACGGGGCCTTGCTGCTTGCACTCCTCATCATTCTTCCTAACATTTACTGGCAATACAAAAATGGCTTCCCGGTGATACATCACATGCAGGAATTAACGAGCAGCCAGTTGGTAAATGTAAGCCGTGCCCATTTTTTGCAGGAACAATTGCTTTATTTTTTCGGTTCGTTGCCGGTGCTCATCGCAGGCTTGCTGAGCATTGTGCTGTACAAACCTTTCAGGCCATATAAAGTAATACTGTACGGCTTTTTATTTACGATGGCATTGTTCCTTTACTTCCAGGCAAAAGGATATTATGCGATCGGCCTCTACCCCATCATCTTTGCCTTTGGCACCACCTGGTTTGAAACATGGGCAGCAAAAGGCTGGAAGAAATGGGTGATTCGCCCGCTGCTGCTGGTATTTCCTGTACTGATCTTTGTTGCCATGCTTGAGAGGGGTGCTTTCCCAACCAAAGCTCCTGCAGAGATCGTTGCAGAAAGTGATATCAATAAAAAGATCGGCCTGCATCGCTGGGAAGATGGAAAGGATCACCCGATATCACAGGACTTTGCGGATATGCAGGGCTGGAAAGAGTTGGCGGGTATTGTGGACAGCGTGTATGCTACGATCCCCGATAAAGAACACACCCTGGTGCGCTGCGATAATTACGGGCAAACAGGCGCTATTAATTATTATTCAAAGTTCCCTGACATCAACGCATTATCCTACAATGCCGATTATATTTACTGGTTCCCTAAAAATGTGCAATGGAAAAATATGATAATGGTAACGGATAGCTATGATAATGACCCGGGAAGAAATGACGAACGTCCCTATTTTGACAGCATTTATTTTGCCGGGAAGATCAGGAATGAATATGCAAGGGAGAAAGGTTCATCGGTATATGTTTTGCTTGGTGCTAAACCGGTTGTAACAGGCATTATACTGCAGGAAGCACAAAATAGAAAAAAACACTGATCATTTTGACGGAAAAGCCCGCTGCATAAACAGTAAACTTATAAAAGCGATCTGTCCGAACGGCGCAAGATCCATAATGAACCAGTTTACAAAATGGAAAAGGATAATTGATATCCCGATAAGGGTATCAAAACGTTTGGTAAAAAATCCTATTGCGGCCACCAGCTCGGCTACAAAAGACAATAGCAAAAGAATAAATCCTGTATACGGATGATGGATAAGGTACAGGTTAAACTGCGTGCGTATCCCCGTATTTGACTCTACAAAATAAGGTGCGTATTGCTGTACAATGCTCGTACTGAGGTGATCTGTATGGCTAAAGGATTGATAAAATATTTTAAACAAAGCCGCCGACACATAAAAGAACAGCAGGTAATATCTTGTTGCTTCATATGCAAAATGCCTTGACCTTACTGACCCGAATAAAAAAAGGGAACAACACTACTACAAAACCGATATGGAAGTTCCGGTGATTGAGGTAGCCCATTAATGTTACATAGTAAAGAAACAAGAGGAACATCAGTAACAGGGCGATATTTTTTTTGCGTGGATCTTTAATGAGCAGCAATAACAATAGTATGATAGAAGCATCTGCCATTATTCCCACCCATTGATGCGCCACAATGAACTGTGGTATGGATGCAAAATAGAATATCCCAAAAAAGGCATCAACACCATAATTAAAAAAAGCTGCTCCATGTAAAAAGGAAAAGCTTACACCGGAAAAAACAAATACGAGGAATTCTGCCAGCAAAAGCAGCAGGAGCATACGCTGCAAACGCAATACGGTCGGTATGCTTACAGTATCCTGCATCATGGCTGGCGAAAATTAAAAATGACGGAAGAATCTATTACTATGGGTTCATTACCTGCGAGGCTTAATTCATATTTCACCAGTTGCACTTCGTCCCCGGGTTGAAGCTGGTGCCCGGTAAAGCTGGTATAGAAAGCTGCCCATTGGGGCGGGCTTACTTTCCCTGCTGTCATTCTTTGCAGGAGCGTGTTACGAAAAGCAGTATTACCTACTTTAGATATTACATAATCTTCCAGCAGAGTATGCTGGTTGCTTTCATAATATTTGCCGTACATATTGGCATTGGATTCGAGGAAATCTTTTTTCCACCAGGGCTTTTTTGTAATCGGGACAATGCTTCCATTCACTTTTACAGCATGGGTAAATACTTTTTTGTTGGGTACATAGCCTGCAAACATGCTGTTGTGCGGGAAAAGCATCATATCCATACGCTTGAACAGGAAAAAAGCATAGAAAGCCAGGAAGATCAAACAGCCGGCAAATGCTTTGGGAGAATACCTGTACAGTTTATATAAAAAAGTATGCTGCATGTCTTTCTTGTACAGGATGTGCTTACCGGTAATTGTAATGCATTTGTTTGAAAATATTGTCAGCCTGCGTTCACTGAAAGCAGGTTCTCAATATCTAAATCGACTTAGACAAGCTCAGCCTGACATTTCGATTGTAGTAAACATTCCGATACTGATACCTACTGTGATTAAATACCGGTGCAATATAAATTTATATATTTATTTTGCAGGTGATGAATTCATTTTTGCTTAAAATACTGGCCGATCCATTGACAGGCCAACCGCTCAGGATTGAAGACGATGCTTTTTTGAAGGATAACAGCAGCGGTAACAAGTACCCGGTGATACAAAATGTTCCCCGATTTGTGCAGGCCACACCGGCTGTTGTTTCCGGCGAAAAAGGAGCATTTGATTATAGCAGCCATTACGAACAGGATGCTGTAGCTGTAGATTATTTCCAGGAAGATGAATTTCCTGCAACAAGGAATGAGCGGAAAAGAAGCAGGCAAACGATCATCAGCCAGGTTCCGGATAATTGTAATACGATCCTTGACATTGGCTGCGGCGGTGCATGGGTAGCAGATCATTTTTTAAAAAAGGGTAAGCAGGTAATTTCAATGGATATTTCTTCCGTTAACCCGGTAAAAGCATTGGAGCTGCATCCCCACCCCAATCATGCGGCGATCGTAGCAGATGCATTTTACCTGCCTTTTGCAGATGGTTCCATTGACTGCATCATTGCTTCTGAAGTAATAGAACATGTGGTAGATCCGGCTTTGTTTTTAAAAAATGTATTAAAAAAGATCAGGCCCGGTGGTTGTCTTATTTTAATGACACCTTACAACGAAAAAATTGTATATCACCTGTGCATACATTGTAACCAGCTCACACCACAGAATGCACACCTGCATTCTTTTGACGAGAAAAAAATACAGGCGATCATGCCGGGAAATACAACAGTAAAAAATATCGTTTTCTGCAACAAGTATTTTCTCAAGCTACGCATTTACAACCTGCTTGCCTTTTTGCCGCTGGGCGCCTGGCGTGCAGTAGATAAACTGGCCAATACCATTGCATACAAGCCGGTCAGCTTTGTAATAAAGATCACCAAAACCAATTAGCCATTGCAGCAACCAGCTCCCGATACCAATTGGAATGTGAAACTTCAGAAAAAACTGCCGCTGGTTTTAACGGGTAAATTATTGCCGAGCATTTTCCTGCTGGTCATTACCATTTTATATTCCCGTGAGCTGGATTATAATGATTACGGGAAGTTCCAGACGATATGGGTATTGACGAGCCTTGCAGGAACGATCTTATCTTTCGGGCTTCCGGCCATAATACTGGCTACACCTTCCCCTATGCTGGTGCGGCATTTAAAGGAACACCGCTCTGCCATTACTACAGGTTACTTTGTATTGCTGATCGTAGCGCTGGGCTTTATATGGCTGAGTACATCGGATTTTAGTTTGTACCTGAGAGCAATGGCAGCATTGTTCATCTTATTGCAGACAGCCTGCATCATTGCAGAAACAAGGCTGATCAAGCACAACAACCTGCGGCAATACGTTGTCATCAATGGTATTTATTCGGTCTTCTTCTTTTCAGCACATATTTATTTCCTGTACAATTCATTTTCTCTTGAAAGGCTTGTAACCACTACTACCATACTTTCGGCGGTAAAGCTGGTTTGCCTGCTGCTGGTAAAGAATGATCATAAACAACCCGAAGATAATTTCATCAAAATATCTTTTTTAAAGAACTGGATGTACACCGGCATCAATGAAGTAACAGGTATTGTTACGAGGTATTTGGATAAAATATTTCTCCTGTTCCTGTTAACGCCTGCAGACTTTGCCATTTTTTATAA
>CAYOLS010000085.1:0-13245 GCA_964404845.1 uncultured Ferruginibacter sp. | reverse complement strand
ATATATGAATGGTACTACCATGCTGGGCCAGAGTAAGAATGCTTACCAGGCAGAGATCGACAGTGCCTGTGAGATCATCGACTTCCTCCGTTTTAATGTGCATTATTTAAGTGAGATATATCGCCAGCAGCCGATCAGCGGCCCCGGTGTTTACAACCGTTTGGAATACCGTCCGCTCGAAGGATTTGTATTTGCATTAACGCCTTTCAACTTTACGGCTATCGGCGGTAACCTGCCTACAAGTGCTGCCATGTGTGGCAATACGGTTGTTTGGAAATGTGCCAACACACAGGTGTACAGTGCACAAATGTTCATGCGTATTTTAAAAGAAGCAGGATTGCCGGATGGTGTGATCAACCTTGTTTTTGTAGATGGTCCTACAGCAGGTGATGTTATCTTCAACCACCCTGACTTTGCAGGCATTCACTTTACCGGCAGCACCGGCGTATTCAACCGCATGTGGGAGACCATCGGTAAAAACATGAGCATGTACAAAACCTATCCACGCATTGTTGGTGAAACAGGTGGTAAAGATTTTGTGATCGCTCACAGGTCTGCCGATGTAGATGCTGTGGTTACAGCTCTTGCCCGTGGCGCATTTGAATACCAGGGCCAGAAATGTTCTGCCGCTTCAAGAGCCTATATCCCAAGTAATATGGCTGCAGAAGTAAAAAAGAAACTGGTAGAAGCAGTGAAAACGATGAAGATGGGTACCGTGGAAGACTTCACCAATTTCGTGAACGCAGTGATCGATGAAAAAAGTTTTGACAAGCTGGAAGGATACATTAAAGATGCACGCAAACGCAACAGCGGCGCTAAGATCTGGGTAGGCGGCGGCTGCGATAAGACCAATGGTTATTTCATAGAGCCAACCATTATCGAAGCAAGCGACCCTAAATATGTCACCATGTGCGAAGAGCTGTTTGGCCCTGTGCTCACAGTGTACATCTACGATGAAAACAAATACGAAGAAACACTGAGGCTGGTAGACAGCACATCTTCTTACGCCCTCACAGGTGCGGTGCTGGCAACCGATCGTTATGCCATTGAAACTGCCGTAAACAGGCTGCGCAACAGCGCCGGTAATTTCTATATCAACGATAAGCCAACCGGTGCGGTTGTAGGTCAGCAGCCATTTGGCGGTGCAAGAGCAAGCGGTACCAACGATAAAGCGGGTTCTGCATTGAACCTCTATCGCTGGCTGAGCGCAAGAACGATCAAAGAAACATTCCATTCTCCTACAGAATACGGTTACCCGTTCATGCAGGAGAAATAAGAAGAAATTTATATTTTTGGAGGGATGCTTTTTAAAGCATCCCTTTTTTATGAAGCTATTTTTCACTGCATTGATCTTTTTTGTTCACCAGGCGAATGCACAACCTGGTTTTAAAGTTGTGTATGATAAAATCGTAAATGAATCAAATAAGCAATGGACGCCCAAAAGGAACAATGTCCTTGTGTTTAACGATAGCCTGGCTCACGTTTATTTGGTAACAGAGGTATCAGGAAGAGATCCATACAAAAAGAAGGATACTGTTTTTGGTCAACGTTCCAGGCATCATGATCTTTTCTATGTATTCGGGACAAATGAAAAACTAAATCATGTTGCATTTCCCCATTATAGAAAACCATTATTAGTGGTTGATACCCCGGCGCTGAATAATTTTATCATTCAAAACGATAATGTCCTGTATCAAAATATGAATTGCCAGGAAGGCTATATGATCGAGAAGGGTGATACAGTTTTTGCGATCATATCAAAAGATATAAAAGTTCCATTGGGACCCACAGGTTATACAGGCTTACCGGGATTGGCACTGGAGATATATTACAGCAAGTATAATCTCTATTTTAGAGTAAAGACCATAGAAAAGGCTAATTATATCATTCAGATACCTGATTTTCCAAGGTGCAGCTGGGATGCTTACCGGAAAAAATATCCACGGTGAGTTTACTTTATTGAATTTAGCCTGGAAGGCGGTAAGACGTTATGCCTTACCGCCTTCCAGGCTAATCCTTTGTGTAAAATATGTGTACAACACAAGCCCCTTACCGTTTTCAAAAGTTTACTTTTGCCGTTTGATAATTATATAACAAAAACTTACTATGACAACTAAAGTATCATTCAGGTTGGCGGCTGAATTTGTTGCGAATGCATCTGAAGGCATATTGCTGGGCGATTTTAATAACTGGAACCCTGAAGAAGCTGTTCACTTACAAAAAAATGAAGACGGATCAATGGCTGCAGAAATTTCACTGGTTTCCGGCCGTACCTATCAATATCGTTATTTATTGAACGACGGGCGCTGGGTAAACGATTTCAGCGGTTCCACCACATGGGTAGAAGCTTTTGGCAACTATGTTGAGAACAATGTAGTGGAAGTTCCTGCGGTAGAAGAAGAAACAACAACAGTTGCGAAAAAAAGTACTCCTAAAAAGGTAACTGCAAGAAAAGAAACTGTAAAAAAAGCTGTAGTTAAAAAAGAAAAACCGGTAGCCGATGATCTTGTAAAAATTGAAGGCATCGGCAAAAAAATAGCAGTACTCTTAAAGAAGCAGGATATCATTACTTATAAAGACCTCTCTAAATCAACTGTAAAAAACCTGAAGGCAATTTTGGAAGCAGCAGGCAACCAATACAGCATGCATAATCCAACTAGCTGGCCAAAGCAGGCAAAGCTGGCGGCTGCGGGTAAATGGGAGGAACTGGAAAGGTTGCAGGGAGAACTGAAGGGAGGAAAATAATGCTCATTGAGCAAATTAAGATAGAAGGGTTCCGAGAGGAGCCCTTTTTTATTGGGGGAATTATATGTAGGAAAGGTAGAATTATCCCTAAGTGTTTATTTGTATTTAAAAAAAATTATCATTTGTGCTTATATTGCATTTCTATCTTCTGTCATTGATAGTGATTATTTTGTGTATTATGAATTTCGCAAAATCAATGTCAAGTTTAAGTTTGTCTTTGCCGAAATTTAATGCCCCTAATGTTTGAGTTCCAATCGCCGTAATCGGCTTCTCTGGGTATAACTGGAGATATTCGTTTAACAAGTCATTTTTATATAAGTTGTGTTGAAACCATTTTGAGCCATAGTTTGGTGTCATATTTTGTGCTTCCACGTACCAAGGCCACCTTTCTAACCATTCTCCTTCATCTTCAATTTCTTCGTCTGTTGCTTTCATAGGAAACGACGTTACTCTATATATTGAAAGCATTTTCGTAGAACCAACACCATAGCAAATTAAAATATCATTAGGTTTTATCCCATTGGGTCGTTGTTTAGAAAAGTGTAAGTTATCAGTTAAATCGCTAAACAATCTATCTTCTGTTACCGGTCTGTCCGAAACTCCAATAGGTTTAAGCCAATATTCAATAGTGCCGTCAAGTTGATTTGCCCAAGTAGTAGAAGCCAGAAATTCCGTAAGAGTTAGTTCAATATTTCTTGTTTCGATTTGAGGTTCTCTCTCTAAAAACTCATTTGTAGCAATATACATTCTCTGTAGTTCATCAAATGATATATTATTAAATTCAATACTACCCTTAATTGAGTTTTCTAAATTTTCAATTTGTGACACATCGAATATTTCTATTCCCCATTCATGGTTTCGTGAAAGTCCGCTGTCTGTAAAGTTTGCAGATGAAATTATTGCAGAAATGTAATTTCCTTGAGCCTTAAAAATATAAATCTTTCCATGTAATCTGTTGTTTAGGGAAATTGTACAACTAATTTCTCCATTTTTAATAGAGGGAAATTCTATAAGAGAAATTAACGAACTGATTTTTTTAATTTGTTCAAATGACTTTGGTGGCAAAGTTGTAAGAAGTTCAAATGTCTTTAAATTATTAAGGCTTAGTTCACTTAAAAAATCTGTGAAATCAGACATCAAAAAAGGACTTGTCAAGATAACAGTATCACTCTGATTAAATAATTCCTTTAGTCTGCTGAAATGGTTTTGATTGTCTCCTATGTTATCAATTATTGTATAGTTCATTGTTTTAAAATATTCTTTTAAATTGTCATTGTGAGTTTTTAGGAAAGCTGAGAATAGCCTTGAATGTGTTTGCCTATTCCGAAATGCATAGTTATTTTTGCAGCTAGTTATACTTCGTTCAGCACATTTTGTAAATGCACATGTTTGATGAAGTTTTAACGTATTTCATCTTTAAGTAAACTTTCTTGAATAATTGCTGTTGGATTATACATACTTATAAGGGACTCAATAATTTCTTTATCACCATGTTCAAGTTTTGGCCCAACTCGAACCTTCATTTTGTTGAAGCTATCTTTATTAATTTTAACCAAATAGCCATTTATAGGCGGAGGTATTTTTGCTTCGACTAAATCAGCGAAATTCAATAAATTGGTATACTTATCTTCTTCTAAAGGAAGAATATTTAACCTGAATCTCCATTCATTCTCAATGCTCCAAATCTTTTTCTTACAGGTTCCAACTTTTTTTAAATCATATCCCAAGAAATTACCGAATTTAGTTTTAACGATTGGATTTAACTCTTTTTCATCGTCAGTATAACACACTTTATAAATAGGTTCTAAATGAGGAACAATAAAAATTTTTTTTTCTTCATCTAATGTATCATCTTGATGAATTATACTGTCATATTTATTATTGATTTTATAATTTGCAAATATTGGGAGAGGTAATTCAATTCTTACCCCTCTCATTTTTGGAGTATACATATTCCATAAAACAAGATTCTCTTCAATTGTTTCGGTCCAACAGCTAATAAAAATATACTGTCCAAAAGAGCCAATGTCACTAGCCATTCCTTCTCTTTTATCGTTTACCAAATCTAGCCTGCCAAAGTTTAATGATTGCGACTTTAATATTAAAGCTAGATTGTTGATAGTTGTATAATGATATAGTTTTTTTGGAATGTCCATTTTTCCCTAATAAAGAATATACACAAACACTAACGAATACAAAAGCGTTAGCCAATCTGAATTTACACTATAGCTATTAATAAAAAATCATTCTAAAAACTCTTAAGCAAATTCCTGATCTATTTCCCCAACATCCTTTCTAGCAACGCAATCTTTTCCCTTTCCACTTTCAATAACTCATCATAAAGCTCAACGATTTTATCAAATGGATTTAATGTACAATGATAGTTAATGGTCGGACCTGCATTGATTATTGCACCCTCATAGTTATTTTGGATATTGGAGAGAAACGCTTCCTCATCAAAATTCTTTATCGCTTCCACCGGCACTTTTAAATAAGCGGCAATGCTGGAAATTGTAGTATCATCTACTTCTTCCTTGCTTTCCAGTAAGCTTATCTTCTTTTGGTTCCAGTCGTCGCCCAGCCCGTGGGCTAGGCCTTCCTGCTTAATGCCCATCATCTCCCTGAAACGTTTAATATTGCGACCGTGGTGTATTGTTTTGTCCATAGTGCAGGTATCATTTTAGTGCAAACAAATATAATGAACCATTGCAATAATGTGCAAAACATACTTGTTCTATTATCACACTGTTACAGCTCTCCTTATTTATTGCTTTTTTTTTATTAGCCCGATAGCTTTATTTTTGTAACACACAGCATCGCACTACATGTCTAAACAGGTTTTACTTTCATCACAGCAGCTACAGGTTACCATCAACAGGCTGGCCCACCAACTGGTAGAAAATTATTCTTCCCTGGATGATGTGGTCTTCATCGGCATACAGCCGAGAGGTGTAAAAGTAAGCGAGCAGATCGTGGAGCAGGTACGTTCCATTTGCCCCGGGCAAAAAGTACAGTATGGTATCCTTGACATTACCTTTTACAGGGACGATGTACGGGAAGAATTTCACAAAGCCAGCCATACCGATATTTCCTTCTCCATAGAAAACAAAATTGTAGTGCTGCTCGACGATGTTTTGTACACAGGCCGCACCATACGTGCCGCTTTGGATGCCCTGCAGGATTTCGGTCGTCCACAAAAAGTAGAGCTTTGCGTGCTCATAGACAGGCGTTTCAGCCGCCAGTTGCCTATCCAGCCCGACTACAGCGGCAAAGCCATCGATTCCACGCCCACCCAAAAGGTAAAAGTGGAGTGGGAGAGCAGGGAAGTGGTAATGTATTAAACCCTGTCCCTAAAGGGAACTTAGGTTGTTGGCCTTCAATTATTTTATATTTATAAGCCACAGGCACTTCATACTGTAGCGTATTTGAAAAATTAGCACATCAGCATATTATCATATTAGCCCATTATCCCTTAGCTTTGCTCCTTAATGCAACTATCTACCAAACATTTATTAGGCATTAAAGAACTCTCCCCGGAAGATATTTCCACCATTTTAACCACAGCCACCCAGTTTAAAGAAGTATTGCAAAGGCCGATCAAAAAAGTGCCTTCACTCAGGGATGTTACCATCGTTAATCTTTTTTACGAGAACAGCACCCGCACCCGCATTTCTTTTGAGCTGGCAGAAAAAAGGCTAAGTGCCGATACCATCAATTTCAGTGCATCGGGTTCATCTGTAAGCAAAGGCGAAACGCTGCTGGATACGGTGAACAATATCCTGAGCATGAAAGTGGATATGGTGGTGATGCGCCACAGCGCCAGCGGGGCACCACATTTTTTATCCAAACACCTGCCCAATACTGCTATTGTAAATGCCGGTGACGGCATTAACGAACATCCTACACAGGCATTGCTGGATGCTTTTTCCATACAGGAAAAAACAGGCGACCTCAAAGGAAAGAAGATCGTGCTGGTAGGCGATATCATGCACTCCAGGGTAGCACTGAGTAATATTTACTTATTAAAAAAGATGGGTGCAGAAGTAATGGTCGCTGGTCCGCCTACACTCATACCAAAATATATTGAACAGGCACTCGGCGTAAAAGTATCCTACAACCTGAAGGAAGCTTTGAAATGGTGTGATGTGGCCAATGTGCTGCGTATACAGCTGGAGCGGCAGAACCAGGTGCTGTTCTCCTCTTTGAGAGAATACAATCTTGCCTATGGCGTAACAAGAAAACTGCTGGATGAAGTGGGTAGAGATATTGTGATCATGCATCCGGGCCCCATCAACAGGGGTGTTGAAATAGATAGTGATGTGGCAGATGGCAATGAATCGATCATACTGCAACAGGTAGAGAATGGAGTGGCGGTGAGAATGGCGGTGTTGTACCTGCTTGCGGGACGAAAAGAGTAAAAGAATTGAATAATGAATAATTAATAATTCCCCAACTTTGTAAGAACCTTCAACAAACAAAGACAAGTTCAACTCTAAAACATTATTACTTATTAATTATTCATTCCAATAAAACATCTCTAACCATAAACTTTTAGCCTTGAACAGAATCTGCCTTTTCCCCGGAACCTTCGACCCCGTTACACTCGGGCATACCGATATCATCGACAGGGCGCTGCCTTTATTTGATAAGCTGATCATTGGTATTGGACGCAATGTAAATAAAGTGCCTATGTTTACGGATCAGCAAAGATTGCAGTGGTTAAGGGATATTTACAAGGATAACCGGAAAGTAGAAGCAGTATTGTATGAAGGTCTTACCGTGGAATGCTGCAAACAATATGGTGCCAATTTTATTCTCCGTGGCATCCGTTACGTGAATGATTTTGAATACGAAAAAGCCATTGCTGATATGAACCGCAGCCTGGAAGATGATATTGAGACCATCTTCCTTACCTGCCTTCCCCAATACACTTCCGTGGCCAGTACACTGGTAAGAGATGTATTAAAGAATGGCGGCGATGTTTCCCGCTTTTTACCCGATGCCGTAAACGATACCATTAAACAAAAAGGCCTTGGAAAATAATACCATCTGGTTCGATAAGTCACTGCAGTTACCTCCCTTTACCGCCATATCATCGGCTACCATGGCCGAGCACCTTGGTATGGAATGGGTGGAGCTTGGTCCCGATTTTCTCAGCATACGCATGCCGGTGGATCACCGCACCCACCAGCCTTATGGTTTATTGCATGGCGGCGCCAGCTGTGCTTTGGCAGAAACGGTTGGCAGCATTGCTTCGCATATGGTGATTGATGCAGGAAAATACAATTGCGTGGGCCTGGAGATCAATGCCAATCATATCCGGGGCATAACAAGCGGCTATGTTACCGGAACTGCTACACCCATTCACCTGGGCCGTACCACGCATGTGTGGGATATTAAAATAAAAGATGATGCGGGCAAGCTCATTTGCATCAGCCGCCTCACCGTAGCCATTCTTCAAAAAAAATAACCAGCTACCCAACCTTTGCTTTTTTCCGGCAGTATATGATACTAAACGCTTTGGTATTGAACGATATTAGCCATAAGAATTAAAGAAGCCAAATTATAAAGCCTATTTGCAGACAGGGGAGACACATATAAAGGCGTTGGTGGAGGGTTGCGTCAGCAATGACCGCAAGGCCCAGGAACTCTTGTATAGAAACTACTACAAGGTAATGATGAACATATGCCTCAGATATACCAACAATGATCCCGATGCATTGTCTGTTTTGAATACGGCTTTTTACAAAGTGTTTAAAAATATAGAACGGTACGACGCCTCAAAAGCAAGCATTTATACCTGGATAAGAACGATCGTAATAAATGAATGCATCAGCTTTAACAACTCATTCAAAAAGAAATTGCCTGCCGTTGAATTAAACGAAGCAGAAAATATTCATATAGAGCCTTCCGTTTTCGACAAAATAAAAGAAGCGAACCTGCTGCTTCTTATACAGCAACTGGCGCCGGCCACCAAAACTGTATTTAATTTATTTGTACTGGAAGGGTACACCCATAAACAAATAGGCGAATTGCTCAACATCAGCGAGGGTACCAGTAAATGGCACCTGAACGATGCACGCAAAAAATTGCAGGAATTGATCATAAAACAAGAACAGGATAGTTGAATGAAATAAAACGATATGACCAGGCACTGGCCGATCAACTGGAACATATACCAATGCTCCCGGAAGATATGGCCTGGGCCGAAATGAAAAAGATGCTTGATGAGGACGACGACGATCCTGTTGTGGTTCCTTTCTTTAAGCGTCCGGGATGTTTACTGGCCGGGCTGGTAGCTGCATTGCTTTTGATCATTGGGGGATGGTTATATTTTAAAAGGGATGCAGCACCACCGGTGCCGGTAAGTAAGCAGGTGCCTGTTAATGAAAACAGCACAGGTAACAATGTACCTCCAGGTAGTGGTAATGGTACCGATCAACCGGGCATCAGCGCTACGCTTCCCGATACTGCAGCAAATCAATTACCAGTACAGGGGCAAACAGGTTCAGCCGGTATACCAACGGTTACAGGTGCCGGCACTGGTAACAACGGCGATCCTTCCGGCCAGCCGGTCAGTAATACCAAAGGGAGTACAGCCGGGAGGTCAGCGGTCAGCATTACAAAAGGAGGTTTTACTACCGGAAATGATACTGGTAAGAACAGCACAAAAAAACGCCCCGGCTATTCTACCCGGAGTGGCGGCAGAACAAAAGTGAAAATAGTTCCGCCTGCAACCGGTAACGATGAGAATGCGACTGAGCTTACAGGTGAAAACAAAAGCAGGGAACCGCAATATAAAGATCCGGGTAAAATGACAGCCGTCATCCAGCCCGGAGCAACAGCAATTGAAGATACCATAACGAAAAAAGCGCCCGATAGCATTGCAATTGTAAAAAAAGATAGTGTCCCAGTTAAAAAAACAGCTACTGTCGATCAGCCTCAAAAAGAAAAAGAAGCGCCGCAAGAAAAGAAGAAGTACTGGCAACTTGCAGCAGGTCTTGGCGTTTATCAACCGATACCTGTTGCCGGAGAACCCGCAGTTCCTTACAATCGTTATGGAAGAAAGGGAAGTCTTACAGATTATGTACCGTCCGCATACCTTCGTTTGTACAGGAGCAGGAAATGGTTCGTTCACGCAGAATTCAGGTATGGCGCTCCGCAGGCTGTTAAGCCGTTTGATTACAAGCAGCAGATAAGAGATAGTTTCCAAACGATCATCCGTACGATTTACCAGCTCAGGAAAACCTATTACCACCAGGTGCCTTTCAGCGTCAATTATTTTGTGTTGCCCAATTTATCAATAGGTGCCGGTGTTATTTACAATCGGTTTACAGGAGCTGTAGCAAGGCAAAATGTTTACAGGAGTTCTGCTGCGCAGGATACGCTTGCTTCTTCCACTATCATAAGCGATGCAAGCGACGAGCGGTTTGTAAAAGATCATTTTCAATGGAGTGCAGAAGCGCAATACCAGTGGAAGCGCCTGAGCATAGGAGCGAGGTACAGCAGTGACCTGACCCCGTATATTAAATTCACAGACCTCAATAATACAGGCACTACCATCGAAAAAAAGATGAAGGCGCTGAATGTGTTTATAAGATATGATCTGTGGCGAAGTAAGAAATGGGGTAAATAGTAAATATGCTGTCTAAGGCTGAGCTTGTCAAAGCCATCTTATATAAGGCGCTATTTAACCGCAAAGGTGTAAAGAACGCTACGGTTCGTCGAAGAAGCGGCGCATGATATCTTTTATATTCTCGTAGGTATTGCTCATTGGTTCCCTGATATCTTTGGTTTTTACCCATTTGGTCTCGGAAATATCCTCTTCCGTCTGCGGCTGTAATTCCTGCTTGCTGCTGCAGGTAAAATAAAACCAGTGACTGATCTTGAGTATATGTTTGCCAAACTCATCATAGGTATGATAGGTTTCGCCTATTTTCTTTTTTAATTTCAGGTCTTTCACGCCTGTTTCTTCTTCCACTTCCCGTGCTGCTGCTGTTTCAGGTGTTTCTTTTTTCTCCAGTTTTCCTTTGGGCAGGTCCCATTTACCCCGGCGGAAAATGAACAGGATATCTTTCTTTTCATTCTGAACGATGCCTCCTGCTGCTTCAATGATGGTAAAATGTTTGAAGAAGGACTTCTTCAGTTCCTCAATATTATCGTACAGTACAATGCCTGCATGAAAATCTTCCTTTTTAATTTCGTGTAACAATGAATTGATGGCGGGCGTAGAAAATTCATCAATGAAAACAGCATCCGGGTGATGCGTTATTTCCGTCAGTTCCGCATCCATTGCATTACAGAGGTATACCGGTTTTTCGTTAAAATATACTGTCAGCTTCATCCAAGGTTGATTTTGTGTAAAAATACCTTATTCCTTTTACAATCGTTTCATGCTTATTATCTGGTAGCGTACCAGTTTAAAAATTTTCGCAAAACAAAATGTCAGCCTGAGCTTGTCAGAGGCGTAGTTTACAGCAATTTCAAATTGCTTTCAACAAGCTCAGGCTGACAATAATTTTCAAACTGGTACACTACCCATTATCTTTGCGCATCATTCCTAAAAATATACTATGGTTTCCAATGAAACAGCCGTAGCAGAAAAGCTATTGCAGGTAAATGCAGTACAACTGAATGCAGCTAACCCCTATACCTGGGCAAGCGGGTGGAAAAGCCCCATCTATTGCGATAACCGCAAGGTATTATCCTTTCCCTATGTGCGTGATTTTGTGAAAAGCGAGCTGTGCAGCGTGATATTTGAGCGTTTTGAAGCTGCTGAAGCACTCGCAGGCGTAGCTACCGCAGGTATTCCCTGGGGTGCTATGGCCGCCGACCAGCTCAAGCTGCCTTATATGTATGTACGTCCAAAACCAAAGGAACATGGTTTGGGCAACCAGATCGAAGGCGCTTACTCAGCCGGGCAAAAGGTATTGGTAATTGAAGACCTGATCTCTACCGGTAAAAGCAGCCTGCAGGTATGCGAAGTATTAAAAGCTGCCGGTGTGGAAGTGATCGGCATGGTCTCTATATTCAATTATGGCTTTCCACAGGCCGTGGAGGCCTTTGAAAAAGCGGGAATACCGTTTGTTTCCCTTACAAATTATGAAGTGCTCATAAAACTGGCCGTTGAAAAAGATATCGTAAGCGCTGATGCTGTTGAAGGGCTGATGCAATGGAGGGAGAACCCGGCAGAATGGGGGAAATAGGGTTTAAAGTTCAAGGTTTAAGGTTTAAAAGTTTAAAGTTAAAAGGCAGCACCATCGTGCTGCCTTTAATATTTTTATAGTAATGGTCCCGAACCTTAAACCTTGGATTTTTTTGAACCACTAAGGTTTAGTTTCCGCAACCGGCGCCGGTATCTTACAACAAGGAGGCAGCTTTTTATAGGCTGATTCTTCCTTCGTCACATCATCCGCATCGTAGCCTAAGTTGGCGATCATTGTTTTGATATTCTCTATATTGGTGCGGTCGGTGAGCCACTGCACACCCACCACTTTTTTCTTAATATCTACTTTAACTGCCTTGATGCCGTCCTGGCGCATCAGATAGGTCTCTATCTTTTTCTTGCACATTTCGCACTGGATACCGGGAGTGCTGATAGTAGCTTTATCAGCCGTTTTTGCCTGGGCACCGGCTGAAAGAACGAACCCTAAAAGGGCAATAATGCTTAACTGGATGTATTTCATTTGAGTGATTTTATGATGTTCCGAAGTTCGGAATAGAAAATGAAAGCCGCTGTTAAAAAAGCGAAAATTGCTGTTTGCTGCTGTAATCAACCTTAAAATTTTTGTAAACACCCGCCTTTCCAACCTTCACATTACCTACGGCCCTTACCAAAACTTCCTTGTTCAAAAGGGTGGTCAGGCCATTTTTCAGGAGATTTTTCATGTCCAGGTCAACTTTCAGGGGAATGGTGAAAATGTCCCTTCTCGGGATTGCCACCTGCAATTCCTGGCTCGAATGACCGAGGTAGGTGCTGTCCACGTAAATGTCCAGCTCTGTCCTTTTTAGCTCTAAACCAAAATTATTAGGGTTGTAATAGACCAGGTTCATTTTTAAAGTGGAGTTGGTAAAACCCATATTATCCAGGCTCACGCTGTTGTATTCCCGGAACTCGAGGTCTTGGGGCGCCCGACAGGATGGCATAAAAACCAGGAGGCTAAGGACCAGAAGCAGGGGATAGATGTTCTTCATTTTTTTTCGGCTGATTTTTATTCACTGCAAGATAAGGAACTCTGTGCTGTCCCGAAAAGGGAAAATACATTTAAGAAAATTCTAACTAAGTATTTTGGAATAATTGCTAAAACGTTCCACGAAAAGTTGAAAAATAATAACTAAAAAAAGTAGTAATGTATTTTTTAAATAAATAATTGAAAATAAGTTTTTTATATTTTATTAACTGAAAAAATAAAGTTTATAATTGGATGAATTTTTGTTCAAAATTTACACTGTTGTATATTATTTCATTAATGTAAATAGATTATTTAATTAATTTAAATA
>CAYOLS010000084.1:0-13332 GCA_964404845.1 uncultured Ferruginibacter sp. | reverse complement strand
TTTATAATAATCCCGCCTTTCGTCGTAAGAAGCATTTACTACCAGTCCATAATCACGGGCGGTATATGGCATGAACTGCCACGGGCCGCCTGCACCCACCCAACTGGTAGCAGCTGTGCTCAAATGGCTTTCAATAACCGCCAGGTATTTTAATTCCCTCGGTAAGCCGTATTGGGCAAAAATATTATCGATCAGGTTGAAATAAGGTACGCCCCAGTCCTTCATACGCAGCAAGGATTTGCCGTGGTTCTTCAGGTAATCCTGCATATAACTTTCTGCATAAGGATTCACCTGGCTGCTGTAAGGCAATTTGGGATTATAAGAGAACTGGGAAAATAAATTTTTGAAGCCATACCGGGTGAGCTGGCTGAAGTATTGCACTTTATCCTGTTTGGGAACCGTTCTTTTTGTCACTATCTCATCAATCACTTCATTTTCTGCAAGGGTATCTTCTTTGCTCAGGGTATCGCCTGGCAATTTGATCTCCGATGCAGGTACCTGTTGTGCTTCGGCAGCAGAACCACCGAGTACCAGCCAACCGCAAAATGTTATGAGTAATAGTTTTTTCATCAATGCTTCTGCCTGTAACCATTTAACAAGGTTTCAGATATGCGAAGCAAAGTTAATTCATTTCCTCTTTTTGCCATTACCTGCAGGCCGAAAGGCATGTTATTGCTATGTGAAAACAGGGGCAGGGAAATGCCCGGCAGGCCGGTCAAATTGGCCAGAACCGTATATATATCAGCCAGGTACATGGCAATAGGGTCTTTATCGTTCTTGCCCAGGAAAAAGGCTGTTTCGGGGCTGGTAGGCATTAAAACAGCATCATAAGCCTCAAAAATGCTGTTCATTTTGTTTACCAGCAATGCTCTTATCTTTTGTGCCTTGCTGTAATAAGCGTCGTAATAGCCGGTGCTTAGAACAAATGTGCCCAGCATGATCCTTCTTTTTACCTCCAGGCCGAAGCCTTCCGTACGATTATTCAGGTAAAAATCATTCAGATCAGCAGCTTGTTTATTGCTTTGATGGCCGTAACGAACCCCATCGTACCTGCTAAGGTTGCTGCTGGCTTCTGCTGTTGTAAGAACATAGTAGGCAGGAACGATATAATCTATCAGGTCAAAATCAATTTTATCGACTGTATGCCCGTCTTTTTCCAGCTGGCTGATAAGCGCTGTTATTTTTTCCTTGATCTCAGGATCGATAGACGGATGATCTACAGCCTGCGGAAAATAGCAAAAGCGGTGTTTTTTATCTTCTTCTTTGTTGATGGGATAAAGTCCGCTGGCAGGTAGCAGGCTCATCGTACTGTCCATAGGATCATGCTGGCTCATGATGTCGAGCAGCAAAGCCACATCATCCAGGTTTTTACCAAAAATACCCACCTGGTCAAAGGAGGAAGCATAGGCCAGCAATCCATAGCGGCTCAGCTGACCATACGAAGGCTTTAGCCCGATGATACCACAAAAATCTGCCGGCTGCCTTACAGAACCACCGGTATCACTTCCAAGGCTAAGCATGCAAAGATCGGCTTGTACTGCTACAGCACTGCCGCCGGATGATCCGCCCGGTACCTTTGTATTGTCCAGCGCATTCAGCACTTTTCCGTAACCGGAATTTTCATTGGTGCTGCCCATTGCAAATTCATCGCAATTGCAATTGCCGATGATAATGGCATCTTCGTCAATTAAAAACTGCAAGGCAGTAGCCGTATATAAACTTGTAAAATCTTTTAAGATAGCGGAGGCTGCGGTTACGGTATGATCTTTATAACAGATAACATCTTTGATAGCGATCACAACACCGTGTAACTTTTTCAGGGGCTCACCGGCTGCTCTTTTTTTATCAAGCTCTGCAGCTTTTTGCAGCGCTTCTTCTGCATATACATCTACAAAAGCATTGAGGTGCTTATTGGCTTCAATGCAGGTGAGATAATGTTTCACTGCATCTGTGCAGGAAAACTTATTGCTGTTTAATTGCTGATGATAACGAGGGATTGAATCAAAAGAGAACATAAACAGTGTAGCTGGTAGTTTGGATATAAATTAGCCGAAGTTCGCAGGTTGAAAACAACAGCCCGGCGCACTTCGGCTAAATGATGTATGAAATATTATTACTGAGCTTCTTGTTTAGGAGCAGCAGGAGTGGTAGGCTTTTCTCTCATTCCTTCTTCAATTTCACTTTTCACAGAATTCTTTGCATCGTTGAATTCACGCATACCCCTTCCGATACCCCTCATGAGTTCAGGAATTTTTTTGCCACCGAACAACAGCAGCACTACCAAAATAATCAGTATCCATTCTCCACCGCCGGGCAGGGAGAACAATAATACCGGGCTCATCATATTTAAGAACATAATTGAAAATTTAGGCTGTAAAGATAGACCATTTTGACCATCCGTTGCCATAAAGGTTCAATGCTTTTTACGTTAATGCACTGGTAAATATTTAACGTACATACCTGCCGCATTTGGCTTTGCCATTAGCAGCTTCATAAGGGCTGATGCCCCTGGCGCATGAACAGAAGAAAAGGGCAGCTGAAACAACCGCAATGCATAGCAATAAGATCTTTCTCATCGGAAAAAGTGGTTTACTGTTTAAAAAAGTTGGTAAGCGTAGCTTTGGGGAAAATTCTTCAGCGGTATTGGAAGAGGGGTAAAAGTACACGAATTTTAGCGAATTACACGAATTTAGGAGCTATTGGTCTTTAGCTATGAGCAGATAGACAACTTCCTTGTTTCTTATTTTATATTTCTCCTTCTTTATTTAACGGGCAATAAAAAACGGGAAGCCAGGCTTCCCGTTGATATTCAAATAGTTGAAATGATTAGTTTTTAGCAACCGCTCTTCTTTTCTCTTTAATACGAGCACTTTTACCGCTTCTTTCACGCAGGAAGAACAGTTTAGCACGACGTACACGGCCTACTTTGTTTACCTGGATACTTTCGATATTTGGTGAAAACACAGGGAATAAACGCTCAACACCCACGCCATCGCTGATCTTACGTACTGTAAAAGTAGCTGTAGCACCGGTACCCTGACGTTTGATAACATCGCCTTTAAAGCTCTGGATACGCTCTTTATTACCTTCTACAATTTTATAGTTAACGGTAACATTGTCACCGGCTTTAAAGCTAGGAACCGCTGGTTGGCTGGTCAACTGCTCATGAACAAAGTTAATTGCGTTCATATCTATTAATTTTTCGGACGGCAAAGGTAAGGGGAAATGTTTAGAAATCCGCACAAGATGAAAAGAATTTTATAGTCTGGAAACGGAAAAATTAAAAAGTCCAGGCGGTTTAAGATTAAAAAAAGTTCAGGATTTATTAAAATCCTGAACTTTTTAAACTTTTCGAACCTTTGCAACCGTTCTTACCTCGCTATATTGATCGCCCTTTTCTCCCTGATCACTGTTACTTTGATCTGTCCCGGGAAGGTCATTTCTGTCTGGATCTTTTGTGCTATTTCAAAGCTCAGTTTATCGCTGTCTGCATCGCTCACTTTTTCTGCCTCTACAATTACCCTAAGTTCACGGCCCGCCTGGATGGCATAGGCTTTTTCAACGCCATTATAAGCTAAAGCCATGTTTTCCAGGTCTTTGATACGCTGGATATATTGCTGCATGATCTCCCTTCTTGCACCCGGCCTTGCACCACTGATAGCATCACAGGCCTGGATAATAGGAGAGATCACATATTGCATTTCCATTTCATCGTGGTGAGCGCCAATGGCATTTACCACTGCAGGATTCTCGCCATATTTTTCCGCCAGCTTAGCGCCTAAAAGGGCATGGCTCAATTCTGTTTCTTCATCAGGCACTTTACCAATATCGTGGAGCAGGCCCGCACGTTTCGCCAGCTTAGGGTTAAGACCCAGTTCTGCAGCCATAATACCACACAAATTAGCGGTTTCACGACTGTGCATCAATAAGTTCTGGCCATAAGAAGAACGGAAGCGCATACGGCCCACCATCCTTATGAGTTCTTTATGTAAACCATGGATACCCAGCTCAATAACGGTCCTTTCGCCAATATCCATTACCTGGTCGTCCAGTTGTTTTTTGGTTTTTTCCACTACTTCCTCAATACGGGCAGGGTGTATACGGCCATCAGCCACCAGGCGCTGCAGCGACAAACGGGCTACTTCTCTTCTTAACGGGTCAAAAGAAGACAGTACGATCGCTTCAGGGGTATCATCTACGATCAGGTCAACACCGGTTGCAGCTTCAATGGCACGGATATTTCTACCCTCACGGCCAATGATGGAACCTTTGATCTCGTCGCTTTCCAGGTTAAAAACAGTAATGGAATTTTCTATGGCGGTTTCAGCAGCAGTACGCTGAATGCTCTGGATAACAATTTTACGGGCTTCTTTTACCGCTTTTTGCTTGGCATCTTCAATAATTTCCTGCTGGAGGGTCAATGCCTTGCTATGTGCTTCCTGTTTAAGACTTTCAATTAATTGCGCTTTGGCATCTTCTGCACTCAGGCCGGCGACTTTTTCCAGGCGGCGGATATGCTCTTCCTGGTGTTTTTCAAGCTCGGTGCGCTTGATGTTCACCACTTCTATCTGGCGGTTAAGGTTCTCTTTAATAGTCTCATTTTCTTTGAGTTGCTTTTCAAGAGTACCTTCTTTTGCATTCAGGCTTTGTTCTTTTTGCTTGATGCGGTTTTCCCCTTCATTGATCTTTTGGGTGCGTTGCATCACATCCCTGTCATGATCGGCCTTTAACTGAACAAATTTCTCTTTCGCTTCTAATTCTTTCTCTTTTTTAAAGGTTTCGGCTCTTAATTGTCCTTCGGAAATAATCTTTTGAGCTTGTATCTCTGCTTCCTGTACCTTTTGTTGGGTGTTTTTGGCAAAAATGAATTTACCCAGGATGATACCGACAATTAATGCGGCAACACCTATAATGATTGGAATAATATCCATTGGATGATGTAGTTTTTATCTGATTCACAATATTGTATGTCCTCCCTGTACCCATAGCGGTTCAATGAGTTGGTATTGGGGCGAAGATAAGAATTTTGTTTATTGAATGAGCGGGAAGGGGATTTTGGTCAGGCCGGGTGTCTTAGAACTGGGTTTTTATAGTACCATCTGCACATCCTGTTTATTAGAAATGAACATTTGATGAATGCAAGCTATGTAGGAGCTACCCGGAAGATGAGTGTAGGTATTGCCAGACCTTTATATTGTTAACAGGGAGCTCCTACGGAGCTTTCCGGAGCGTATCAGTTGGTTAGAAACAGGCAGCTCCTACGGAGCTCTTCTCGTCATTTGGATGTGTCAGACACAGGATGCTCCTACGGAGCTTTTCATCTTGTTAAAAACAGGGTGTTTCTAAGGAACTTTTTACACTTTGCATTTGTTGAGGGATAGCTGCGGGTTAGATAGCATTGGTGCCATTGGCACAATCTACCGGTTGACTTTTATAATAGTGGATTGATCAAAGCTCCGCAGGAGCGGTATCTATAAAAAACTCTTGAGAGTTTTTATGCTGCAGGAGTAATGTAAATAGAGATACTATGGTGCCGGAAGATATTTATCCATTTGTCCTTCCAGCTTTTTCAAAACCTCCATGATCTGCCCCTGGTCGGTGCCTGATTTGGATTGTTCGGCAGCCTGGGTAGCATACCAGATGATTACCATGGCAATATAGTCCTGCATATCCTGGCCTGCAAACTGGGTCTTGAACTCAATGATCTTGTCATTGATCGTTTTCACCGTTCTGCGGATCACTTCCTCATCTTCCGGGTTGGTTTTGATGCGGTAAGTGCGGTCGCCAATCACAATATTTACAGGAATCAATTCAGACATATCATTTTATTGGCTGAGTAAGGAAATGCATTTGTCAATATTCTTGATGTAATGGTTCAGCTTTTGTTCCAGCTCTTTCTTTTCTGCGGGGTCCATATCGGTAACGGATGCTTTTAATACGAGGTTTTGCTGTTGCAATATTTCCAGTTGTTCCCTGGTAGCATCCTGCTCTTTCTGCATCGATTGTATCAACTGCTGCTGCTTTTCATTCTCTTTCAGCAAATGCTCATACTGCTTCAGCAACTGCTGGAGTTTGTTGTTTACTGTGGCAATATGGTTGTTGAGTTCGTCCATAGTTGATAGTCCATAGACCATAGCCGTTCCTATATCTTTAAAAAGTATTTACCTGTTGTTGATCTCTAACTTTTTAATTTTCGAAACAATATTTATCTAAAAAGTATTTTAATCCTCTATGGACCATCGACTATGGTCTATGGGCTTTTACTTCCTCACTTCCGCACCTAACTGCTTCTCACATACCGCTACGATCTTACTCATCATCTCATCAATCTCCTTATCGGTAAGCGTTTTGCTGCTGTCCATAAAGGTAAAGTTTACCGCCATCGATTTTTTACCCGCACCCAATTTATCGCTTTCAAAAATATCGAACAATTTAATGGTTTGTAACTGTGCAATATTCAGGCCGGATACCGCTTTCCTGATCTGTGCATAGTTCACATCTGTATTCAGCAACAAGGCAAGGTCACGCTGCACTGCAGGATATTTGCTCACTTCGATATAGCTGAAAGCTTTTGTTCTACGTACTTCCAGCAATTCATCCCAATAAATATCTGCAAAGAAAACCGGCTGCTTGATGCCGAATGTCTTTAACGTTTTATCTGCCACGCTACCGATAACCCCGATCATTTTATTTTTTACTTTAATGGCAACGGCCATTTCCAGATCCACATTTTCCGCCTCTTCAAAAACTGCATTGCTGATACCTGCTACAGACAATATTCTTTCGCAAATACCTTTTACAAAATAGTAATCCGCTTTTTCCGGTTTTTTATTCCATGCAATAGAAGCAGTTTCACCACTTACATAAAGCGCTAAGTGTTTTTGCTCTTCGTATTTGTTATCGCCATTGTTCCTGTAGGTCTTACCATTTTCAAATAACAGCAGGTCGCTGTTTTTGCGATGGATATTATGAGCAATTACTTCCAGCCCGGTATGCAACATACCTGGACGAAGAATATCCAGCTCAACGCTCAGGTTGTTCAGCATCTTTACAGCGCTGCTCAACACTTCTTCGCTGTAATAAGCGCTGTTGGTAATGCTGTTGGTAAATATTTCATTGAAACCAAGGCCGGTCAGCTGGTTGGCCAGCTTTTCTCTAAGTGTGGTGCTTTCAGAAATGGTCTCACTTCCCGGGGCAATGCTGATCGTAGATGGAATATCGATATTGTCCAGCCCATCGATCCGCATGATCTCCTCTACAATATCCGCCGGTATGCTGATGTCTGGTTTGCTGAACGGCACATTCATCCACAATTCATCCGGCCCTTCTTTGATCATTTCAAAACCAAGTGAAGACAAAATATTTTTTACTGCATCCCCATGATAATTTTTACCGCTCAGCTTTTTTAAATAGTGGTATTTCAATCCTACAGACACGGGATTGGCCGGTGCAGGATATATATCTACGATATCGCCATTCAACTCACCACCACAGATCTCAACGATCAGTTCTGCGGCACGTTTCAGCACAGTAACGGTATTGCTGATGTCAACCCCTTTTTCAAAACGGGTAGCCGCATCTGTACGCAATCCATGATGCAAAGATGTTTTGCGGATACTTTGCGGGAGGAACCAGGCACTTTCTAAAAATATATTTTTGGTGGCCGCAGTAACGCCACTTTCTATACCACCATATACACCGGCAATGCACATTGGTTTTTCTGCATTGCAGATCATCAGGTCGTTGGCAGATAATTTTCTTTCCTTATCATCCAATGTGGTAAAAGGCGTCCCTTCCGGGAGGTTCTTTACAACGATGGTATTGCCGGTAATTTTAGCTGCATCAAATGCATGCAAAGGCTGGCCCGTTTCATGCAAAATGAAATTGGTGATATCAACAATATTATTGATCGCTTTTACGCCGATGGCCTGCAGCCTGCGTTTCAGCCACTCAGGACTTTCTGCTACCGTAATATTGCTGATGCTGATGCCTGCATAACGGGGGCAATCTTTTGTATTTTCTACCTTAACCGTAACAGGTGCGGGCTGCCCGTTTGATTTAAAGCCATTCTTGTAAGGCAGCAAAACGGTTGTTCCTTTTTTATCATGATGGCTCAGCCAGGCACATACATCCCTGGCTACGCCAAGGTGGCTCATAGCGTCCATGCGGTTAGGTGTGAGGCCGATCTCGAAAATATGATCTTCATACACTTTAAATAAGGAAGATGCAGGCTGTCCGATAGCAGTATCTGCAGGCAATACCATGATGCCGTCGTGGCTGGTACCTGTGCCTATCTCATCTTCAGCGCAGATCATACCATTGCTTTCCACGCCACGGATCTTTGCTTTTTTTAAAGTGATAGGATCGCCTTCTGATGGATAGATAGTAGTGCCGGGCAAGGCAAGGATCACTTTCTGGCCCGCAGCAGCATTAGGTGCGCCGCATACTACCTGGAGTGTTTCTGTTCCTGTATTTACTTTGGTAACTTTTAATTTATCCGCATCAGGATGCTTTTCGCATTCTACAATTTCTGCTGTTACAAGGCCTTTTAAACCACCTTTGATGCTTTCGTATTTTTCCAGGCTTTCTACTTCCAGCCCGATAGAAGTAAGGATCTTACTCAGTTTTTCCGGTTCAATTTTCGCAGGCAGGTATTCACTCAGCCAGTTATAAGAGATCGTCATTGATGCTTTTGATTTTCACGGCAAAGATAGTTTTTTCGGAGGATGTTATCAGGACTGATTTACATAGCACAAACACATGCAATTTTCCTTCATTCTTACCTCCTTATCTGGCTTTACAGTGTTCTTTTTTCTAATATCAAAAAACTATGAAATGGCAAGAGAAAATACAAGTGCTAAAAAACTTTCGGAGGTGTACAAGTTACATTTTCGGGCCAGTACTTTTGTTGATAAAAACAGTTAAAATGATTATTGATTGGCATCAACGATGTGCAAAGAACTGTTTATAACCCGTGAATAAGCTACCTTTGCCTGTGTATTTCAGGTGGGTAATCTGTCAAAAAAAGTTAATAACAGTGATATATCATTTTTTCGTTACCATTTTGCCGTTACCTTAGCCGCCCGATAAAATTCAACCAAACAAACAGCTGAAACAAGAATACCCTGGTAAGCTCTTTAAAAGCGTTTAATGGTAACAGTTATACGGAATTCAATCATTATTTAAGGAGCAAAAAACATGGCGCTTTCCAATTTTAATAAAGACAAGGTCACAAGAAGAAAATCATCACTGGATATGGGCCAGATGGTATTTGGAAAAATACCGCCGCAGGCCAAAGAGCTGGAAGAAGCCATCCTTGGTGCCATGATGCTGGAGAAAGGTGCTTTTGACACCGTAGCCGAAATTTTAAAGCCGGAATGTTTTTACATGGATGCTAACCAGCGCATCTTCAAAGCCATGCAGGCATTGGCCATCAAGAGCATGCCAATTGATATGCTTACCGTGGTGGAAGAGCTGAAGCTGAAAGAAGAGCTGGATATTGTAGGCGGTCCTTATTATGTTTCGCAGCTCACCAATGCGGTGGTATCGTCTGCCAACATTGAAGCACACTGCCGCATCGTAGTACAAAAATTTATTCAGAGAGAACTGATCCGCATCAGCGGCGAAATAATCGGTGAGGCGTATGAAGACAGCACGGATGTATTCGACCTGCTGGACAATGCAGAAGGAAAACTCTTCGAGATCACCAATAATCACCTTCGTAAAAATTTTGATGATATAGAAAGCGTGCTGGTTAAGACCTTTAACCGCATTGAAGACATGCGGAGCAGGAGCGATGAAATTACAGGCGTACCTACCGGCTTTCCAACGCTTGATAAAATTACGTATGGCTGGCAGCCAACGGATCTGATCATCCTTGCGGCAAGGCCTTCAGTGGGTAAAACAGCTTTCGCCTTAAACCTGGCCAGAAGTGCTGCGCTGAGGTATGATGGTTCGGAACCAACCCCAATCGCTTTCTTTAGTCTGGAGATGAGCAGCGCACAGCTGGTACAAAGGGTATTGAGCGCCGAGAGCGAAATTCCGCTGGAAAAAATTTCCCGTGGCCGGTTGGAAGAACATGAAATGAAGCAGCTGTATAAAAAAGGTTTTGATAAGCTGAGCAAAGCGCCCATTTTTATCGATGACTCTGCTGCTTTAAATATTTTTGAATTAAGAGCGAAATGCCGGAGGCTGAAGAACAAGCACAACATCGGCATGATCATTATTGACTACCTGCAGCTGATGACGGGAAGTGCAGACAGGAACAGTAACAGGGAACAGGAGATCAGTAAAATTTCGAGAGACCTGAAAAGTCTTGCAAAAGAATTGCAGGTGCCGATCATTGCACTGAGCCAGTTGAGTCGTGAGGTAGAAAAAAGAAAAGAAGGAAATAAAATACCACAGCTGAGTGATCTGCGTGAATCGGGTGCGATCGAGCAGGATGCGGATATGGTTATGTTTCTTTACAGGCCAGAATATTACGAGATAACCGAGAATGAATTCGGTGAAAGCAATAAAGGTGAAACACACGTTAAGATCGCCAAGCACAGGAACGGTAGCCTGGAAACAGTAAAGCTGAGGGCTTTATTGCATATCCAGAAATTTATTGAAGAAGAGGGTAGTGATTTTGGCGGTGGATTCCCGCAGGGCGGCGGCAACTGGAAACCTATTTCTGGAAATGACAATGACGGCGGTGCTGCCATGTACATACAAAAAGGAAGCAAGATGAATGACGGGGCGTTTGATGATGATGCACCTTTTTAATTAAAAGTTGAAAATTGAAAGTTGAAAATGGATAATGTGAAGGCATTATCCATTTTTATTTTAGTTATTTTGCAACGATGGCGTTACCGTTTTTTTATAAGAAAGATATTGGGTCCACTGATACTATCGTTGTGCTGGATGAAGATACATCTAAGCATGTAGTACAGGTGCTGCGGATGGGAAATGGAGAAAAGATCAGGCTCACAGATGGTAAAGGGAATTTGTATACTTGCGGGATAACGGATAACCACCGGAAAAAATGCAGTGTTGCTGTTGTCGAACGGGCAACCGTGAGTAAGGCTTCATCCAATACCTGCATTGCCATTTCTCCATTAAAAAATAACAGCCGCTTTGAATGGTTCCTTGAAAAAGCTACAGAGATCGGCATTACAGAAATTGTTCCCCTGGTTTGTGAGAGAACAGAAAAGCCACAATTAAAAATGGAACGCCTGCAAGGCATATTGGTAAGCGCCATGCTGCAAAGTCAGCAGGCATGGCTGCCCGTATTGCAGGAAGCAACAAAGTTTAATGATTACATTAAAGCAGCCGGTACAGCTGGAACACTTCAAAAATTTATAGCCCATTGTGAACCAGATAAAAAGACGCCTCTTTCAACTATTCAACCATCCAGCCATTCAACCATCCTCATCGGCCCGGAAGGTGATTTTAGTCCCAAAGAAATTGAGTCGGCATTACGATCCGGCTTTGAACCTGTAAGCCTCGGTGAGACCAGGCTGCGTACAGAAACTGCCGGCATGGTAGCAGCAGTATTGTTAGCAATGAAATAACCCTTTTAATTTTATTAAAAGATTGAAATTGTATTTTTAAAAATATAATTTCAGCTAATGAACCCAAAAAGCCTGCTGTTTTTTCTTGCCTTTACCTTTCTTTCGTTTTTTAGTTCATTGGCCCAGCCTTACAAATTCCAGGCGATCGATTCAGCAAAGCAACAGTTAAAGCACTATACTAAGGAAAGCGAGGATTATTTTAAAACCTGTTTGTTTATCTCCAGTTGTTATAAACAAAAATGGAATTACGATAGTGCACAGGTATGGCTCGACACATTATCCAACAGCAAGGAGCTGGAAAAAAGATCTGCGCTTTCTTATTTGTATAATTCCCAGCAATTGAGAATTTATTATACCAGGAATTTACACCAGATCGGGATCAATGAAGGCAAAAAAGCCCTGGAGTTAGCGCTTGAATTAAATGATAGCTTGCTGGTACAGGATGCGTATGCAATTTTAGGTTTGTTCTATTACAATGTTGATAGTACCGGTTTATCGATACTACATTTTAATAAAGCACTCAATTTTACTGCTGCCAAATCAAAACGCATTCACCCGATGGTTTTGTTTGGTGCGTATGAATGTTATTTTGGCATTGCACAAAATTATTTCCGTTTACATGATTGGAAAGCATCACTGGTATCTGCAAAAAAAGGATTAGCTGCAGCTGGTCCTGATAATTATAAAGCTATTGCGGAAACATACAACCAGATGCAGCAAAGTTATTTCCGGCTGGGCAACATGGATAGTACCCTGTTTTATGCATCAGGGTTGGATAGTCTTTCGCAGGCGATCCAAAGCCCGGATTACAAACTCCTTGCCTATATCGGATACGTAAAATACTATGATACAGTACAGCGGTACACAACAGTATTAGATTATTATAAAAAAGGAATAGGCCTGATAAAATCCAACCCGGAGCTAAATGTATTTTATGCCCAGGAGTTTTTATATACATCAATTAAAATGCTGAAAAAATATGATCGCCTGGAGGATGTGATCGAGGCGTTGGAGATCAGCAGGGAGCTGTCCTACAAATTTCTTCGTAATTCAGCATTACAAACCAATGGGATCGAAAATGCAACATTAAAAAAAGAAAGAAAAATTCTTGAGGCCGAGTTTAGTGAAACGATGCAAAAGCAAAAGGCCAATAAATTTCTCCTGGTTACAATTATACTTTCATTGATCTTGCTAAGTGCAGGATTGCTTTGGTTTCTTTACCACCAAAAACAAAAGCTGGCAGCGATAGAAAGAACACAAAAGATAAGCAGGGACCTGCATGATGATATAGGCGCATCGCTAAGCAGTATAAATATTTACGGGGATCTTGCAGCCAATATCTGGAGCTCGCAACCTGAGGAGAGTAAAAAAATGCTGGATAAAATAACCAATACCTCTAAAGACCTCATGAACCGGATGGGCGATATCATATGGAGCATGAAACCCGCTGATGAGCAGAAATTTACCTTGGAGGCCCGGTTGAAAAATTATTGTACCGAACTGCTTACACCCAAAAATATTATAGCCGAATTTCACGTTGATGAAAAGCTGGCAGCAAGGATCACAGATCCTGAAGTAAGAAAAAATTTATTGCTAATATCCAAGGAAGCCATTAATAATATTGCCAAGTACAGCGGTGCTTCAATTGTTAAAATTTCTTTGCAAAATATAAGATCGGTCGTTCAGTTAAACATCAGCGATAATGGAAAGGGGTTTGATGAAGATGCAATAAAAGAAGGTAACGGGCTGTATAATATTAAAAGCAGGTGTGCCATGCTGA
>CAYOLS010000083.1:0-13458 GCA_964404845.1 uncultured Ferruginibacter sp. | reverse complement strand
GTCAATGTTCAGCGGGAATTTTCGCAACGCTGTTATTGTGTTACTCTCTATTTTAAATAATTGCGAAGCTGTTTTTGAATCGCCTTCCAGGTAAAAGAAAGGAGAGCCGTCTATGATCTTTACCTTTTCAATCGCCTCGCTGTTGCCGGTATAGCTGCGGCTGAATATTTCCTGTCCTTTATCATTGGTCAATAACAACCTGTCATCAAGGTTTGTGCTGAAAAAATACAGCCGGTCCTGCAATAGCAAAGCTTTGTAACGGTAAGCCTGCTGGCCGGATGGTGTTACTTTATAAGAATTTCCGCTGTTGAGATCATAGATGACAACGGAATCCAGGTTTTCCTTGTCGCTTAAATCCCAAAAACAGACCAGCGAATCATTGAGTATTCTTACATCGGTTTCGCTGGAAGCAAGTAGCGTAAAAATATCTTTGCCTGTTTCCCGGTCATATATTTTGCAGCTGTAAGGAAAGATATGATCGTCCTTATTTACATCTTCATTGCGTTCTGTTTCATCTGTAAGCGATTTGCGGGTGGCAGTAAAATCTTTTTCCCAACGCTCTTCGGTGTACATTATATAGCGATAGCCCGGCAATAGTTTTGACCCGGTAATGCGGTAATTATCCTTATTATAATGATCCCAGCTCACGGCACATTTGGAATCTGCATCCACCGTCACCAGCTTGCTTTGATTTTTGAAAAGATACAGCTGGTTAGCAACTTCGTTGTAATGCCATTGCTGCAAATCGCCGCTTCCCTGTTTTATCAGTACTTTAAACAGTTTGTTGCTGCTGCTATCCGCAGGCATTACGATACTATTCTTTGTTTCCATGGCAGGAGAGAAGCTCCAGCGCTGTTCTCCTGAAATAATATCCCATGCCGCAATGCTGCCATTGATTGTATGGCTGGCTGTCAATAACCCTTTATTGGGATAGATATAAAAAGTATAAGATTTGGATTGGTTATAAGTAATTGGTAGGGTGATTGTTTTATTGCTTACAGCTTCCAGTATTTGTAATTGCGATAGATGGCTACTGCTATCCTGGTATAATATAAAACAACGCTGCTCATCGGCTGCCGAAGAAATAATTTCGAAAGATCCTTTTTTGGAGATGATCTCTTTATAGCTGCTGTCTGCGGGTTTGTATACGCTTAGTGTTTGTTTTTTTTCATCATTGACCAAAACATAAGGATAACCTTGTGTAAACTGTACATCCAGTTTTGTATTGACCGCAGCTGTCATGTATAAGGAACGCCATTGCTCGTCCGTATTTTTGCTATTAGCTATAAAAAGTGCCAACGTATCTGCATACCTCAATGCAAGATAAGTGCGGTCATCTTTATAGGCCATATCATAAATTCCTGCATGAAGAGTATCCTCTGTTATGTTGAAACTCCGGATTTTACCATTTCTTGTATTCCAGAGGTAGCTCACTTTAAAATCTGTGAACTTTACAAAGTAGTGGAAGATACTATCGCCTTCAAACCTTACTTTTTCCAATGTTGAAGCGCCGGGAATTTTATAGTGACCGAGTGTTGCGTTAGAGTCAAGATCAAAGAGATGTAATTTTGCATCTTCCATAAAATTTTCCGGGGCTGTATAAAAAGCAATGATCTTACCCGATGGAGAAACGGAAGGATGGAGCAGGTCCTTGTTATGCTGTCTTATCGAAATAGCTTTTCCTGCTTCTCTGCCGTCAACAGAATAGAATTTTGCTTCGCCTTTGTGCAGCACCATTATCTTGTTGCTGTCCGGTATAAAAAAGCTGGTACCAACAAACGGCTCCTGCTTGGAAACGAGCATTTCCGGAATGCTTGTAATAAGCTGGGATCTTACTGGAACTGCAATACATAGCAGTATTATCCAAAAGCATAATTGCCTGGTCATATAAAAAGTTTTATCAGGTAATAAAAAGAGGATGTATGTTAGCACATCCTCTTCCTTATTTTATGATCCGGTAAAATTATTTTTTACCTATTCCCAGGTTACTGAGGTTAAAGGTTACGCTCATGAATCCGCCGATGCCGTAACCGCTTGTTGTTAATTTCGCAGGGTCGGTCAGGCTGGTTTTATCTCCCACTTTGTAACCATTGCTGAGCTTGTTCACTCTTGCACCCGCAGCTCCGACAGTTAATAATACGGGTTCATTTTTACCAAAGCCTGCGGTAAGTCCCAATAAAAAGTTCACATCTTTCTTTTCGCCCTGCAACGGTATACCGAAACCAAATGCACCGCCCAGTTTTACACCTTTTACCTTTCCGCCATAAAAATGGATGAAGGTAGAAAGTAGCGGAACGAAAAGATCTTTATCTCCTTTACGGATGATGCTGTCTGCGCCAATATAATAATTGGTATTGTTCTCGTTAAAGAAGCTGAATGCAACACCTACCGAATTACGAATGCGGACATTTTTCTTCCTGCTCAGTTCAAAATACTGCACCACGGTATCTTTCGACAACGAATCAACTTTTGGATACAACTCCAGTTTGATGTCTGAAATATCTTCTTCCTGCTTTACCGCATAAGAGAATTTGAAATTGGCAGAAACGATGTCCTTGTACAATTGTGCAATCTCTGCTACTTCATCCATCATCAGGTTGGGATTGGATGCCTGTGCACTTCTTAACCTGCTGATCTTGTCGTAACTGTTCAGTGCATTGTCGCCGATCTCTTTCAGTGTTTTTTCTTCGTACACCGTATTAAGGTTCACCGACTTTTGCTGCTGCTGTAAATTGTTCACCAGGCTGCCCGCTTCCAGCAAAGAGTTTTGCAAGCGGTTGTTGTAATTTTTCCCGATGGATAGTACAGTTGGCAGGTCTGTTTTATCTGTATTCAATGCCTTTTTGATGGCATCCAGAGCAGACGATTTTATTTCACCCTCCGTATGGTTGATATCGTATTTCAGTTCTTTCAACTGTAGCTTGGCCAGTTGCAACTCTTCCAGCTTGGAAGCCAGCTGTTGCAGGTCATCATACGTATCTGCATATTTGGCTGCAGTGCTCAGGTAACTGAAAGTTGCATTGTCAAGTCCCTCACGGCTCAGGTTGCCCCTGCTTTTCGGCAGGTCAAGCTGCGGTAGTCCGCCCATAAGGTCGCCCATACCGCCAGCGAGTACACTGATAGGATTGAATGCATTGCCATAGCCCACTTCTTCTTCCACCGGCGTTTTGTATGCCGTTACTTTTGCATTCCAGTAAAAAGGATTGTAGTTGTTGATCTGTAAAAATATCCGCCCGTTCTTTTTGAGGTCGATGTTTTTGATCTTAACTGTATCCTTTTCCTTGTTGATCCTGTAATAATCAGAGCGCTGGCTCTGTATATCATATTTAATAAGGTACTGCTGTGCGCATACTGAAGAGCCTATTAAGCAACAGATAGCCACTGAAAAGAGTTTCATGATAGAGTTTTATATAAAGAAACTTATTTTTTAGCATACCTGAACTGCAAAGGCTGGGAAACATAGAGATTTTTGGCTTCACCCTCGCTGGTCTGGTAAACTATTTTGAAAGTTACGATCATGTTCTGGCTTAATGCATCGCTTGGTATCTGGTCGAGCGGCAAAAAGAATTCAAAATCTTTTTTGCCCGCCTGGTTGTACTTGATCTGCTTGTTGGCTGGCAGTGTTACCGTACGGATCGTAGCTACGGTACCATTCTCCTGGTATTTGCCATCTTCATCCTGGAAGCCATAACCTTCTTCATCGTAGAATTTGAACACCATTTTTACAGGGCCACCTTTACCGCCTGTTTTGAGATCGAAGGTGGGGAATAGAGAAATACCACCTTTCTTTTCATTGCCCTGCATTACAATACCGCCGAAGTTTTGCATGGTAACTCTTGTTACTTCATTCTTGCGTTTGCCCTTCATCGGGTAGAGCGCTTTGATCAGCTCAATATCGCCGGGAGATAATACAAGGTTCCAGTCAATCACATAACCATCAGTTGTTTCACCAGGTAAGATGGGGTAGTGCATAATGGATTTATTATCATATTTGGTACCGTTGGTGTAGGATTTGTTATAGGTAAAGAAAACCTGGTAGTCCACATCCTCTCTTGACCAGCCCATTTTTGCATATTCCTTGTACAGTTTCTCTTTATCCCAGTTGATGCCCGAGATAGGGCTGCTATGCTCGTGCAGTAAACCGATGGCATGGCCAAACTCATGCAACGTTACTCCTCTCATGAATTTAGGATCGCCATTGATGTCAGCTGAATCAAGATTCATTGTTTCATCGTATTTGTCTATCTGCCTGCAAACGGTGCCAATATAAGAATCATGGCCATTGCCGCTGCCAATGCGAACACGGATATCAGCATCGCCTGATTTTACCCATGTAAATTTCAGGTTGGCATATTTCTCCCATTCTTTTGCATAATTAAAGATCTTATTTTGCAATTCCTGGCTGCCGGTTAAGAACTTTACTTTGATGGTAGTGCCAGGGTCCCATAAAAAATAATTATCAGCAAGGCCCCTGCCTTTTGTTGTATCGGAAGCGTTGTTGTGAAAATCAACTTTTATTTTATTGTCTCCCCGTTCAGCAGTACTGCATCCTTTGTGCTGTGCAGTTGCATTGTAAGTGAGTCCACCCAGTAAAAGGGTAGTTAGGAAAATTTTGGTCATAATAAAGGGTTTTAAGTTATATCGATTTAATGATTCAATATTAAGGTGGAAAATACGTTTATTTACGGGTAATCTAACGTATATCCAATGGTTTTATTGAGCAGGATGGTTGGATAACAAAACCTAATTTTAAAAACTTTAAGAAACGGGCATGTGTAAAATCATTTTCATTTCCCTCTCTGAAACAAAGAATGCAGCACATTAATTTTTTCATAAGCTGATTTAATTTTTTTCCTGAACATAACAGGCTCTTAACAAATTAAACAGATATTTGTAAGAGTTGCAGTATATAAAACTAAAACCCGAAATAGCTTTTCCTGCTTCTCTGCCGTCAACAGAATAGAATTTTGCTTCGCCTTTGTGCAGCACCATTATCTTGTTGCTGTCCGGTATAAAAAAGCTGGTACCAACAAACGGCTCCTGCTTGGAAACGAGCATTTCCGGAATGCTTGTAATAAGCTGGGATCTTACTGGAACTGCAATACATAGCAGTATTATCCAAAAGCATAATTGCCTGGTCATATAAAAAGTTTTATCAGGTAATAAAAAGAGGATGTATGTTAGCACATCCTCTTCCTTATTTTATGATCCGGTAAAATTATTTTTTACCTATTCCCAGGTTACTGAGGTTAAAGGTTACGCTCATGAATCCGCCGATGCCGTAACCGCTTGTTGTTAATTTCGCAGGGTCGGTCAGGCTGGTTTTATCTCCCACTTTGTAACCATTGCTGAGCTTGTTCACTCTTGCACCCGCAGCTCCGACAGTTAATAATACGGGTTCATTTTTACCAAAGCCTGCGGTAAGTCCCAATAAAAAGTTCACATCTTTCTTTTCGCCCTGCAACGGTATACCGAAACCAAATGCACCGCCCAGTTTTACACCTTTTACCTTTCCGCCATAAAAATGGATGAAGGTAGAAAGTAGCGGAACGAAAAGATCTTTATCTCCTTTACGGATGATGCTGTCTGCGCCAATATAATAATTGGTATTGTTCTCGTTAAAGAAGCTGAATGCAACACCTACCGAATTACGAATGCGGACATTTTTCTTCCTGCTCAGTTCAAAATACTGCACCACGGTATCTTTCGACAACGAATCAACTTTTGGATACAACTCCAGTTTGATGTCTGAAATATCTTCTTCCTGCTTTACCGCATAAGAGAATTTGAAATTGGCAGAAACGATGTCCTTGTACAATTGTGCAATCTCTGCTACTTCATCCATCATCAGGTTGGGATTGGATGCCTGTGCACTTCTTAACCTGCTGATCTTGTCGTAACTGTTCAGTGCATTGTCGCCGATCTCTTTCAGTGTTTTTTCTTCGTACACCGTATTAAGGTTCACCGACTTTTGCTGCTGCTGTAAATTGTTCACCAGGCTGCCCGCTTCCAGCAAAGAGTTTTGCAAGCGGTTGTTGTAATTTTTCCCGATGGATAGTACAGTTGGCAGGTCTGTTTTATCTGTATTCAATGCCTTTTTGATGGCATCCAGAGCAGACGATTTTATTTCACCCTCCGTATGGTTGATATCGTATTTCAGTTCTTTCAACTGTAGCTTGGCCAGTTGCAACTCTTCCAGCTTGGAAGCCAGCTGTTGCAGGTCATCATACGTATCTGCATATTTGGCTGCAGTGCTCAGGTAACTGAAAGTTGCATTGTCAAGTCCCTCACGGCTCAGGTTGCCCCTGCTTTTCGGCAGGTCAAGCTGCGGTAGTCCGCCCATAAGGTCGCCCATACCGCCAGCGAGTACACTGATAGGATTGAATGCATTGCCATAGCCCACTTCTTCTTCCACCGGCGTTTTGTATGCCGTTACTTTTGCATTCCAGTAAAAAGGATTGTAGTTGTTGATCTGTAAAAATATCCGCCCGTTCTTTTTGAGGTCGATGTTTTTGATCTTAACTGTATCCTTTTCCTTGTTGATCCTGTAATAATCAGAGCGCTGGCTCTGTATATCATATTTAATAAGGTACTGCTGTGCGCATACTGAAGAGCCTATTAAGCAACAGATAGCCACTGAAAAGAGTTTCATGATAGAGTTTTATATAAAGAAACTTATTTTTTAGCATACCTGAACTGCAAAGGCTGGGAAACATAGAGATTTTTGGCTTCACCCTCGCTGGTCTGGTAAACTATTTTGAAAGTTACGATCATGTTCTGGCTTAATGCATCGCTTGGTATCTGGTCGAGCGGCAAAAAGAATTCAAAATCTTTTTTGCCCGCCTGGTTGTACTTGATCTGCTTGTTGGCTGGCAGTGTTACCGTACGGATCGTAGCTACGGTACCATTCTCCTGGTATTTGCCATCTTCATCCTGGAAGCCATAACCTTCTTCATCGTAGAATTTGAACACCATTTTTACAGGGCCACCTTTACCGCCTGTTTTGAGATCGAAGGTGGGGAATAGAGAAATACCACCTTTCTTTTCATTGCCCTGCATTACAATACCGCCGAAGTTTTGCATGGTAACTCTTGTTACTTCATTCTTGCGTTTGCCCTTCATCGGGTAGAGCGCTTTGATCAGCTCAATATCGCCGGGAGATAATACAAGGTTCCAGTCAATCACATAACCATCAGTTGTTTCACCAGGTAAGATGGGGTAGTGCATAATGGATTTATTATCATATTTGGTACCGTTGGTGTAGGATTTGTTATAGGTAAAGAAAACCTGGTAGTCCACATCCTCTCTTGACCAGCCCATTTTTGCATATTCCTTGTACAGTTTCTCTTTATCCCAGTTGATGCCCGAGATAGGGCTGCTATGCTCGTGCAGTAAACCGATGGCATGGCCAAACTCATGCAACGTTACTCCTCTCATGAATTTAGGATCGCCATTGATGTCAGCTGAATCAAGATTCATTGTTTCATCGTATTTGTCTATCTGCCTGCAAACGGTGCCAATATAAGAATCATGGCCATTGCCGCTGCCAATGCGAACACGGATATCAGCATCGCCTGATTTTACCCATGTAAATTTCAGGTTGGCATATTTCTCCCATTCTTTTGCATAATTAAAGATCTTATTTTGCAATTCCTGGCTGCCGGTTAAGAACTTTACTTTGATGGTAGTGCCAGGGTCCCATAAAAAATAATTATCAGCAAGGCCCCTGCCTTTTGTTGTATCGGAAGCGTTGTTGTGAAAATCAACTTTTATTTTATTGTCTCCCCGTTCAGCAGTACTGCATCCTTTGTGCTGTGCAGTTGCATTGTAAGTGAGTCCACCCAGTAAAAGGGTAGTTAGGAAAATTTTGGTCATAATAAAGGGTTTTAAGTTATATCGATTTAATGATTCAATATTAAGGTGGAAAATACGTTTATTTACGGGTAATCTAACGTATATCCAATGGTTTTATTGAGCAGGATGGTTGGATAACAAAACCTAATTTTAAAAACTTTAAGAAACGGGCATGTGTAAAATCATTTTCATTTCCCTCTCTGAAACAAAGAATGCAGCACATTAATTTTTTCATAAGCTGATTTAATTTTTTTCCTGAACATAACAGGCTCTTAACAAATTAAACAGATATTTGTAAGAGTTGCAGTATATAAAACTAAAACCCGAAAGCATGACCAACAATACTCTCCACAGGGCATTTTTTTATTGGAAAAAATGCAGTATCAGCCTCGTCACAGCCTTCTTAATAGTTAATACTTCTTTCTGCCAGGGAAAGCAACTGGCGCTTATCATTGGCATTGATACCTATAAACCTTCGCTGAATGAATCGGCCGCTTCAGATTCAAGAAGAACATGGACCAACCTGGATGGTTGTGTAAATGATGCAACCGCTATCAGGGATCTTGCCATTGCAAAATACGCTTTCAAACAGGAGCACATCACTACATTGATCAATGCAGAAGCAAACAGGGCACGCATCATTTCCGAACTGGAAAAACTGGTAGCTACTGCCAAAAAAGGGGATGTGGTATTTATATATTATGCAGGCCATGGCAGCCAGGTAAAAAATTCCTTGAGTGCAGAGGCGGATAAAAAAGATGAGACGATCGTACCGGCCGATGCATGGAAAAAAGGCGTGGCCGATATAAGAGATAAAGAACTGGCAAAATATTTTAATTTATTATTAGATAAGGGAGTGTTGCTTACGGTGATCATGGACAGTTGTCACAGCGGTTCCGGTTCAAGGGGTGATAATTTTTTATACGAACCTCCCAAGGCAAGGTATATTGAAGAAGCAGACTATGATGCAAAAGATGCCACTGTTCCGCAAAGGCCGGAAGATAGGGGGGCCTTGATCATGGCTGCAGCGCAGGATTTTGAATTCGCCAAAGAGCACAGGGATGAGAACAATGTAGCACATGGCGCTTTTACCAGTGCCTTGCTAAAAGCCACCCAACAGTTAAGCGTAGACGCTTCTGCAAATGATCTCTATGTCAGTCTTTCCGCCATCATGAAATATTATGGCAAAACACAGGAGCCTTCTATTGCTGGTAATGCAGAGCGCCGTGCAGGAACTTTGTTTGCATTGGCAAAAGGAACTTTAAAGAACAGGTTCATGGTGCCCAGCAGCAGGCTGGAAGCAAAGGGCATTGAAATGCAGGGTGGCTTTGCTTTCGGCATTTCCGAAGGAATGAAGCTGGCAAACGGTACAGATACCTTGCAGATCATAGAAATGAGGGGTGCCAACAAGAGTCTTGCAAAAGTGTTGAGCGGAACAAAAGAAAAAATATTACCGGGCACAATGTTCGAAGTGGTGAACTGGGCCAGCAGCAAAGCGCCGGCATTAAAGATTTATATCCCCAAAGCAGTCAGCACTGCACAGCTACAGGATTTTGTAAACACTTATAAAACGGTAAAAGCCGCAAAAAAGATCACCTGGGTAAATGATATCGCCAAAGCAAACCCTGATAAAATTTATACTTATGTGGATGGCAACTGGTTTGTAAATGATAAAAAAACAGGCAGGAAGCAAATGGATGGATTCACTGCTTCTTCTTTTCAATCTTCGCTGGGCAGCGCTGCTACTGCGTTTGTGAGCATGCCGCCTGCGGCTGACCTGTACAGCGAGTTAGGGAAACAATTTGCTTCTTATAACAACATCAGTATTGTAAATGATCCCAAGGAATCCCAGTACTCACTGATCGGCGCTATCAACGAATCCAATAAGCTGGAATATGCACTGGTTAAAACACAGGTGACTGTGCAGGACAGCACAGAGAGCCTGCCTGCCCGTACTGATTTTACAGAAGAAGGTACTGCAACTGCCACAGCCGCCACTTTGAGTGACTATGCTTTTCGCATTGCTAAAATAAGGGACTGGATCATGCTGGAAGGGCCAAAGGGGACCAACAAGTTTCCTTTTAAGCTCAGCTTCCAGGGATATACTTCCGGCGAGCCGGTGAAGGGCGATATGGTGAAAGTAGGAGATACACTTTCGATCTATTTTGAAGAAGATAAAAAAGACGGAGGCTGGAGAAGCAATTACAGTAAAAGATATATCTATGTTTTCTCCATCGACAGCAAAGGCAATATGAACCTGTTGTTCCCTTCAATTGAAAGCGGGAACGTAGAAAACAAATTTCCTGTTACCAATGCGGATAATGTGTTGACCGACAGCAGGACACATATCGCTGATATATTAGTAGTACCACCAATGGGCGCAGATAATTATTTTTTACTATCAACAGAACAAGCCATTGGTAACCTCAGTATTTTTCAGCAGGAAGGTGTACTTACAAGAAGTGTGGCCGATAAAGGTCGGGGCGATTACAACCCGCTGGAAGACCTGCTATATACAGGTACTAAAACAAGGAATACAGCATTTATTACACCGGTGACCTGGAGCATTAATAAAACCATACTACGCACAAGAGATTAATATGTTCAAATACCTTTTCAAAAGAGATACGATACTGGCGACCATCATGGTGTTTTTTGTAATGGGTTTGCTGTCGCTCATTCCTTTTAATACGCATGTGCTGGACCCGATCAAAATGGCCCTGCAGGATTTTGATTATAACGACCTGGCCTATTCGCAGTTCAATAAGAATAATCATACCGGTGTTGATACCAATATAGTGGTGGTAAATATTGAAGATGCAGGCAGGGCAGAAATTGCGATGATGCTGCAGAAGGCCATTGGCCAGCAACCCAAAGTAATTGGGGTAGATGTGGTTTTTAATGAACCTAAAGATGCAGCTATTGATTCAATGCTAATTAATTCGTTTACGGGATATAAGAATGTTGTACTGGCTTACAATCTTTCTGTAGAAAAAGACGATACAAAAGCAGAAGGGTTCTTGTATCCAAAAGCAGTGAATAAAGGATATGCAAATTTTGTGGGAGAGGAGGGTGGAACCATCCGCTATTTTGCCCCGGCATATAAAAAGAAAGAAAACAATTACCAGTCTTTCACTTCTGCAATTATGCAGATCGCCGATCCTGCAAGGCAGGCAGCATTTGCTAAAAAATACGTTTCCACTGCGCAGATCAATTATTCCCATACGGAAGATAAATATATTACCGTCAGCGGCAGGAGCCTGCTGGATGGAGACACAGATCCGTCGCTGCTCAAAGGAAAAACAGTATTGATGGGGTTTGTAAGTCCCGACGCTCATAATATCGAAGACAAACATTTTACACCGCTTAACAAAAAATCGGTTGGTAAATCAGTGCCTGATATGGCTGGTGTATATATACATGCCAATATTTTAAGTATGGTAAATAGCGGTGATTATATCAGCAAATGGCCGGGCTGGCTGGTGTGGACGCTGGCTGTTATCCTTTGCTGGCTGCACATGGCGCTGTTCATCCGTTATTTTATTGATAAACATATCTGGTTTCACCTTGTGGCAAAAATGGCACAGCTTTTATCTGCGGTGCTCATTGTTTACCTCGGACTTTTATTCTTTTACAAATGGGATATTAAAATAAATCTTACGCCCAGCTTTGTTGCCATTATTCTTGCAGTAGATGTATTGTACTTCTACGAAGCAATGGTAGCATGGCTGCACAAAAAATTCGGCTTTCACTCTTTATTCGTACATCATGGGCATTAAAATTTTTCTTACCGCTTTTTTATCTATGATCGCTTTTGCGGCCACAGCCGGGGATATTTCTTTTGTTGTGTACAGCGTAACAGGACTGGCCAAAAAAAATGTTTCTGTAAAGCTCAAAAAAGGCGACAAGATACTGTCGAATGAAACCATTGGCCTGGCAGATAAAGCAAGCATTGTATTGGTGTGCAGCAATTACAAAGTGATACAGTTGAATAAAAAAGGAAGCTACACTGCAAAGAGCCTGTTGGGGCAATGTGTCAAAGATGCTGTCGGTTATACCAGCTCTTATTTTAAATATGTGTGGAATGAATTTACACATCCGCATGGTAAGCCGGAAGCTAACCCCGGCGAGTATATGAAAAATGTAGGCGCTGTGAGCAGGGGCTGTAATACTGTACAGACGGGAGTTTTGGTCGATACGATCCATTACCTTTCCGGTGCATTGCCTGTGTACTGGAGTAGTAGCTTTGCTCAACCTGCCTTGAGGATCTATGATGTGCCTGCTGATGGTGCTCCGATACAAAAAACGGTACTGGAAAAAGATCAGCCGATCAACATAGAACAGGCTGCAAAAGCATTGCCGGCGGGAGAATTTTACTGGCAAATAACAGATGCTGAAGGAAATGGCTGCGAAAGAAATTACCTGAAGATATGGGACAGTACCGCTTACAGAACAAAAGTAGCAGATTTGCTGGCAGGCATTCCTGTATCAACAGCAGCAGAAACTGCATTTGCCAAAGGGTTTGTTTTACAGGAGAATCATTTTCTTGCGGAAGCACTAACATATTATGCAATGGCAGCAAAGCTGGATGTAAAAAATAAATTGTATCAAAAGATCTTATCCCAATTTTATGCGACTCAATTTTAAACATACGCTCGCCATCGTTGCTGCTGTTTGCATGCAGGGATGTTCCTCTTCCAAACAGGGTTATGCCGGCAAGAACGATGAAGTGAAAATGAACATCAGTGAAAAGGCCAATGTAATTGACTATGCGGCTTTAAAGCAACAGGAAGTGCCGGACATGGCCAGCAGGAGCGATAAGGGACGTGGTGAATTTACCGGTATCATCGGTGGTACCATTTCCCTCGCCACCAATGCCGTGAAACAAATGATCGCCAAAGACAAAGCCAGGTATACGGCTCAATATACCTACGGTCTCACCGATCTTTATTTTTATGACCAGTTGTCAATAGAAGGCCCTTTTGATCCGCTGGGCCTGCAATTCAGTGGTTTCAAGCTGGTACGTACTTTTGAGAACAAGGGGAAAATGGATACGGCACTTATTGCAGAATTTGAGCTGGATGCGGCAAATCCTTATGAGATCCTCAACAATTCTATTTTCAGGCTGAAGCTGAAAAGCCTGCAGCTGAATTATGCAAAAGCAAAAGTACCTACGAATAATAATTTCCTCAACATGGACTTTGAGATCACTTTCAACAGCTCCTATGTGAACAGCCAGGGCGCTTTGTTTAAGAATATAGAGCTGGGGAAATTTTATTTCTTTTTAAGAAAAGCACCATTGGATAAAAATGACGCCGGTTATGAAGCCTATTATAAAAATCTCATTGGAAAAAAATTAGACGGCCAAAGCTTTATTGTGCCAAGGTCATTTGGCTATCATATCACAGGCAAGAACAATGCACAGCCTTCTTATAGCCAGGGCGCTTATACCATTACAGTAAATGTAAAAGAGAGTTCTAAAAATACTTTTGTGAACCAGATGATCATTGATAATTCGGGGCAGTTGGTGGAGGCGTTGGGTGGAGCGTTGAAGAAGCAACTCCAATAACACGATTTAATAGGTCGGTACCGCAGGTCAGACCC
>CAYOLS010000082.1:0-13579 GCA_964404845.1 uncultured Ferruginibacter sp. | reverse complement strand
ATTGAAAACATCCTAAAACACTGGTATGAAAAAAATAATTTTCGTTTATGGGTTACTGTTAGCTACTGTTTGCAACGCACAAAATGTAGGTATAGGCACTACCACACCCGGTTTTCCTTTAAACTTTTCGAATGCATTAGGCGATAAAGTTTCTTTTTATGGCAACAGCGGTGCTCATTATGGTATAGGAGTACAAAACGCTTTAATGCAGCTGCATAGCGATATCCCTGGTTCTAATATTGCTTTTGGTTATGGCTCCAGCAGTAGTTTTACAGAAAGGATGCGTATAATAAACTACGGCGAATATGGTATGCATGTGAACGGGCGCATTTTATTACGTAATGGTACTGCACCGCTTAATACTACCTATGGCCCGGGCATTTGGTTCAACAAACCTGATAACACGGCTACGCTCGGTTTTATGGGCGCTCAGAACAACCAGAACCTCGGTTTTTACGGCGGCCCTGCCGGCTGGGGCTTTGTGTATGATGCTGTCAATAGTCGTGTAGGGATTGGTACCGCCACCCCCAATGCACCATTGTCATTTCCTGCAGCACTAGGAAGAAAAATCACTTTCTATCCCGGCACACAGGGCAATGTAGGCATTGGTGTTTATGGCAATGAGCTTCGCCTGCATTCTGATTACCCCGGCGCTGACATAACCCTGGGCTATGAACTTACCGACGGAACATTCACCGAAAGAATGAGAGTTAGAGGCAATGGTGCCATTGCAGTAAACGGCAGCAGCGGGAATAGCGGCGAAGTATTACAAACGAATGGAGGCAATGCACCGGCTACATGGGCATCCGCCACCAATTCATTGTACAATAATATGAATGTTTATAACCTGGCTCAAACCTTTACCCTGGGCGGTATATGGGACACTGATTATAATATTCCCAACCTGACACAAACCTTCAATTTTGCAAAGCCGTCAAAAGTACTGATCAGTTTTTCCTGGCATGCAAAAAGCGATAATGTTGTAGGGGAAGTACGTGCCGAGTACAAACTTTATATAGACAATGTACTATACCAGAACGAGCTCGTACCATTGGCACCCGGCCAGTCGGATGTTGGAGAAACAGGCATGAGGCTGGTGAGCCTGCCTGCCGGGCAACATACTTTCAGGATGGCTGTAAAAAATTTTGGATCACTCAGGTATTACGGCGCCGACTGGAATAATTTCCCTACCAGTATGACCATTATAATTGTATCGCAATAGTTGACCATTTTTAAAAGTATAACAAACCGCCCCATTGTTTTTTATACTTTTGCCGGATGAAGAAAATGGAAGAGCTCCGCATTGTTTTTATGGGCACGCCTGAATTTGCTGTAGCATCACTGGATGCACTCGTAAAAGCAGGCTGCAATATAGTGGGTGTAATTACCGCACCAGATAAACCCGGCGGCCGGGGCATGCAGCTGCAACAAAGTGCTGTAAAAAAATATGCAGTGGATAATGACCTACATGTGCTGCAACCTGAAAAGCTGAAGAACCCGGATTTTTTAGAAGAGCTGCGATCTCTGAAAGCTGACCTGCAAATTGTAGTAGCTTTTCGTATGTTGCCCGAAGTGGTTTGGAACATGCCACCCATGGGCTCTGTAAACCTGCATGGCAGCCTGCTGCCGCAATACCGTGGCGCAGCACCGATCAACTGGGCAGTGATCAATGGCGAAAAAGAAACAGGCGTTACCACTTTCAAACTACAGCACGAAATTGATACCGGTAATATTTTATTGCAGCGTTCTTTTCCTATCAGCGAAGAAGACAACGTGGGAACAGTACATGATACAATGAAAGTCATCGGCGCAAAAGTGCTGGTGGAAACGGTGAAGGGTTTGGCGGAGGGAAGTATTGAAGAAAGACCACAGACAACAGACGATGGACAACCAGTAAAGCATGCCCCGAAAATTTTCACGGAGACCTGCCGGATAGATTTTGACAATGCAATAGAAGAAGTTTACAATTTTATAAGAGGGCTTTCTCCCTACCCTACAGCTTTTACTTACCTCGATGGCAAAAAGCTGAAAGTTTTTAAAGCGGAAAAATTGTACAAGCCCCCCATGGCTTTAGCAGGCATACCGGAAACAGATAAAAAAACCTATTTACAGTTTGCCTGTGCCGATGGTTATATAAAGATCCTTGACCTGCAACTGGAAGGAAAAAAGAGAATGCTTGTAGAAGATTTTTTAAGAGGTTACCGTTTTGAATAAAATAAAAGCCCTGCATGCAGGGCTTTTATTTTATTGATAAATTTCGTTTAGTAACTCAGCGTGCAATCAAAATTAGATCCACTTACACCCAGCTCACTTGCTGCGGCATTGCTAATGCGGATGATGATACCTGTATTCTGTTTCAGGTCAGGGATAAGATCCAGCACTTTTGCATACACCGCTTTATTATTCGCCGGGTTGGTAATTTTTATGAAAGAGCCGGCTGGCGCTGAATTGTGCAGGCAATAATATTTTCCATCGTCCCAGCCGCTGGTACTTTTAAAGATACCTGCCTGGCCTTTGTCCTGCATGGTAGCACTCTTATCTTTTACCTGCTGGTTATAAAATGCTTTAAAATATCCGCCGTTGAAGTTTGCAGGACCATGATCTGCTGCTGTTTCCTTCACTACCGGTTTTGGTTGTTCCCTTACCGGTTCTTCTTTTACTGCAACAGTCTTAGGTGTTTCTGTTACCGGTTGTTTTACTTCCGGAACAGGCTTTGTAACTACCTGTTCTTCCACCGGCTGTGCGCCGGAACCATTGTAACCAACGATCAGGTTCATACCAATGGTGAGGCCATCGCTGCTAAGGTTATTCCATTTTTTAATATCTGCAATGCTTGCATTGTATTTTTTGCTGATGCCATACAGGCCTTCTTTCGGCGCCACTGTATGATACACCGGTGAGCCACCGCCTGAGGTTTTTGCTTTTACCGTTTCAGTTTTTGTAACAGGAGCTGCTTTGGGCGTTTCAACAACAGGAGCAGGCACAGCAGGCATTGGTGCTGCATTGGAAGCTGGAGGTATTTTGATCACCTGGCCAATGGACAATCCTTTTTCAAAAGGAATATTATTATAAGACGCCAGGTCTTTCGGATGCACGTTGTACATTCTCCCGATAGAATAAAAACTTTCTTTGGCAGCCACGGTATGTGTTTTTTGTGCGGCCACTATCATCGGGATGCTAAACAGGAAAAATGCTATTAATCTTTTCATTTATCTGAATTAGGTGTATTTACAAAGATGCAGAATTTAGTTGGTAGAAGAACAGGCTTATTTGTTAAGAATGCGCCAGTCTTTCGGATAGTAATTATTCACTCGGTTGGATAGTATTTTTACAAGTCCCAGCGCAATGCCCTTGTAGCTTATAACAACCCAGCCTCTCAGATCAGTCTCCACCTGTATATCTTTCCTGCGGAGATAATCCAGTGCTGTGGCTTCATCCACATCCAGCCTTGGCAAAATACCTGATGCTGCGGGACTCAGCGCCAGTTCATGAGAAGGAATGAGTTCTTCCCTGATGATGCTGCCCATATTGATACCTGCTTTTTTGATATACATATTTTGCTGCACTTCCACCGCCGCTTCCTGTATAGCAGCAGGAATGGCAAGGATATCATTTTGCCATTTTAAAAATTTATACTCGGCAGCATTTTTTAAAAAAGCTGATGCAATTTTTTCTTCTGCTTTTGAAGCCAGCATATTTTTAACAGCCGGTCTCTTCTCCTTTGATGATCGCTCTCCCCCGCTTTCCTTCCTGAATGCTGCAATAAAAAATCCTTCGCCTTTTACCTGCCCGGGATAAAAACGATAACCATAACATTGATGCTTTGAAGAAACAGTTTCCACAATGCCCCATGCCGGTTCCGTATTCAATCGTAAGGAAGACATGTCATAATTTTCTTTCAGCCAGTCGGCAATGGCCTCATCTTCTTCCACCGAATAGGAACAGGTAGAATAGATCAGTATTCCGCCCGGTTTCAATGAATCAGATACATCTGCTATGATCCTTTGCTGGCGCTGGCTGCAGAGCACTACGTTATTCAGGCTCCATTCCGTTATGACATCCGGGTCTTTGCGAAACATGCCACTGCCACTACAGGGCGCATCTATCACAATACAATCAAAAAAAGAAGGCAGGCGTTTAAAATCTTTCGGATCATTGTTGGTCACTACTACATTGGCAGCTCCCCACTTGGTAATATTTTCCGCCAGTATACCTGCACGGGTCTTGATGACCTCGTTGCTTACCAGCAAACTATTTTTGCTGATGATAGATTGTATCAAAGTCGATTTGCCGCCAGGCGCTGCACACAAGTCAAGCACCTGCATATCTCCTGAAAGATCACAAACCTGCTGCATTACTTCCTGTAAGAACATGCTGCTCGCTTCCTGCACATAATAAGCGCCTGCATGAAAAAGCGGGTCGATCGTAAAAAGCGGGCGTTCTTTTAAATAGTAGCCGTATTTATTCCAGGGAACTTTTTCAGCCAGCACATTGTTAAAAAAGGGAAGCTGCCCGGGTTCAGCTGCTTTTGCCGGGTTCAGCCGCACAGATACTACCTGCCCGCCGGATCGATGAATATTCCTGAATGTTTTTTCATCAAATCCCGTTGCCGTTTGTAAAGAATCGATCAATGCCTGCGGTAGCTCTGCTGCCAAGTGAGTATATTTAAGTTGTAAAATTAAATACGATCAAATGAAAAAATTATTTTTTCTCTGCAACATCCTGTTCTCGGTATTGCTGGTAAATGCACAAGGTTTTCCCGATAGCTGGACGGATGGAAAATACTACACTGTGAACGGGGCAAAATTATATGCGGTAACAGTTGGTAAAGGAGCACCCATGTTTGTGATCCCCGGTGGACCGGGTGGCGCACATCCTGGCTACAGGATCATGGATTCACTTACGGTAGGCAATAATATCCAGCTGATCTACCTGGATGCATTTGGCAGGGGGAAATCTGATACGGCGAAAGATGTAAAGGAATATACCATCGCAAGAGATATTGAAGACATTGAAGGATTGCGGAAAGCGATGAACCTGGATAAGATCAGCCTCTATGGCCATTCTTACGGAAGCGTGGTGGCGCAGGGCTATGCGATAAAATACCCGCAGCATACCAGCCACCTTATTATTGCCAACGGCTTTCACAGCTACCTGATGTGGCAGGCGAATGATGATAACAGCAACCATGAGATAAAAACAAATTACCCCGAAGTATGGGATACATTAATGAAAGTGCGGGCAAAGGGCGCTATATCAAGCGATGATGTGCACCAGAATATTTATGGAAGAGTGCCTTACGGCTTTTTATATGCTTACAACCCTGAAAAATTCAGGGGCGGCGGCGGAAACAAACCATACCCTAATCCTTTTAATACAAAATTATATTACCAGATGGTAGGCAAGGATGGCGATTTTATTGTAGGCAACGAGATCGGCAATTTTGATTACCGAAAGGATCTTAAGAATCTGACCATGCCGGTGCTTGTATTTGCGGGCAGGTACGATCGTGTAGCCGTGCCTTACATGCAGGTGCAGTACAAGGAATATTGCCCGCAGGCGCAGTTCGTAATGTTTGAAAGAAGCGGCCACAACCCACAGGTAGAAGAGCGGGAAAAATTATTTAAGATTTTGGTGGAGTTTTTAAAGAAGTGATTTCAGGCCCGTCTATCTTTGCATTCTTAATCACCATAAATACATGAAAATTCACCTCCGTTGCTGCCTTGTTGCATTAGGCTGCCTTGCTGTTTCTTTGTCATCAACTGCTCAAAAGGTCCGGGAGCCTAACCATGGCGATTCTACCTGGAGAAAAGATCATGCGCCCTTCAGGATCGCAGGCAACCTGTACTATGTGGGCACTTATGACCTGGCCAGTTATTTAATTACCACTACTGATGGAAATATCCTGGTCAATACAGGACTGGCTTCTTCAGCTTCACAGATAAAAAAGAATATTGAAACGCTGGGTTTTAAATTCAGCGATACAAAAATTTTACTGACCACGCAGGCGCATTACGATCATATGGGTGCGATGGCTGCAATAAAAAAGCAGACGGGTGCAAAATTCTATGTAAACAAAGGCGATGCAGCCACAGCGGCCAGTGGCGGTAAGTCTGATTATGAAATGGGTAAATACGGCGTGACATTTCAACCGGTAAAGGCTGATAAAATATTAAACAACGGAGCTATTGTTTCGCTGGGCGATATGAAACTGACATTGCTTAATCACCCGGGCCATACACAGGGAAGCTGCAGTTATTTATTTACGGTAAAAGACAGCAGCCGTTCTTACAAAGTGTTGATTGCAAACATGCCGACGATTATCATCGACAGGCGTTTTGCAGAAGTGAAAACTTATCCCTCTATTGCAAAAGATTATGCCAATACATTAAAGGCAATGAAAAAAGTAGATTTTGATATCTGGGTTGCGTCGCATGCGAGCCAGTTTGAGCTGCATGAAAAGCATAAACCGGGTGACGCTTATAATCCTTTGGTGTTTGGAGACAAGCAGGCGTATATGGAATACCTGAATGAGTTGCAGAAGTCTTACGATGATAAGATAAAGAAAGATGTAGCGACAGGGGAAAGTAAGTAATTTTTAAACCGCAAAGAGCGCAAAGGGAATACAACGCAAAGGACGCAATATTTTTGCGTCCTTTGCGGTTAAAGATCATTTTGGTAAATCCTGCACCAAATAACTAACAACAATCTCCACCCTCCTGTTAGCCGCCCTTCCCTTTACTGTTGTATTATCCGAAACAGGCGCTGTATCTGCTTTTCCGCTTGTAGTAATTTGCAGGGCAGGTAGTTTATTGAGAATGTATTGTTTTACTGCGTCTGCCCTGCGTTGTGATAAAATAAAGTTTTGTTCCCTTGTCCCCTGGTTATCCGTATGCCCTGTGATTTGCATGGATTGAATATTCTTCTGCGACAGGTCTGTAATAAAACTATCCAGTGCTCCTGCAAATTTTGTTTCAATAACAGCGCTTCCTGTTTTAAACAGAACGGATGGAAGTACCAGTGTATCTGAAACCAATTTTGGAGGTTCGATAACGGGTTCATCATCTACAACAACATATTCTGTATGCCGCAGGTCCTGTTTCCGTAGCGTGGTCTTATTATTATTAAGTTCTTTACATGGCGGTTGTGCAACCAATGGTCTTAGAACGATCTCATCAATAAAATAATAGACCATACCGGCTTTGTTCATTCCGTCCCCGGGCCTGTACTGCATACCTGCAAATGAGTTGATATTGCCGATGAGCATAAATTTAGCATCTTCCCTTGCTGTAAATAGATATTCCACTGCACTCCAGCCTTTAACATCGGCAACAATATCTGTTTCATTTATTTTAAGATCAGGAGTTACAGAATAAGGGTCAAAGTCTTTGGTAACGGGCTCTTTCTTTAAAAATGCAATATCAATATTATAGAATTTCCTGCCGGCAGTGTGAAGGTAGAAGCTGAGCTTATAGTCTTTTCCTTTTTGTAAAGGACAGAGGAACATAGTGTAAACCAAAGGTTTGATCCTGCGGCTGAGATCATACATGGGAAGCAGTAAAATATTATCTCCAAGAACAGGTTTGGGAGCCAGCCTTGCATTTACCATTGGGTTGGTAGCAGGGCGCATATAGAACCATGATTCCGGTGCACAGGTAGCATGGTATTCTGTGCAAACATTTATTTCTTCAAACCCGTTGTTGTCTAACAAATTCTGGGCAGAAAGCTCTGAACAAAAAAGAAAGCTCAATAAAAGAACAAGGCATCGCTTCATTGGTGAATAATGATATGCGGTACAAGTGAGTGACACAACGATGTTGACCAATGCTTTAATGTTTGTTACAAAAAATTATATCGCTTTCACTTCCGCACACAGGTCTTGCAATACTTTTTTTGCATCGCCGAAGAGCATAGAAGTTTTTGGCTGGAAGAAAAGATCATTTTCAATACCGGCATAACCGGGCTTCATGCTGCGTTTGTTTACGATCACCGTTTTGGCCTGTTCTACTTCCAGGATCGGCATACCATAGATGGGAGAAGAAGGATCATTTTTGGCCGCAGGATTCACCACATCGTTGGCACCGAGGATGAGCACCACATCGGTTGTTTTAAATTCATCATTGGCCTGTTCCATTTCCTGCAGTTTTTCATACGGCACATCTGCTTCTGCAAGCAATACATTCATGTGGCCGGGCATACGTCCGGCAACGGGATGAATGGCATAGGTTACTTCCACGCCTTTTTCATTCAGTATTTTTTCCAGCTCATGACAAGAATGCTGTGCCTGTGCTACTGCCAGGCCATAGCCTGGAACAATGATCACTTTGTTGGCATAGCTCATTACCATGGCCGCATCGCTCAAAGAGATCTCTTTGTAATTGCCCTGTTCTTTTGAACCACCGCCACTTGCCGCTGCATTGTTTCCACCAAAAGAACCGATCAATACATTTTTGAGCGAACGGTTCATGGCTTTGCACATGAGTATGGTGAGCAATGTGCCGGCTGCTCCTACAAGTATACCACCGGTCAACATTACTTTATTGTCGTAAAGAAAACCGCCGAAAGCCGCTGCCACGCCGGTAAAGCTGTTGAGCAGCGAAATTACTACGGGCATATCTGCACCACCGATGGGCATTACAAACATTACACCATACAACAGCGATAAAACAAAGATCACATACAGTAAATAGGTTTGCGAAGGATCAATAATGAGCCAAACTGCGCAGCCTATTGCTGCTGCAAAAAAGAAGAGGTTGAGAATATTTTGTCCTGCAAAGCTGAAATCTTTTACCTTACCATTGAGCTTACCCCAGGCGATCATACTGCCGGAAAAAGAAACGGAACCAATGATAAGCCCTAATGCGATGATCAATACTTTTCCGGTATGCCCTTCTGCTGTTCCGCTTATTGCTATTTCATGCGCCAGGTGATTAAATTCCACGAGTGATATCAATGCCGCACAGGCACCGCCCATTCCGTTGAAGAGGCTCACCATTTCGGGCATGGCCGTCATTTTTACTTTTTTAGCAGCGAGTGTACCGATAATTGTTCCTATTATCAATCCACCGAATATCCATGCGTAGTTGCCGAGCTTCACGCCTTCTTCTTCATACAAAAAGATCGTTCCGAAAATAGCGATGGTCATGCCCGCTGCTGCCACTAAATTTCCCTTGCGTGCAGAAGCGGGATTGGACAGCATCTTAAGCCCCACAATAAATGTAACGGAAGCAACGAGGTAACAAAGTGTGAGAATATTTAATTCCATATAAATTCTAATCTTAAAAATTCTAAATTCTAAAGCGCAGCATTAAGTCAATCTCCCAGCTTTTTCAGGATGGCTGCAAAAATTTTCATTAATTCTGTTGCTTCGTTTATTAAGCTCAGCCTTTCTTTTTCCAACACTTCCTGCTGTTCCGCCGGTTGAACATGCTTTAACCACAATATTGATTCTTTCGCTTCTTTTTTACTGATCTTTATTTTATATCTCAGGTCTTTTTCACCCAGTTTATCATTCGCTTCTATATAATTAGCCGCCACAGAACCTACTAACTGAGAGATATATACTTTGTTGATAGCATCATATTTCATTTGCCTGCAAAGGTCTCTCACTCTTAGAGAAAATCGTTCTGTTCTTAACTCGAGGTCATATATCTTTTCAGCCGGCACATTTTTAATTTTATAGGGTAAGGGGAGGATTATATTTTTATAAATTCTAAGGTTCTTTTTAGATTTAGAATTATATATTAAAATTTACTTCTTATTCTTCCCTTTAAACATCTCCAACATCCTATCCGTTACCACAAATCCTCCAACCACATTCAATGTTCCTAGAATCACTGCTAAAAAACCAAGGCTCAATGCCAGGTAATTATCTGTTTCTGCCTTACCCATCACAATGATAGCCCCGATGATCACCACACCATGTATGGCATTGGCACCACTCATCAAAGGCGTATGCAATACACTGGGCACACGGCCTATCACTTCAATACCTACAAATATCATGAGGATAACGATGTAGATGATCTGCTGGTGGGTGGAGATGAAGCTGAGAATTTCGTTCATGTTGTTTTTGTTTAGACCAGTTAGACCATGGTCGATAGTCCATAGACCATAGCCGACCCTGGAATTTTGATGCGTATTTATATTTTAGTTAGCTACCTGAATAAATATTCTCACAATCTGCAAACCCCTCTATGGACCATGAGCTATTAACTATTCGCTACTCTCTCATTCGTCACCACACCCCCATGCGCCACACAGGTCCCTTTCACCAGGTCATCTTCAAAATTCAAATTCAGGTTGCCGTCTTTATCAATGATGAGCTGTAAAAAATTCAATACATTCTTGCCGTACAATTTGCTGGCATCGCTCGGCATATCAGATGCGAGGAAGCTGTTGCCGGTAATGGTTACTCCATGGTATTTTACGGTCTCATTGTTTTTTGTCTGGGATGTGTTACCACCGGTTGATGCAGCGATGTCAATGATCACAGACCCGTTTTTCATAGACTGCAGCATATCATCTGTGATCAGGACCGGCGCTTTTTTGCCAGGTATTTGTGCGGTGGTGATCACAATATCTGCTTTGGCAACGGATTCTGCGATCTTTGCTTTTTGTCTTTGTACAAATTCTTCCGATTGTTCTACAGCATAGCCGCCTGCTTTGCTGGCATCAGCTGCACCTTCCACTTCTACGAATTTTGCACCGAGACTCATTACTTCTTCCTTCACTGCTGGTCTTGTATCAAACACTTCTATCACAGCGCCCAGCCTTTTACCCGTAGCAATGGCCTGCAGACCTGCCACGCCGGCACCCAGTATGAGCATTTTAGCAGGGGCAATGCTGCCAGCTGCCGTCATGAACATCGGGAAATATTTTGGATAAGAGTTGGCTGCCAGTAATACTGCTTTATAACCTGCAATATTGGCCTGGCTGCTGAGCACATCCATGCTTTGTGCACGGGTGGTGCGGGGCAGCATATCCATGCTGAAAACCGTTTTGCCTTTGGCAGCCCAGTCTTTTATAATAGTTGCATTAAAAAGCGATTGAAAGAAACCCAGCAATACCTGTGCCTTGGTGGCAGCAATATCTGCGTCACCCAGCGGGTTAATGGAAAGGATGATATTGGCAGTTTGCAGCACTTCATTTCTTGATTGAATGCTTGCTCCTGCCTCCGTATATTTTTCATCATTGGCAAAAGAAAGGGAGCCTGCTCCTGTTTCCAGCACTACGCTACAATTCCATTTTTTTAAAGTTGAAATATGTTCGGGCAGTAAGGATACCCTTGTTTCAGGTGATGGTTCTTTTAGTACGCCAATGGTCATAAGCAGATTATTGGTTCTAAGATAGGAATAAAAGAGATACGATGAGGAGAAGATATGAGATATGAACTATGAGATATGAGATATGAGTAAAGCTACATTCTCACGCTGAAATGTTGCTTAACCTTAAAATCTTTCTTTAAGAAGATGATGCCGATAAAGAAAAGGTCGATGCTGAGGGTTACGGCATCGTTGCTTTTAATAGCAGCCCAGGCTTCTTCCATTTCACTGCTCCAGTGAATATCATCAAAGACAAGGATGGTTTGGTCGGTAGATCTTTTCAGTAATTCATCAAAGTAATGGAGAGTGGGTTCTTTTTTGTGATTACCATCTACAAATGCAAAATCTATTTGTTGCAGAGAAGATAATAAGGGTTGTAATGTTTTATCGAAGCTGCCTTCAATCAGTTGGATATTTTCCATACCCAGTTTTTCAAAATTTTTGCGGGCTATGGAAGCAATGGAAGGAGAACCTTCCAGCGTGTACAATTTACCGGCAACGTTTCCTTTGGCAATATAAGCACTGGTGATACCGAAAGATGTGCCCAGTTCCAGCATTACAGCAGGCCTGTAGTATTGTACCATCCTGAACAACAGTTGGGCGAAGCGTTTAGGTTTTAAAGAAGACTGCGCCATTTTGTAAACAACCCTGTTGTTTGTTTTGATGACGGTGGAACCTGCGCCGAAGTCTTCTACTTCAATGATCCTTTTATCCTGCAACAGATCTTTCCGTATTGCTTCTATGGGCTTGTAACAAGCATATTTCCTTTTGTCGTTCTTTACAAATTTTATAAAGTCGAATACAAAAGGAGAGTGCACGCCATGGCCTTTGCCATTGGACGCAGAAAAAAAGTAATGCAGGTATTTTTTCGCAAGTGCAGCTGCTGAATACATTACTTCAAAAATAAGGGATGTAATAGATTTTGACAGGGGTTCACTAACTGTAAATGTATTTATTGCTCCCTATATCCTTTTTTACCCAATGCCAAATTGAATGCAAAGCGCAATGACACCCAGCTGTAAGGACCCGAAGGCGTTACATTAATATCATAACGCAACTCAACATTGGGTTGTACTCCGCCGGTACGTTTAAACAGGTAACCTGCTCCCGGGGACAGAATAAGACCATTATATTTAACGTTTACATCTTCATAAGTATCATCATTGTAATAACTGTAAATGCCATAAAAGTTATATCCCGCCTGTGGTTCAAGATAAAAACCGGCACTTGACCTATTTACCTTGAAGCGATAGCCAATTTTGAAGGGGACATTTGCAATACCGTAAGCATTGTCTTCTTTTTCTGTAAAAAAGTTTACTCCTAATTCTGCGGTAACATCATCTATTCCATTTAAAGAATAAGCTCCTTTCAAAAAAGCTCCAAAACCGAGATTATAAGCTTTTGCATTTTTACCAACGTATTTTGTGAGAGCCAATTGTGCTCTTGAGGTTACTACAGTACCTGCCAGCAGGCATAGAATAAGAATTTGCTTCATAAGTGGTTAAAAGGGCTGCGAAGGTGCGCTAATAAACCCATCCATGCAAGAATCCGGTATTATTTTTTTATCCATTTTTCAAAGCTGTAATCATATATATGCTTTTCATCTTTTAAAAAATCATCTTTGCCAACCAGTTGCCATTCAGTTGTATTTATTTCAGGAAAAAAAGTATCCCCATCAATAACCGTATGCACTCTTGTCATGTAAATTGTATCGGCCAACGGCATAGATTGTTTGTAAATTTCTCCGCCACCGATAATGCTGATCTCTTTGAAATTTTCTTTTTGTGCAAGCGCAATGGCCTGTTCAAGATCATTGGCCACCATCACGCCTTCGGCTTTCCATTCCTTGTTGCTGGTTACTACAATATTCAACCGGCCGGGTAAAGGTTTGTTCACGCTTTCAAAAGTTTTGCGGCCCATGATAACTACACCGGCCCATGTTTTATTTTTAAAAAACTTCAGGTCGTTCGGCAGATGCCAGAGCAACTGGTTGTTTTTGCCGATCGCATTGTTTTCTGCCGCCGCTACTACAAGAGAGATCATAAATAAGGAATAAGAAAGTAAAAATAAGGAATAAGAAAGGGATAAATTGTTTTACCTTTTAACTGCAAAACCTTTACTATGGCCAAGTCATACAAAACACCGGGTGTATATATTGAAGAGATTCCAAAATTCCCGCCATCTGTTGCCGCCACAGATACTGCCATTCCTGTTTTTATAGGCTTTACAAGAAAAGATGAGCACAATGGGAACAG
>CAYOLS010000081.1:0-13657 GCA_964404845.1 uncultured Ferruginibacter sp. | reverse complement strand
GAAGAAGAAAATTGTTTTATTGTTGGTTGTTGTATGGTTATCAGTGACTGTAGGATTGGCACAGGTGCCGTATGTACAGTACATTAAAAAATACCAGCAGGAGTATGTGAAGAATCATGAAGTGGTAAAGAAAGCGGACAAAAAATATTTTAAATTCTTTGCAGCTTCGGGTGATTATAAAATAGAAGCCGGCTTTACAAGGATCAATGATACCATTGGTTTTATGATGCCAACTTCCGGCAAATCGCCGAAACGTTATTTCAGGTATGGGTACCTGCATTTTTCGCTGGGCGGAAAACAATTGAAGCTTACCATATTCCAAAGCAAGGACCTGATGGCCGACCCGACCTATAAAGACTACCTGTTCCTTCCGTTTACAGATCTTACGAGTGGTGAAGAAAGTTATGGCGGCGGCCGTTATATCGACTTTGAGATCAGGGACATCAAAAACAATAAGGTTATCATTGATTTTAATAAAGCCTACAATCCCTACTGTGCTTACAGTACCGGCTACAACTGCCCTATCCCACCACGGGAAAACGATTTACCGGTTGCAATAAAGGCCGGTGAGAAGAATTATGGGAAGCATTAGTCCATAGACCATGGTCCATAGTCAATAGACGATCGTTAAAATTGTTGGTTTGCTATACCTCTGCTCAGTTTATTGCCTAATTTATAGTACTGGTCTATGGACTATTGTCTATCGGCCATTGACCCCAAAAAAACTCCATTCCAAAAAAATATTCCGTTTCCTGTGATTATTTTTAATTGCTGCGAATAATAATTATACCAGCAACGGAAAATGAATACAACGGATAACAAGGAGGCCTTTCTGCAACTGATAGCGCAAAACAAAGGGATCATCATCAAGATCTGCAATTCCTATTGCCGAAATAAGGAAGACAGGCAGGATCTTGCGCAGGAAATGATCTACCAGCTCTGGCGCTCAGGCAACAGCTTCGATCCTGACTATAAATTCTCCACCTGGATGTACAGGGTGGCACTCAATGTGGCCATCAGCTTTTACAGGCGCAGCAGGCAGCAACACGCCGTGGCGCTGGATGAATGGCATATCAACATTGAAGATTCGCCGGATAATCATGATGAAAAGGAAAATAATATCCACCTGCTGCAACAGTTCATTTCACAGATGAAAGAGCTGGACAAAGCAATGATACTATTATGGTCAGAATCGAGATCATACAGGGAAATAGCGGAGATCGTGGGTATCAGTGAAACCAATGTGGCCACCAAGATCAGCCGGCTGAAAGAACGGCTCAAACAACAATTCAACGAACATCAAAAATTATGACCATGCAGGACAAAGAACTGGATGAACTTTTAAATGCCTATAATCACAAACTGGAAGAAGCAAGGTTACTCAACCTGCAAAGCTGGGTACTGAATTTGCAGAATTATACTTACCAGCAAAAACAAAAGGCAAATAATAAATTAAGCAAACTGACCCTCCAAAAGAAAATACTGGTAGCACTGGGGATCATTTATGGCCTGGGGCTCCTGTTCCTGGCTGTAAACTCCATGACCTACCAGAAAATATTTTTCTGCATCTGTACGGCGGCCATCGGTATCATCACATTGTATGCGGTTGTAGTATACATACAGCAATTGTACTGGATACAAAAGTTCAGCAATGAAGAAAATATTGTAGAAGCGCAGGAAAAGCTGGTAAAGCTGCAGGATTCAACAATTTCTGTAACGAGGATATTGTTTTTGCAAACGCCTTTTTATTGCTTGTTCTTTGTAAGCCCGGCCATGATCGCCGGTTCACCTGCCGCCTTCTTTTTTGTTACCCTGCCCATAGCCCTGGTATTTGCTTTTGCATCTTTATGGTTGTACCGTAATATCGATTTAAAGAATGCCAGTAAGAAATGGTTCTCCCTACTGTTCGGCAGCAGCGAATGGACACACCTTGTGCAATCCCAACGCTTTTTGGATGATATTGAAGAGTTTAAAAAAGAAATAGTAGTAAAATAAACCAAATGCCAGGTTGAACTTGCCGAAGCCGGAATTAATATTACGTTTTGTTACACATTCGACAAGCTCCCACGCCTTGCGGGGTTAGAAACAGTGTCACAAGAGGAAACTCATTTAATAAACGTACTGCCAGGCTGTCCCGATAGCTATCGGGACGAAGTCGAGTTAATAAAGAACTGGTACTTAGTTTTGTTACACATTCGACAAGCTCAGTGTGACAAGAGGAAGCTTGTTTAATAAACGTACTGTCAGGCTGAGCCTGTCGAAGTCAGCATTAATAAAAATTGGTATTACGTTTTGTAACACATTCAACAAGCTTAGTGTCACAAGAGGAAACTCATTTAATAAACGTACTGTCAGGCTGTCCCGATAGCTATCGGGACGAAGCCGGAGTTAGTATCAACTGTTATTTCGTTTTTAAAACCCGGCAAGCCCAGTATGACAAATGAATAAATCATCCTAAAAATAATAAGAGCCGGAATTTCCGGCTCTTATGTATATGGGGGTTATAGAACTTACTTTTTCTTAGCGGCTCTTTTTTTACGGCTGTACTTCATTTTAAATTCCCTGATAAACTCACTTACTGCCGTGAGCTCTTTTACCGTAACAAGTTGTGTAGCCAAAGCATAATTTGCCTTGGGCGTTTTGCTGTAAGCCATGGGTTCAAAGGTTTTACTCCAAATTAAATGCCGCCACCGGGCATTTCTTTTTTCTTTCTTAAGCTGTCGAGCGATGGATCCATTTCGATAGCCTTATCACACATTTGCTGCCCACGATCCTTTTGTCCTTTCTTTATAAAACAAAGTCCTGCCTGGTACAAAGCCTTGCCATCTTTAGGATCGATCTCCATCAGCTTCTGGCAATAATCCAGCGATTTATCAAATTGTTTCTGCTGGTAAAATATTTCTGCCATATCTCTCAGCAAAGTAGTGTTGTTGGGCTTTCTTTTTAAGATACCGAGCAACAACTGTTCGCCTTTTTCATATTCACCTGCGTACAAAGAAGCGTATCCCAGGTTTTCGTTGAAATCATTTTTCTGATCATAACCACTGGCTGCCGCTTTATTAAAAGCTACAACGGCATTTTTATAATCATTGTTGTTGTAGTACAGTAAACCCAGCTCATACATCCAGCTGTTTTTAGCACCTTCCATGGCAATGGCTTTTTCGTACCAGGGTACCGCCTGCTTGTAAGCTTCCATATCCAGGTAAGTGCGGGCCATGGTGTAAGTAGCTTCGGCATCATTGGGGTTTTGCTTTAATGCAGCCTGCAGGGCCTTTTCTGCCGCAGCATAATCTTCCTGCTGGTAATAGCTCATGCCGATGATGCGATTGGCATTTGCACAGTCCGTACATTTTTTAGCAAATTCAATGGCTTTATCAAACTGGCGGTAGCTGAAATACAGTTCTGCCAGTTCTTTTATGGCAATTTTATTATTGGGTTGCAATTCGTATAAGCGGGTATAATTATCTTTTGCCTTATCTGTCCGGCGCATTTCGAGCAGCACGGTCGCATTTTCAAGGTAGGCATTCGCATATTGGGGATTGAGCTCAATTGATTTTTCAAAAGCCTGGTGCGCTACAAGCCAACGCTTGTTGTTCTTTTCCTCAAGTCCTTTGTTATAGTAATACATGGAACTGTCGGAATTACCGGCAAATGATTGGATGGATAATAGCAGGCAGGCTGCCAAAGTAAGGTTTTTCATTATAATGAGTATTGGAGCAAAATCTATTCCATCAATACTATCAGGTTTGTTAATGGAATATCATTGCTGCTAACGCCGGAACATCAAATTTTATTTCATAGAGTTTCTTCTTTTTATCAACAGGAGTACATATAATATTTTCGTTCATGTAATCACCACTGCCCCAATACATTGAACTGTCGCTGTTGAACAATTCCTTCCAGTGGCTTTTGCCTTTTACGTCCTCCGTCCAACCCCTATGCGGGTGCACCGTCATATTCAGCACTACAAGCAAATCGTCGGATCTATGCTTCCCTTTTCGTTTAAAAACAAGGATCCCATCCTTCCTGTTCTCGGTATTTACCCATTCAAAGCCCTTTTTCTCAAACTGGTACTCGTGCATGGCAGGCAGGTTCCTGTATAAATGGTTTAAAGTTCTTATGCACTCCTGCAGTTTATTATGTGCATCATATTGAAGCAAAGGCCAGTCAAGCTCGCCATTGTAATTCCATTCTGTGGTTTGGCCGAACTCATTACCCATGAACAGCAGTTTGGCGCCGGGATGTGTGAACATATACGAATAGAACAAGCGCAGGTTGGCCCATTGTTCCCATTCATTGCCGGGCATTTTGTAGATCATCGGGCTCTTGCCGTGTACGATCTCATCATGACTGATGGGCAACATAAAATGCTCATCATAAAAATACATCATGCTGAATGTGATATCATTCTGGTGGAGCGGCCTGTGCTCCGGCAATTTTTTAAAATAGCGAAAGCTGTCGTGCATCCATCCCATCATCCATTTCATACCAAAACCAAATCCGCCCTTGCTTACCGGTTTCGTCATGCCCGGCCAGTCGCTGGCTTCTTCTGCAATGGTTTGTATATCAGGAAAATCACGGTACAATATTTTGTTGAGTTTTTTCAGAAAGCCGATCGCTTCCAGGTTCTCATTACCACCATTGATATTGGGCTCCCACTCTCCTTCTTTTCTTGAAAAATCGAGGCGTATGATCGAATTTACCGCATCTACCCTTAATCCATCTGCATGATAATACTTCAACCAGAAATGTGCGCTGCTTAGTAAAAAAGACTGCACTTCACCCCTGCTGTAATTAAAAATATAGCTGTTCCAGTCCACATGAAAACCCTTGCGCATATCGTTGTACTCGTAGGTATGCGTGCCGTCGAACTTGTACAGGCCATGATCATCGTAAGGAAAATGTGAAGGCACCCAGTCCAATATAACGCCTATGCCGTTCTGGTGCAACGCATCCACCAGCCGCATAAACTCCTGTGGATTACCATAACGGGAAGTAGGTGAAAAATAACCCGTGCCCTGGTAACCCCAGCTGCCATCATAGGGATGTTCCATTACCGGCATAAATTCCACATGCGTAAAGCCCATGGCTTTTACATAGGGTACCAGCCGCTCGGCTACCTGTTCGTAGGTATTGTACCATTCCTGGTTGTTCTTATCGGGTCGCATCCAGCTGCCTAAATGCACTTCATACACACTCCAGGGCGCTTTTAATGAATTGGCGTAGTGGCGGTGCTGCATCCATCCTTCGTCATTCCAATGATTGTTTAACTGCCATGTTACAGATGCTGTGCCCGGCCGCAGCTCAGAAAAAAAAGCATAAGGATCAGCTTTTTCTGTCTCTGCCCCTTCATAGCCGGTAATATGGTATTTGTACAAGGCACCATGCGGTATACGTGGGATAAAACCTTCCCATATACCGGAATGATCAAGACGCACATACAAGGGATGCAATTCTTTTTTCCAGCCGTTGAACGCTCCTATTACGGAAACCTTGGTGGCATTGGGTGCCCATACGGCAAAATAGAACCCATCGTTGTTGAGCAGGCGCAGGAAATGGCTGCCGAATTTTTCATAGGCATTTTCCATATCGCCGTCCTGGAAACGATCAATATCTTCCGCAGTAAAAAAAGAATAGTTCCACACCAGCTTGCTGCTGTCAATAAAATGATCGTCTTCGTATGCCATTATAAATGGATTGTTGCCGTTTATATAGAAATCCTTTTAACGTAAATTTAGTATTAAGTAGTTTGCAGAACTAAATTTTTAGTTGAGTTTTGTCGCAACCAAAATTAAAGACCATAAACTAACCAACCAGATGCCAAAAAGTATAGCCCTTTTTATCTGTTGCCTCTTTGCGTGCATATTCGCAAAGGCACAAACCAATGTATCGGGTTCCATTAAAGATACAACTTCAGGAACCCAGGTCAAAAATGCTGTTATAGCATTACTCTCCCCAAAAGATTCTGTACTGGTAGCATTTACCCGTACAAAAGACAATGGTTCGTACAATTTACCAAATATTCCCGCAGGTAAGTACATTTTAATGGTGATGCATCCAACTTTTGCAGATTATGTTGAAGATGTGGAAGTAAAAGATGCAGAATACAAAATGCCGCTTGTAGCTGTAACTCCTAAAAGCAAATTGCTGGAAGCGGTTATCATAAAGGCAGGTGGTATGATGCGTATCAAAGGCGATACCACTGTGTACACGGCAGACAGCTTTAAAGTAAGCGCCAATGCCAATGTGGAGGAGCTGTTAAAAAAGATGCCGGGCATACAGGTAGATAAAAATGGTGAGATCACTGCCATGGGTGAAAAAGTAGAAAAGGTACTCGTGGATGGTGAAGAGTTTTTTGGTGATGATCCCGGTATGGCTGTAAAGAACCTGCGTGCAGATGCAGTGAAAGAAGTACAGGTATTTAAAAAGAAAAGTGACCAGGCCGAATTTACAGGCATTGATGATGGAAACAGTAAACAGACCATCAACCTTAAGTTAAAAGAAGATAAGAAGAAAGGATATTTCGGAAAAGTGGAAGTAGCTGCAGGGCCGTTGAAAGATATGGATGCAAGGTATAATACCAATACCATGTTCAGTTCTTTTAAAGGCAAAAGAAAACTGTCTGCATTTTTACTGAATGGCAATACCGGCCAGGACGGATTGAGCTGGCAGGATATGGAAAAGTACGGTGGTATGGATGATATGAACATGGAAATGACTGATGATGGCGGTATGATGATGTGGAGTGGCGGCGGAAGCGCAGATGAAGAGCCATGGGTGAATACAGAGAATGGTTTTATCACCAATGTAAACGCAGGTTTACAATACACCAATAAATTCAACGACAACAGGAATACACTGAACCTGTCTCCCAAATACAACAGCCAGCTGTACGACAATACACAGACCGTATATTCTGAGAACTACCTGGGCGGTGAAACATTTGCTACCGACAGGTCCCGTATTTCAGATATCAACCGCAACAATATAAAGATCTCTGGCTCGTATGATATGAAGCTCGACAGCGCTGCCAATAATACGCTGAAGATAACGCTGAGGTCTAATTTCTATCATACGGAAAGTGATGAAACAGAAACCAGCAGCACCATCGGTAAAGAAAGCGGTGAAAATAAGAACAGGGCTGATTCAAGAACACAGAAAGAGATCGATAAACAATCTTTCAACTTTACTGCACTGTACAAGCACAAATTCAAAAAGAACCGCAGGACACTTTCCATCAACGCTGACTGGTATTTACTGAATACAGATGCAGAAAGCTACCTTGACAGGACCTCAGAACTTTTTGAGAATGGTGTTTCTACCGGTGAGTTGGTAACAGACCAACTGGCTACCAGCGATAAACAGTCTACCAAAATTTCGGGTAAAGCCATCTATACAGAGCCATTGTCTAAAAAATTCTCTCTCGAACTTTCCCATGAATTATCGGTTAGCAAAGGGAAAAATGAGCAGAATACATTTGCTTACAACCCGGGTTCTTCCAAATATGATATGATCGTAGATACACTGACAAATAACTTTGACCAGACGATCATTACCAACAAACCAGGTGCTAAGATCAGCTTCAACAGCAAAAAGATCAAGTACAATTTTGGTACGGGTGTTGGCTTCACATCGTTTGACCTGAAGAATATTTCTGACGATACTACTTATCACAGGAACTTTACCAACTTCTTCCCTGCTGCGAGCTTTACCTATACGTACAAAAGCAATCACAGCCTGAGTGTTAACTACAATGGCCGCACTACACAGCCAACGATCAACCAGTTGCAGCCGATCAAGAACAACAATGACCAGTTCAATATTTACGAAGGTAATCCTGACCTGAAGCAATCGTTCCGTCACTCGTTTAGCCTGAACCATAACAGCTACAACTTTATAAAAGACATGTGGATGTACCAGGGGCTGAATGTGGGCTTTACACAAAATTCGATCACCAATGAGCGGATCATCAATCTTGCCAATGGTACTTCCAGGATAAGGCCTACCAATACGAATGGTAATATCAATGCCAGTTTCTGGAGCGGTTTTGGTATGAAGATCAAAAAACTGGATATCAGGACCAACTTCAGCCCTAACCTGAACTACAACAGGTTTGCGGATATCATCAATGGTCAGACGGTGTTTACCAATACTACCGGCGCAGGTTTGAATGTGTCTGTATCCAAATCAAAAGATAAAAAATACGACATCTCTATCTGGAACAGCTTCAGGTACAATTATAACAGGGGTAAACAGCTGAACTATTTCACCAGCAAAATTGAAACAAATACCAGGAACTACAGCACCAACCAACTGAATGTTGAAGGAACTGTGTACTATAAAAAAGTATGGTCTGTTCAAACCGACTATAACTTCTTCTACAGGCAGCCGGTAAATGATGGTGGACAGGACTTTAAAAACCATATCTGGAATGCAAGGCTGCAGCGCACATTTAAAAGCAATGAGTTCACCGCTTTCGTAATGGTAAGGGATATCCTGAAACAAAACATCGGTATCAGCCAGACCTTTAACGGAACGCTTTACACGCAGGAAGTAAATGACCGTTTGAAACGTTACTTCATGGTGGGCTTCCGCTGGGACTTTAAAAACAAAGCGCCTAAAGCAAAAGAAACGCCTGCAGCAACCGCAGAAGAAATAAAATAATTCACGTTATACTATCAACATAATGAAAAAGATATTTTTAACACTAAGCATAAGTCTCGCAGTTGCCCTTGGCAGCCAGGCGCAGAACTTTATTGACAAGGCTGAGATCGAGTTCGAGGTAAAGACCAACATTAAAAAAACAATGGGTAGCAGCACCTGGGCAGAAATGCTGAAAGACCAGATGCCTACTTTCCGCACCGGTTACTACAAATTTACTTTTGCGGATAACAAAAGTCTTTACAAATGGGACCACTGGGATGAAAAAGAAAAAATGCCTGAATGGTTCCGAAAGTCGGAAGAAGAGAACGTTTGGTATTTTGACCATACTGCCGGCAAATTCAATATGCAGAAAAACGTGGTAGGTTCTAATTTTAATATAGAAGATTCTATCCGCAAAATAAACTGGAAGCTGAGCAACGAAAGCCGTGTTATTGCCGGATTCAACTGCAGGAAAGCGGTGGGTGTTATCATGGACAGTGTGTATGTGTTCGCTTTCTTTACCGAAGAGATCATGATACCAGGTGGCCCGTGTGCTATTAATGGCTTGCCGGGTATGGTGCTGGGGCTTACTATTCCCCGCCTGTACACGTCCTTTATTGCTACTAAAATAAATGTAAACAGCGTTAACGTAGCCAATATCAAACCGGTAACGGCAAAAAAATATTCAACGTATAATACTTTAAAGACCACTTTGATTGAACGTTCAAAGGAATGGAGCAGTGAAGATGATCCTGACTCCCAGCAATGGAAGAACCAGTTTATATGGGGAGCGTTGCTGTAAGGAAGCAGTTCATAGACAATAGACGATAGCCCATGGACGGGTTAAGAATTTAAGACGTATTTTTTTATTGAAGAAGTCGATATAAATAAGGGCCGCTTTGCGGCCCTTATTTATATTTTTTGTTTACCCTATTCATCATATCTCCACAATTTCTTTTAATCAACGATGGGCTATCGGCTATCAACTATTAACTATTAACTATGCCCCTACGCCTATCTGGTACCCATCCGGTATGATCGCTCCTTTCTTCACTACTACAATCCCATCTTTCCGCTGGGACTTTAAAAACAAAGCGCCTAAAGCAAAAGAAACGCCTGCAGCAACCGCAGAAGAAATAAAATAATTCACGTTATACTATCAACATAATGAAAAAGATATTTTTAACACTAAGCATAAGTCTCGCAGTTGCCCTTGGCAGCCAGGCGCAGAACTTTATTGACAAGGCTGAGATCGAGTTCGAGGTAAAGACCAACATTAAAAAAACAATGGGTAGCAGCACCTGGGCAGAAATGCTGAAAGACCAGATGCCTACTTTCCGCACCGGTTACTACAAATTTACTTTTGCGGATAACAAAAGTCTTTACAAATGGGACCACTGGGATGAAAAAGAAAAAATGCCTGAATGGTTCCGAAAGTCGGAAGAAGAGAACGTTTGGTATTTTGACCATACTGCCGGCAAATTCAATATGCAGAAAAACGTGGTAGGTTCTAATTTTAATATAGAAGATTCTATCCGCAAAATAAACTGGAAGCTGAGCAACGAAAGCCGTGTTATTGCCGGATTCAACTGCAGGAAAGCGGTGGGTGTTATCATGGACAGTGTGTATGTGTTCGCTTTCTTTACCGAAGAGATCATGATACCAGGTGGCCCGTGTGCTATTAATGGCTTGCCGGGTATGGTGCTGGGGCTTACTATTCCCCGCCTGTACACGTCCTTTATTGCTACTAAAATAAATGTAAACAGCGTTAACGTAGCCAATATCAAACCGGTAACGGCAAAAAAATATTCAACGTATAATACTTTAAAGACCACTTTGATTGAACGTTCAAAGGAATGGAGCAGTGAAGATGATCCTGACTCCCAGCAATGGAAGAACCAGTTTATATGGGGAGCGTTGCTGTAAGGAAGCAGTTCATAGACAATAGACGATAGCCCATGGACGGGTTAAGAATTTAAGACGTATTTTTTTATTGAAGAAGTCGATATAAATAAGGGCCGCTTTGCGGCCCTTATTTATATTTTTTGTTTACCCTATTCATCATATCTCCACAATTTCTTTTAATCAACGATGGGCTATCGGCTATCAACTATTAACTATTAACTATGCCCCTACGCCTATCTGGTACCCATCCGGTATGATCGCTCCTTTCTTCACTACTACAATCCCATCTTTAACGGTATACAGGGAATGATCGCTGTCAGGAAGGTGCGCACCTCCATGTATAATTACATTATTCCCTACCCTGCAATCCTTGTCCATGATCACATTGGTGAGCTCGCAGTTATCGCCGATACCGATCTTAGGAATACCTCTCTCATAATTGTGTGCTATCTCCACAAGGGTCTCGTAAAAATCGCTGCCCATAATATAACAGCTTTTGATAACGGTACCTTCTCCTATCCTGCTGCGGATGCCGATTACTGAATTGGCAATTGATTTCGCCCTTATGATACAGCCTTCTGCAAAAATGGTTTGCTCCATTTGTGTTCCACTGATCTTGGCAGGCGGTAACATACGGGCACGGCTGAATACCATTTTTTGTTTATCGAATAAATTAAATGGCGGTATATCCAATGTAAGAGAAAGATTGGCTTCAAAGAAAGAATAGATGTTCCCGATATCCGTCCAGTAGCCTTCATACTGGTAACTCTGTACTTTGTATTTGCCGATACAATCCGGGAGGATCTCTTTGCCAAAATCCGTTGCATCTTTTTTCTCGTCTTTTAATAATTTATTCAGCAGTTCCCGGTTGAAGATATAGATGCCCATGGAAGCCAAATAAACCCTTCCGAAAGTGCGCATTTCATCGCCTGTATCGCTTGTCCATTGCGGCAGCAGTTCTTTGGCAGGCTTTTCTATAAAGGAAGTGATGGCATGCGTTTCATCAGATTTTAAAATGCCGAACTCCGGCGCTTCTCTTTCACCAACAGGAATGGTGGCGATAGTTATCTCCGCTTCCGATTCAATATGCTTATCGATCATTTCTGCAAAATCCATCTGGTACAACTGATCACCGCTTAATATGAGCACATGATCGTAATCATTGTTCTGGATATGCTTCAACGACTGGCGTACCGCATCCGCTGTTCCCTGGAACCAGTTGGGGCTATCTGGTGTTTGCTCGGCAGCAAGTATATCCACAAAGCCCGTGCTGAACCCACTAAACTGGTAGGTGTTTTTTATATGCTTGTTGAGCGATGCCGAATTGTATTGCGTTAATACAAATATGCGGCTGATATCGCTGTTAATGCAATTGGAAATGGGGATATCCACCAGCCGGTATTTACCTGCGATCGGTACCGCAGGTTTGCTGCGTGTTGCTGTTAATGGATACAACCTTGAACCTGCTCCGCCGCCGAGAATAACGGCGATTACTCTTTTACTATTCATGCTTTATAGGATTGTTATATGGACAAATACAAATCAATATATTTTTGTGCGCTGCTCTCCCAGCTGCTTTCAATACCCATCATTCTTTTGCGCAGTTGAGGCAACAGCTTCTTATTTTTATACAGTTCAATGGCCCTGCCCATCGCTTGTAATATATCTTCCACAGTGGCATTACTAAAACAAATGCCGTACCCGTCTGTATCTCCAAAATCAATGACCGTATCCTGCAAGCCACCTGTGCGACGCACCATTGGCACTGTACCATAGCGCATGGCGTATAGTTGATTCAGGCCGCAAGGTTCCACCCTGCTGGGCATTAATAAAAAGTCAGCGCCGGCATACATCTGGTGACTCAGCTTTTCATTATACGATATCTGCGTGTTGTAGTAACCTATCTGCTCAATTGCCTGCAATTGTGCTTCCACCATTTTATCACCGCTTCCTAAAATGAGGAAGCTGAATGTTTTTCCAAATGCTGCATAAGCTGCTGTAATAGCTTGTGGCAATACATCCGCAGCTTTCTCTCCTACCAGTCTTCCTATAAAGACGAACAAAGGCAGGTCGATGTCAAATTCAAAATCATCGCAGAGCTTTTTCTTGTTGAGCGCTTTGCCACTCTCTTCATCTTTTATTGAGAAATTATCGAGGATATAGGTATCTGTTACAGGATCCCATACTGCATAATCAATACCGTTAATAATGCCGGAACATTTTGCCGCTTCCATATTAAACAATCCTTCCAGCCCGTTGGCAGATACAAATAATTCTTTCATGTAACCGGGGCTTACGGTGCTTACCCTGTCAGCACATTTTATACCGCATGCCAAAGGGTTCACCACGTTGTCCCATTCCAGCAGGCCCCATTTCCAGGTATCCCATGCAGGCAGGTAAGTTGCTTTGTCCCAGCCCATCCAGCCCTGGTACTGTGCATTGTGTATGGTGAGCACTGTTTTAATATTGGCAAGGTGTGCATATACAAAACAATGCTTCATCATAAAAGGGATCAGCGCTGTGTGATGATCGTGCACATGGATAATATCCGGCTGGTGCTGCCACTGGCGTATCCATTCCAGCACGGCGATCTGGAATGCTACAAAACGTTCTGTATCGTCGTCGTAGCTGTAAATATTTTCCCTGTCGAGCAGGCCGTAGATATCTACACAATAAAGATCGAAGCCGAGCTTATTTGTCTTTTCCTTTATAATGGTGAAATCAAAATAAGTGCTGCCCATGTTGAAGCCGCCTTTATGTGCCACTTCCCATTCATTCTCCAAAAGGAATTTTGTGCGATGCATCGGCATCACCACTTTGGCAATATGACCCAGGTCTTGCTGGTACTTGGGCAAAGCGCCTACTACATCGGCGAGGCCACCAGCCTTGGCCATGGGATAACATTCCGCACTTACATGAATAATTTCCATTGCGATCTTTTACTGTTGTCAATTTAAGCAGTAAATTTTTATTGGCAAACTATCTTTTTAATTGTTTACGAAGCGGTTACAAAAATCCCCTAAAAGAAATCTAATTTTTTCATGTTTCGATTTCTTGCTATTTTCAGCCACTAAACTTCAAATATGCCATCGATTCAGACCAACCAACC
>CAYOLS010000080.1:0-13717 GCA_964404845.1 uncultured Ferruginibacter sp. | reverse complement strand
TGTGATCGTTACTTCGCAAAAAGAAAAAGTACTGCAACGTTTCGGACAAGCAGCAACTGTATTGACCTGCGATGCTACCGCATTAAAAACAGCAGCCCGTGCCGACGAAGTACTATACAAAATGAATGGCCCCGTAGTACAGGATAAGTGGGGCTGGCCTGCTTTTGCAAATGTGAAGGTAGCCCAATAGCTTTGAGCGTTTCGAAATATTAACTATTCAATCTTAAATATTCAATCACTCTTGCGTTATCTCCTGAAAAAATTATGCTACGCCGTTTTAGTGATGCTGGGAGTAGCCATGCTCGTATTCGTGATGTTCCAGGGATTCGGCGATCCTGCAAGGATGATCGTGGGGCAGACAGGAGATAAAAAAACGCTGGACAATATCCGCAGGGAACTTAATCTTGACAAACCACGCAGCACACAGTTCCTGTTGTATCTCAATGACGTTTCTCCCATTGCCTTTCACAGCAAAGCTGAAATAGAAAAGAAAGAACTGAAAGGATTTTTTATGGGCAGCGGCGACAATAAATTCGCCTTAAAAGCTCCTTACCTCGGCAGGAGTTACCAGACAAAAAAATCAACACTTTCTGTTTTATCAGAAGCATTGCCTGGTACCATTGTACTCGCAGTCACTGCAATGTTATTTGCCTGCATCGTGGGTATCATACTTGGTGTACTGGCCGCCGTAAATAAAGATACCTGGATCGACAATACATCCGTATTCAGCAGTATTGCAGGAATATCTGCACCATCCTTTTTTATGGCGATACTGATCGCTTATATTTTCGGCATTGTACTGCATAAGTACACCGGGCTGAATTTAACCGGTAGTTTGTATGAAATAGATGAAGTAACAGGCAAACAATACCTGGCGTTGAAAAACCTTGTACTTCCTGCTTTTACACTCGGTATCAGACCGCTGGCCATGATCACACAGCTTACAAGAAGTTCGATGCTGGATACTTTGTCGCAGGATTATATCCGCACAGCTTACGCAAAAGGATTAAGTAAGCGAAGAGTAGTTTTTAAACATGCGTTGAGAAATGCATTGAATCCTGTGATCACCGCAGTTACCGGTTGGTTTGCAGAATTGCTTGCCGGCGCTTTTTTCATTGAATACATTTTCGGCTGGAAGGGCATCGGGAAAATTACTGTAGATGCTTTGGAAAAGCTGGACTACCCGGTTGTAATGGGAGCCGTACTCTTCAGCGCCATGATATTTGTACTCATTAACATGCTCTCGGATATTTTGTACAGGGTAGTTGATCCCCGCATTAAACTACAATAAAAAAGCCGGACAAATGCCCGGCTTACCAATAATACTAAAGTTCATTAATCAATTTCACCTGTTACTACCAGCAATGCATAAATAACACCCGGTATAAAGAATAACAGGGTCAGCAGCAGGCTTATCCAGAATTTACTGTTGATCTCGCCCTGGTGCAGGTATACTGCCAGCGGTGGTAATAATATTGCAAGGATGATCAGCAGTACTTTATTATCGTTGCCTTCGCCGTTCCTTTTTTGTTTTTTAAATTCTTTCAGTTGTTTTTTGGCTTCTTTTACCCTTAGTTTTCTTTCTTTCCTGGAAAGACTCCTGAATTCTGCCAGTGCCGCCCGGATGGATGCTTTGGGCGCAGGGTCAGTAGTGGCCGGGGTTGTTACGGGAACACTGGTAGCGCTTGCAGGTACTACAGCAGCAGCCATCAGATCGCCGCCCAAAATGTTAATTCCCAATAGCAGCAGCAATGTTTGTGTTAGAATTTTTTTCATGCTTAAAGATTTAAAGTGTGATAGCTGTAAGGTATCAAATAGCATACCCTTTTAACATTTTGTTATTCACTGCTGTGGATATAAAGGTTGCAGATTTTCTTCTTCAGGCGCAACCTTTCTTTCACCTACCTGCTGGCGCCACATGGCATAGTATAATCCTTTTTGATCCAGCAACTGGTCATGTGTACCCGATTCCACTATTTTGCCTTTTTCCAGCACATAAATACGGTCTGCGTTCATGATGGTAGAAAGACGATGGGCAATGGAAATGATCATCTGCTTTTTATCCGCAGCAATACCGTTGATGGTTTCGGTGATCTGTTCCTCCGTTAAAGAATCCAGCGCTGCGGTAGCTTCGTCAAAAATAATGAGGCGTGGATTGCGCAGCAGCGCACGGGCAATGGACAATCTTTGTTTTTCTCCACCGGAAAGTTTGGTGCCGGCTTCGCCCAACACAGTATCCAACCCTTTCGTACTGTTCAATAAAGTATGTGATGCAGATTTACGCAGCACATCCAGCATTTCTTCTTCGGTAGCCGATGGTTTGATAAAAAGCAGGTTCTGCCTTACTGTTCCGGCAAAGAGCTGTGTTTCCTGCGTTACAAAACCGATCTGCCTGCGCACCCTGTTGTAACGGATGTCTTTTACGGATACATTATCAAAAAAAATATCACCGCTCACCGGCGAGTATAAGCCTACCAGCAGCTTTACCAGTGTAGATTTACCTGAACCGCTTGGTCCGACAAATGCAATGGATTCTCCTGTTTTAATTTTAAAGGAAATACCATCCATGGCATTGAACTGTGCCGTTTTATGGCGAAATACAACATCACGGAATTCCAAAGATTCTACTTCGCCTAACTCTATAGGATCTTCCGGTCGTGTTTCTACCGGCTTTTGCATGAGCAGGTCAAAATTATTGACAGATGCTTCCGCTTCCCGGTAAGCAAGAATGATATTACCCAGGTCCTGCAACGGCATAAAAATATAGTTCATGATCATCTGCATAGCGATCAGCTCACCGGGTTTTAAATAGTCTCCGAATATGAGCCAGAGCAATACAAAGAGGATGGATTGTTTGAGCAGGTTCAGGGTCATATCCTGCAAAAAAGAAAGGGTCCTTACTTTTTTTACCTTCTGCATTTCCAGCTCGAAGATTCGGGCTGTAAATGTTTTCAGTCTTTTAATTTCAGGGAAAGTGAGGCCGAGGCTTTTTACCAGCTCAATATTGCGCAGCGATTCTGTAATGTTCCCACTCATCACAGCATTCTCCCGGAATATTTTTCTTTGTACGTCTTTGATGTTCTTACTCAGCAAGCCTGTCAGTCCGCCGAGTAAAACAACACCTATCAGGAATACAGGTATCAATGCCCAGTGTTTGGTAACAGCATAATAGATCAAAAAGGTCACACCTACCAAAGTGGAAAACAAGATGTTGATGAAGGAGCTTAAAAAGCCTTCTACATCTCTTCTTGTTTTTTGGAGAATGGATAAGGTCTCGCCGCTGCGTTGCTCTTCAAATTCCTGGTAGGAGAGCCGGAGGGTTTGTTTAAGGCCATCATCAAAAACGGCTTTACCAAATTTTTGTACTACCAGCCGCAACACATAATCCTGGAAAGTTTTGGCAAGCTTGGAAGCAATGGCCACGGCTACTGCAATGCCAAGCAGCTTTAAAACACCGCTCACCATTTCATCTTTCGTCTGGCCCACTATTGGATGAATGGCATAATTGTCAATTATCTTTCCGAAGATCACAGGATCTAAAAAGGAGAGGGCCTGGGCGATAGCGGCCAGCAGCATGGAAAGAAGGGCGAGCCATTTATAGGGTTTAAGGTATTTCCATAATAGTGTCATGTTATAAAGTTAAACAGGAAGAAGAAGAAAGCTGTAAAGAGCGGAAAGAGAAAGGAGAAAAAAGAGGGTGCCTTCTCTTTTTTCTCCTTTCTCTTTTAACCTTCTTGTATAAACTTTATTTCGTTACATGTACCACATGCGGAATAGGTCCCTGTATACCCGCCGCATCCCATGCTTTCTTAACCGCTTCCTGTGTGCCAAAGAAAACATCCCAATAATCCGGCTGCAGCGCATAGGGACGAACTGCCAGTGTGACCATGCCGTCGCCTACTTTCAGCACATTTACTTCCGGTGATGGTGTTTTTAAAACTGAAGGCAATTGCAGCATCGCATCGAGCGCTACTTTCTTCGCTTTTTCAATATCCTGGTCGGGCGCAATGGCAAGGGTAGTATCTACCCGCAAATTACCATGACTGGTGTAATTGATGATGGTACCGGTAGAAACCGCTCCGTTGGCAAGTATAATTGTTTTGTTTTCCGGCGAAAGAAGGATGGTATTAAAAATACCGATCTCCTTTACCACACCCGTCTGGCCCTGAGCCTCAACCTGGTCGCCTACTTTAAAAGGTTTAAAAGTGAGCAGCATCACACCACCGGCAAAATTGCCCAGCGAGCCGTTGAGTGCTGCACCAATAGCGATACCTACACCAGCCAGCAAGGCACCGAAAGCGGTGAGATTTACGCCCAGCATACCAAAAATGGTAAGGATGAGCAGGACGGTCAGCATTACCCTTACCAGCGAACCCAGGAAGGTTTGCAGGGAGGCATCGTACTGTTTGGCCGACATGGCTTTTCGCATCAGTGCCGATACCTTGCCGATGATCCAGGAGCCAATAATATAAATAAGGATGGCGCCGATCACTTTGGGCGCATATGCTACGGCCATTTCTTTGACCTTAACAGCAAAATCAAATGCCTTGTCAGTAGCGGCTTCAACTTGTAATAGTGTAAACATGGTAGTTTTTTTGAGTAAGAAGAGAAAAATAGGCAAAGGGTTGCAACTGTTACTATTGATTTTTTCAGGCAGCACTTGCTTAACTTTGCAGCGCAATAAAGCCATATCTAAAAATCAATTTATTATTATGAAGGAAGTATATATTCTCTCCGCTGTTCGTACTCCCATCGGGAGCTTTGGTGGTTCTTTAAAAGGATTTTCTGCTACACAGCTGGGAGCCGTTGCCATTAAAGGAGCGCTGGAAAAAGCCAATGTAAAGCCTGAACTCGTAAATGATGTGCTGATGGGTTGTGTGATACAGGCCAATCTCGGGCAGGCGCCCGCCCGCCAGGCAGCAAAATTTGCCGGTCTGCCAAACGAAGTGAATTGTACTACGGTCAATAAAGTTTGCGCCAGCGGCATGAAAGCCATTGCGCAGGCAGCACAAAGCATTATGCTCGGGGATGCGGACATCGTTATTGCCGGCGGTATGGAAAGCATGAGCAATGTTCCTTTTTACAGCGATACCATGCGCTGGGGAAACAAATACGGTAATGTGAGTTTTATCGATGGCCTCGCCAAAGACGGTCTTACCGATGTATACGATGGAAAAGCCATGGGTTTTGCTGCTGAGTTTTGCGCTACCGAATGCAAGGTGAGCCGGGAAGACCAGGATGCTTTTGCCATTGAAAGCTACAAACGCAGCCAGGCGGCAGTAAACGAAGGCAGGTTTGAGAACGAGATAGTGCCGGTTGCCATCCCGCAAAAGAAAGGCGATCCTGTATTATTTGCCAAAGATGAAGAGCCTTTTAATGTAAAATTTGATAAGATACCTGAGCTGAAAGGTGCTTTTGTAAAAGAAGGAACTGTTACGGCTGCCAATGCTTCTACCATGAATGATGGTGCAGCAGCATTGGTATTGATGAGCAAGGAAAAAGCGGATCTGTTGGGACTGAAACCAATCGCCAAAGTGATTTCTTATGCGGATGCAGAACAGGCCCCTGAATGGTTTACCACTACGCCTGCGCTGGCAGTACCAAAAGCGGTAGAAAAAGCAGGATTGAAAATGGAAGACATCAGCTACTGGGAGCTCAACGAAGCTTTTTCAGTGGTAGGTATTGAGAACAGCAGGCGCATGAAATTAGACCCTGCCAAAGTGAATGTGAACGGTGGCGCCGTTTCCATCGGCCATCCTTTGGGAGCCAGCGGCGCAAGGATCATTGTAACACTTATCAATGTATTAAAGCAGAACAATGCCAAATACGGTGCAGCAGGTATCTGCAATGGCGGCGGCGGTGCAAGTGCGATGGTGATAGAGAATGTGGATTAACTTTCACCGCTAAGTTGCAAAGACGCCGGAGAACACTGATTTTTATGATTATCATGATCAATCATGATAATCAGCGTTATCTGCGTTCTAAAATCCGGAGGATTCATTTGTCCGTCTGCCCGTTATGAAATAAATTTGCGGCCACATAACTTATTAAAAAATAAAACAATAAACCAGGAATATGCGCCAGATAGCATTCAGAGAAGCCCTTAGAGAAGCCATGCAGGAAGAGATGAGGAGAGACGAAAGGGTATTTTTAATGGGAGAGGAGGTTGCTGAATACAACGGCGCCTACAAAGTGAGCCAGGGAATGCTGGAAGAATTCGGTGAAAAAAGGGTGATCGATACCCCGATCGCTGAGCTGGGCTTCAGCGCTATTGCCGTTGGTGCAGCGCAGAATGGCCTGCGTCCTATTGTGGAGTTCATGACCTGGAACTTTGCCGTTTTACCATTAGACCAGATACTGAATACCGCTTCCAAAATGCTGGCGATGAGTGGCGGACAAGTGGGTTGTCCCATCGTTTTCCGTGGTGCCAATGGCAGTGCAGGACAGCTGGGTGCGCAGCACTCTACTGCTTTTGAAAGCATGTATGCCAATATCCCGGGCTTAAAAGTGATCTCTGTAAGCAACCCTTATGATGCCAAAGGTTTATTGAAAGCGGCTATCCGTGACGACGATCCTGTTATGTTCATGGAGAGTGAAGTGATGTATGGCGATAAAGGAGAAGTGCCTGAAGAAGAATACGTATTACCGATCGGGAAATGTTTTATAAAAAGAGAAGGGAAGGATGTAACCATCGTTTCTTTCAACAAAATGATGAAAGTGGCTTTGGGCGCTGCCGAAGAGCTGGCCAAAGAAGGCATTGAAGCTGAAGTGATCGATGTGGCTACTATTCGCCCGCTCGACTGGTTCACCATTTTGGAAAGCGTTAAAAAAACAAATCGTTTAGTTATTGTAGAAGAGCAATGGCCATTCGCTTCTGTTAGTTCAGAAATTGCTTACCGCATACAAAAAGAAGGATTTGATTACCTGGATGCACCTGTTCGCCGCATTACTTCTGCCGATGCGCCAATGCACTATGCCCCAAACCTTGTAGCAGCCTACCTTCCAAGCGTAGAAAGGACAGTGAAGCTGGTGAAGGAAGTGATGTACATGAAGAAGTAGTTAGTTGAAAGCGGAGAATTGAGAATTGAAAATTCAAAGTTTTACAGCATTAAATAGAAAAAGGGCTTCATTACTGAAGCCCTTTCTTTTTGTATCATTTCTACGGAAAAATCAAACTTTCAATTTTTCACTTTCAATTTTCAATTACTTCGCCACTGCGATCTTCACCTTCTTCCCTTTGATCTTCTGATCTTTTACCAACTGCACCACATGACTCATTTTGGATTTACGTACTGCTGCAAAAGCAGTAAAATCTTTTACTTCTATGAGCCCGATCTCATCTTTTTTTAATTCGCCTTTTTGGGAAAGGAAACCAACGATATCTACTTTGTTGATCTTATCTTTTTTACCTGCTGCAATAAACAAAGTACTCCACTTGGGTTTATCAGGTAAAGAAAGTTTTTCCGGCATTTCAAACACAACAGCATTTTCGGTAACGTATGCCGGCAATTCTTCCTCGCTGCTATGGATCACATATACGTTACCTGTACTGTTCATGCGTGCTGTACGCCCGTTGCGATGGGTGAAAGCAGCTTCATCATTCGGCAAATGATAATGAACGATGTTGCGGATATTGGCAATATCCAAACCACGGCTTGCAAGATCAGTGGTCACTAATATATCGGAACTGGTATTACGGAATTTGCACAAAGCTACTTCACGATCATGCTGCTCCATACCGCCGTGGTAAAATACATTCACAATGCCCTGGTCGGCCAGGAAAGCGCTTACTCTTTCTACTGCATCCCGGTGATTACAAAAAATAATGGTGGAAGTATTGCCGGTATAACAAACCAGTTGCAGGAGTGTATCCAGCTTATCTTTAGCAGGGGAGAGCACTGTATTGATCCTCAGCACATCCGGTGCAACGGCTTGTTCGGGTAAAAAGTTCAGCGTAACAGGTTGGTCCATTTGCACAAAAGCAGGTATCTCTTCTGCAAATGTGGCGGAGGTCAGCATCCTTTTCTGAACAGCAGGCAGGGAACTGATGATAAATTCCATTTCTTCCAGGAAGCCCAGTTCAAGACTTTTATCAAATTCATCCAGCACTAAAAATTTTATTTTGCTGAGGTTGATATTATTGCGGCGGATATGATCGGCCATACGACCTGCGGTACCGATCACAATCGCTGGTGGCTGTACCAGGTTGTTCTCTTCTATTTCTCTTTTATGCCCGCCATAGCAGCAGGTAATTTTATAACCCGTCTGCATTTGCTTTAGTACTGAATCAATTTGTAAAGCCAGCTCACGGCTTGGCACCAGTATCATGGCCTGGCAAAGCTTTTCATCAGGGTTAAGCGATTCCAGCAAGGGGAGAAGAAAAGCCAGCGTTTTGCCGGAGCCGGTAGCAGACAATAGTATCAGCTGGTCATTTTCCCTGATGGTCTCGGCAGTTTTCTGCTGCATATCGTTCAGCGCCTTTATATTGAGCTTGGCTAAATAAGAAGATTGATTCATACTGCAAAGCTACGCTTTATAATGCGAGTAATTTAACCACAGAGAAGTACAAAGAAAGAAAGCGCAAAGAACGCAGTGGCGCTCTTTTTGATCTTTACGAAAAACTTTGCGCTCTTTGCGGTTAAATCTTTTTAATCATTTATTTTGCCGAACAAATAACTGCTACTGATGTCAACCCATACTTGTCCTAACTGCAACAATCAATTTACCGGGCAATATTGCAATGTTTGCGGGCAAAAAGAGGTCCACCGCATCACAATGCCGCACCTCTGGCATGATCTTGCACATGCGTTCACGCATACAGACAAAGGATTTTTTTACATGATGGGGCAGCTTTTTGTACGCCCCGGTATAGTAGCCCGTGAATACATTAATGAAGGCAAGCGCAAACGTTATTTTTTACCCTTACAATACCTGATCATTTTAGGAACCATCGCCACCATTATTGTGGTCAATTCTCATTTCATGGAAAATACCATGAAATCTATGGGAGAACTGACCGGCACCAATACTCAATATTCTGCCAGGCAAGCTGCGTTCATGCAAAAGTTAACGCTGCTGCAAAGCAAGTATTACAATATCATGATCCTGCTCCAGCTACCATTTTATGCCATGTCCGCCGTTCTCATTTACCGCAGGTATAAATATAATTTTGCAGAGCTGCTTACCTTGCAAACTTTTGTTACGGGCCAACATACGCTCATTGCAATGGTGCTGATGCTATTCATCTTTCTCACCAATTCTCCCACGTATATCAACATAGTCATGTTCCTTGCATCGATATCTTACCAGGTATGGGTGTATATGCAATTCTTTAAAGAAAAAACCTTTGTTGGTTTTCTAAAAGCCTTTGCCTCCTATATTTTGGGCGTTATTTTCTTTATTGTATTCTCCATGTTACTTGGCCTGGCAATAGGACTGGTGATCGCCCTTGCAAATAAATAATTAAACCGGTTCCTGCTTGGTTGATTTCTGATCCCTGGTATTTTTCTGCACAGCAATGGCTGCAAAAATGCTCAATACAAATGATAAGGCATAAAATCCTTTTTCACTTCTTTCCAATTCTGCATTCCACAAACCCACTACCAGCAATACAATGCAGAGTATGGTGCTGAACCAGGCAATGCTGTAATACAGGTTGGTAACGGGAATGCCTTCCAACTGGTCTCTTACCGCTTTTTGTACAGAAATGGCGGCAAACAGTCCAAACATGAGTACAGTGAAGTAATAGCCTTTTTCATTCAGTTGCATTTCTGCATTCCAAAGCGCGATGATAAATGCCAGTACACCTGTAAATAAGGCGAGCCACGATGCACCGATAAATGCTGCAGAAGGTTGGTTGGTCTTTTGTTGTTCCATCTTGATTTTATTTGGTTGGAACAAAACTATAAGGCGTGTTTGAGGACGGAGTTGACATTTGTCAATAAAGCAATGTTAAAAGCGATTACACGAATGGGACGAATTACTCGAATTGGTTCATGGCAGATGGATCATTGTTAAAGGGCTGGCTAACCTCCTAATTTATTATTTTATATTTTTTATTCCTTATTTTTTATACCATTAATTTCAGGCACTAATTACACCAATTGTAATCACTAAAGCACCAGCCTCATTCATCCCTCATATTTCATCGTTCATATCTCATAGTTTACATCTTATTCCTAATCCTGCTCAACGTCTCCGCACTAATGCCGAGATAGCTGGCGATAAACCCTAATGGCATACGTTGCAAAATATGCGGATCATTTTTCAAAAGGTCTTCATATCGTTCTGCTGCTGTTTTAAAATGTGCATTGCTGTAGCGGTCTTCCAGCTTTATATAATAATGCTCATATATAAGTCTTACCAGCTTTTCCAGCTCAGGAAATAGTTGCAGTAATGCGTCCAGCTCTTCTTTGGCAATAGACCAGATGAGCGCATTGTCTTCCAGCACTTCGATATATTCTTTGGATGCAGCCCGTGTAGTAAAACTGCGAAAGGATGTGACAAAATCATGCTCAAAGCCAAACCACTGGGTCTGGTCCCTGCCATCAATATTATAATAACCACGGATACAACCCTGTTCAATAAAATAAAGATGGCGGCATACCTGGCCGGCTTCTATAAGCAGGTCATTTTTATTATACTGCTTTTGTACAAAACCCTGTTCCAACGCAGCTCTCGCAGCATCATTGGTAATGGCAAGGGCGGGGGAGATATGAGAGAGCAGGTGGAGCATGGATGCAAGATAGCCAGCAATTTTTTACCGCAAAGACGCTACATGAATTTATTTACCTGGTCACACTCTTAATGATCCACGGAATCCCCTTGCTGCATAATAAGACTCCGCTCCATTATGATACACAAATACTGTGTCATACCTGCGATCACAAAAAAGAGCGCCCTTCAACTTCCTGATATCAGCAGGTGTTTTTATCCAACTGGAAGTTTTGAGATCAAATTGACCCAATTGTTGCAACAGGCGGTATTCTTCTTCTGTAAGTATAGTGATGCCCATTTCTTCAGCCATGTTAATAGCACTATCTGCGGGCTTGTGTTCCTTGCGGGCCTCAAGCGCCTCATGATCGTAGCAAATGCTGCGTCGCCCCTTTGGACTTTCAGCAGCGCAATCGTAAAAAATGTATTCTCCAGACTTTTCATCAAATGCCACCACATCAGGTTCGCCGCCTGTTAATTCCATTTCATTGAGCGACCATAATTTGGCCGGAGCCGGGATTAGCCGGGCTTCCACATCTGGCCAGGAAATGGTTTTGTGGCGTTGCTTATTTTTTTCAAAACGTTTTTTAAGTATGTCGATAAGCTCTTTTTGTTGAGGGGAGGAGAGTTGTTTTTTTATGCTTTTCATTGATGATAGTTTTTATTTATTACACGAATTATAATTGCTATGGCACCGGCCCCGTTCATCACTCATCGTTCATCTCTCATAACTCTTAGTTCATATCTCATCCCCCAATCCCTTTCCCCTTTAATATATGCTCAACATATTTTTCCACTCTCGCCGTACGTGTAGCGGACTGTTTGGCCTGGGCGAAATGAAACAAATATGCTCTTTGCCTGCCGGGTGTTAAGGCACTGAATGCTTTTTTTAATGCAGGCATTTTATCCAGTTTTTGTTGAAACTCAGCAGGTACTTCGTAATCATCCGTAGTTTTCATTTTTACCTGTAGCCCTGCTTTTTCTACTTCAATTGCTTCGTAAATATAAGTTTTGAGAATAGGAGCGAGCTTTACAATTTCCTTTGTATTGGTAAAGCGGGCCTGGCGGGCCGACTGCACATTTTTAGTTTGTTGTATCAACACACCCTTCGCATCATTTAGCAAAACGCCTTTGAAAAATAAAAAAGCGCAATACTCTTTAAACACATGTATGAGCACAATATTTTTCTTTTGAAAGGTATAACAAGGGCAACCCCATTTCAACTCTTCTTTTAACCCGCAGTCAAGAGCGATCTTCCTTAATGCTGTTATCTCATTCTGCCATTGGCCTTTGCCGAAATAAAAATCAACTGTTGGATTCATATTATGCAGTTTTAAGTGAACCAATTTTCCTATTGCCCGGGCGGAAATACCACGACACAATTGTAAGCACCAAAAGTAAGGAAGGTCCGAATAATGAAATGGCTTCATCAGCAACGGCAAGATGCGAATAAACAGCGCCGGTCATCGCAAAGAAAAATCCTGCATAGGCCCATTCCTTCAATAAGGGAAAGCGGGGTATAAGGACAGCAATTACGCCGAGTATTTTCCAAACCCCAAGCAGGGAAAGAAAATACAAAGGGTAGCCGAGCACATTCATCATTTTTACTTCGGCTTCGATCTTCATCAACTGTACAATTCCTGTAGACAGCATTCCGAGCGACAGCCAGGCCGTAGCGATCCAGTAAATGATCTTATTTCTTTTTGCCATAGTGACTATTTTATTTGTTTTACAATTTCTTCCAAACGGTCATGCGCCATGTTGATGCCATAAGAGAAAGGTAGTTTCAGCTGCTTATCCCTTAGTTCGCCTGACCTGAATATCATATGAATGCTAAGCCTGCTATGCTCTTCATCCAATGCTTCAAAACGAAGGAATTCAAGCTGCACATCAAAACCAACATTTTCCATTTCAAATGTGCGGGTGATCTTTTCGTTGTCCACGAACTCATGTATCACACCATGTGCTTTAAAAACTACGTTGCCTTCAGGATCACTTGTTTCATAACGGTAAGCACCATTAGGCCTGCTTTCGAGCTGAACCACTTTCGTGGTCATCCATTGGGCTACAATGTCTGCATCGGCATAAGCTTTAAAAAGCAGTTCAACAGGCAACTCAAATTCTCTTGTTATCAGCAGGTCCTGGCGGCCATCTTCGGCAGTAATTTTTGTTTTACGTTCCATGTTGGCTATTTTTTTGTGCGCTGTTTTTGCATGATGGATTCGAGCTTATTAAAACGATCGTCCCACATATTGCGGAAGGGCTCCAGGAAATCGGCAATGTCTTTCATTTTTTTCGGGTTGAGGTTATAAAAAATTTCACGGCCGTTTTGTTCCTGTGTCAGCAGTTCACATTCCGTAAGTATCTGCAAATGTTTCGATACTGTGGGCCTTGCCGTATCAAAATTGGCAGCTATTGCTCCGGCTGTCATGGCATGTGAGGCCAGCAGCAACAGGATGGCCCTGCGGGTTGGGTCTGCAATGGCCTGGAAAACATCTCGTCTCAGATTCATTATGTAGCTATTTGGCTACAAATATATGCGTAGCTATTTAACTACGCAAATTTATTTTTTCGTTTATTTCACGAATGATGGCGAATTGCCTGAATTACAGGAATTGAAAATTGATAATAAATATCTTATGTTATTCAGCAAAAGTTTGTTTCACCCACTTTCTAATGCGTTTCTAATGCCATTTCAGTAAGTCGGTCGTAATTTTGCCGCAATGAAGATCCTGTTAGTTGAAGATGAAGTAAGTGTGGCAACACTTATTAATAAGGGACTGACCGAAAAGGGGCACAGTGTTTCACTGGCGCCGGACGGGGCATTGGGCCTGGAAATGGCCCTGGCCAACAATTTCGATGTAATACTGCTGGATATTATGTTGCCCCGCCTGAGCGGAATGGAAGTGTGCAGGCAGATCAGGGAAAAGAAAATACTGACACCCATTTTATTTTTAACGGCCTTGGGTACTACAGAAAATATTGTAGCAGGATTAAATGCCGG
>CAYOLS010000079.1:0-13787 GCA_964404845.1 uncultured Ferruginibacter sp. | reverse complement strand
TAGGTAAGGAATATTCCATGTTCGAGCAAGGGATTCACAACCAGTCAGCCGGTTTAACCTGGAGGAATAAAAGATGGCAGGCAGGCGGAAATATCGGCTATAACTACTTTGGCGGCTGGAAGAATCATGCAGCAGGAAGAGAACTGGAGTGGCATAAGAAAGACCAGATCATCGGCTCAGGCTTTTTACAATACAGCACTCCTGCTTTTAATATACGTTACCGCCTGGATGGGTTGGATGAGATCATTACCAATCCGGGAAATTATGCTGCACAACCAGATCCTCAAACAGGCGACAGGGTAGCTGCCGACCAGGAGTACCTTACACACAGGGTAATGCAGCAATTGCAGGCGGGTTATATTTTTAACAGCAATTTTTCTTTGCAGGCACAAACATCTTACAGCGACTACAGCCGCCAGGTGTATTCAACCCTTAAAAGTTTTAATACCGGAAAGCGATACCTCAACAATTCAACCGGCGCTCAATCTATTGTTAACTTTACAGGATTTACTTTCAGAACTGCTGCCATCTACAAACTCAATAGTTTGTTCAGCTTCCAGCCGGGTATAGATATCAATCTCGACAGGGGGGAAGGGGAAAGAATGGCTGCAGGCAACAATGCAGTAGATGATTATGCATTTTTTATTACCTCAGAAATTACACCCAACAACAAGATCAACATCAAGCCGGGCTTAAGGTTCACCAAGAATTCTATTTACAATGCGCCGGCTGTGCTGCCATCTGTGAATACAAAATTCAGGATAACGAACAACCTTGACCTACGGATGTCTTATGCAAAAGGCTTCAGGGCGCCTTCCTTGCGTGAATTGTATTTTAATTTCTTTGATGCCAACCACCAGATCATTGGCAACCCTAACCTGAAAGCAGAAACTTCCAACAGTTTTAATGCTTCTTTAAACTGGGGTAAATTCACTGCCAGCAAAGTGGCTTATACAACAGTATTGAGCGGCTTTTACAATAAAGTAGAAAACCTCATAGATTATGCTCCGTCGCTGGCTGATCCGAATATTTTCATTCTTACCAATGTATCTGCCAGCAAAACCGCAGGCTTTGCATTGCAGTCTATGGCTAAGTACAAGAGCTGGAATCTGGGTGTAGGTGCCGCTTATACTGGTTTTTACAACAGCTATTCCGAAACAGATAAATCTTTGCCGGAGTTGCAATGGTCTGCCGAAGCCAATCTTACAGCAGGCTATAGTTTTACTAAGATAGGTTTGGATATAAATCTTTTTTACAAGCTAACAGGTAAGCGGCCATTCTATGGAATTGATACCGCCGGTAACTATGTTTCCGCTAAGTATAAAGCATACAACCTCGCAGATATTACAGTAAACAAAAAACTGTTCAGGCTGCTAACGCTTAACCTGGGCGTACGCAACCTGTTCGATGTGCAATCCATCATCGCTACCACACAAACAGGCGGGGTACACGGCAGTGGCAGCGGAAGAAGCATTGCAACCGGCCGCAGCTATTTTGCCGGCTTGTTATTCAATCTTCAGGTACCTGCAAAAAAATAATCTTCAACAATATAAATTACTACAATAATGATTAAAATGGCGATCAGTAGGGCAGCTTTACTTGCCACGGTAACAACTCTTATCATCAGTTCCTGCAGGGAAAAAGGCGATTTGTCTGCACCAGATGTATATGCAAATTTCGAAAACAATGCACAGGGTATTACCGCCGCTGAAAACAGTATAACCATCAAGGTAAAATTATCTTCCGCTGCTGCTGCAGATATTCCTGTTGTGCTCAATGTAGCCGAACAGGGTGTTGTATCCGGAACAGATTACAATATTATACCTGCTCCTGCTGCCGGTAAAATTCACCTGGTAATTCCTTCGGGCAACAATGAAGCTTCTTTTACTTTGACAAAAGTGACCGGCAAATTATTTGATGGTGATGAAAAGATCGTATTTGATATTTACAGTTCCGGTACACCTGCTATTATTGGCAACACCCGGCAGCTTACATTAACCTTTGCGGAGCTGGTGGCCAATACCACTACTATGGTGGTGAACGGCGGCGGACCAACTTTTCCTAACAAGGTATTTATCGATATTAGTGCAGAACGCCAGACAGGTATTAACCGTGGAAGCTGGGACCTGGGTTTTTACACCGGTGCAGAATACAGGGTAACCCTGAATGCTTCTGTAAATATGATGGTGAAACAGCTCAATAAAAATGACCTGAATACAGTAACGCCTGCGGATACCGTAGGTCTCACTGCTGACCTGGGCTTTAGCCAAACGGCACCTGCTCCCGCACAAATGCCTTATTATGATTATCCTTCCGGCGATCTTACCCGTACAGCTATTGCAGAAGTATCTGCAAATGCAGCAGATAACAAGGTATATATTGTAAACCGTGGCAGTGGTGTTGGAACATCGCCGGCAAGAGGCTGGAGAAAGATCCGTATCACCAGGAATGCAAGCGGAGGCTATACACTACAGCATGCAGCCCTGGACGCTACTACTTTCAGCTCTCTGGATATTGCAAAAGATGCCGCCTTTTATTTTAAATATGCTTCTTTTGAAAACGGTGTGGTAGAGGTGGAGCCACAAAAAGCCAAATGGGATATTGCCTGGTCCTATTTTGCCAATGTAACCAATTTTGGTGGTGGTGAAGTTCCTTATATGTTCCAGGATATTATCCTTATCAACCGTGGCGTGAGTGTAGCAGCTTATGTAACTACTCCTCCTGCAGCGCCATTAACTTTTGATACCTTTACTGCTGCTGATATTACTGCACTTACTTTTAAAACCACGCAGAATGCCATTGGGGCAGACTGGAGAAATGGCGGTGGACCTTCTACGTCGCCATCTGTAAAATCAGATCGTTTTTACATTGTAAAAGATGCTGATAACAATTATTACAAATTACAGTTTACCGCACTAACCAATGGTGGCGGCGAAAGAGGCTACCCTGCTTATAAAGCTGTTTGGCTGAAAAAAGGATAACGTATTTATTATAACTTCCAAACGAAAAAGCCGTCCGGTAAAACGGGCGGCTTTTTTCGTTTTGCGTAAACCCGTTTTCTAAATCCGTAAGCCAGTGTCATGATAATGTCTTCTTTTTGCTGCAAATAAAAAATTACATGAAAAGGATAATAGTATCAGCACTGGCACTTACAATTTCCGGCCTGGCAATGGCGCAGGCCCCGGCAGACAGGAAGGTCATTGACAATTTTTGCGGTTGTTTTGATGTGGACTTTAAATATGCAGAAACATTTGCACCCAACGGTGAATACAAATACCACGAAAGGGATGAAACCCCGGCAGGAACGGAACTTTCCCTTGTTATTGAACAATCAGACAGGAAAGTAGTGATCCAGCACCTGCTGGTGATCAACGACAGTGTGATCGTAAAACACTGGAGGGAAGAATGGAGCTATGAAAATCCGGTGATCTGGAAATACACCGGCGACAGGACATGGGTAAAAGAAACCGTAAAACCTGAGCTGGTAAAAGGCAAATGGACACAAACCATCTGGGAAGTGAGCGACGAGCCTCGTTACCAGGGTTACAGCCAGTTTGTGAACATGGACAATAAAATTTTATGGCAAAGTACTGCAGATGCCCCGCTGCCAAGAAGGGAATATTCTGTAAGAAGCGACTACAATATCCTGAAAAGAACCAACCGCATGAACATTACCGATAGTGGTTATGTACACGAGCAGGACAATGTAAAGATCATCCGTGAAAATGGAAAAGACCAGGTGCTGGTAGAAGAAAAAGGGTTGAACACTTACAAACGCATCGATAGCAAGCTTTGCAACCCGGCTATCAAATACTGGGAAAAAAATCATGCGTACTGGGACAAAGTGCGTAAGGCATGGGAAAATTATATCGCTTCTACCAATGTGATCAAACTGAAATTTAAAGTGGATGGTAAATTATTGCACGAATACCTGTATGCACTGAACAAAGAATACAATACTAAAAAAGTTTCTGAAGCAGACATTGACAAGAGGATCAAAGCAGAAATGGAAAAGTTTGTGGTAGGGAATGATCATGCAGCGGTGAAGTAGTGGTTACACGAATTTGGATAGGGGCGGTATCGCAGGTCAGACCCGGTATCATACTTACTAATTCCTTATTTTATAAAGCCATCCATACCGGGTGGCTTTTTGTTTTGGATGAATATCTTTGCATAAATGAGCGCTCTGCTAAAAGATCATATCAAAAAATTTGTTGCTCTTACAGAAGAGGAGTACGATGCTGTTGTTTCCTTTTTTCAACCTATCCAGGTAAAGAAAAAACAAAACCTGCTCGAAGAAGGCCAGGTTTGCAGGCAGCATTATTTTATTGAAAAAGGGATTTTGCGCATGTTCTACATCAACGAAAAAGGAGTGGAGCATACTACGCAGTTTGCCCTGGAGAATTGGTGGCTCACCGATCACATGTCTTTTCAACAACAGCAGCCTTCCGTTTTTAATATCCAGGCTGTAGAAACGACCAGCCTGCTGGCAATAGGATTCGATGAACAGGCCCAATTGCTGCAACAGGTCCCTGACATGGAAAAATATTTTCGTATCATTTACCAGAAAGCATACGCCGCTAATCAATTCAGGATAAAATACATTTACGATCTCAGCAGCGAAGAAAGCTATGATAATTTTGCTGAGAAAAACCCGGACTTTGTACAACGCATCCCTCAATACCTGCTCGCTTCCTATCTTGGATTTACACCGGAATACCTGAGTGAATTGCGGAGGAAGAAAATGGGGTAGGGAATAAAGATACAAAGAGAATAGAAGAGAAAGGAGGAAAAGAAGAAGACAAGGTTTTATGCCTTAAACTCTTTTACCTCCTTTCTCCTTTCCTCTTAGCTCTTTCTATTTTATCCTCCTTGCCAATTCTTAAACCAGTTTAACTTTCTGCTCCTCTTCATCTTCTAATTTCGCTCTACAAAAATAAACATCATGGAAAAAAGGATCAACGTAGAGCAAATTCAACCGGAAGCTTACAAAGCAATGTTTGCATTGGAAAAATACCTGTCCACTACACAATTGCCTAAAAATTACAAAGAGCTTATCAAAATAAGAGCTTCGCAGATCAATGGCTGTGCCTTTTGTATAGATATGCATACCAAAGATGCCATCAAGGGGGGGAGAAACCACCCAGCGCATATTTTTACTCAATGCCTGGAGAGAAACTGACCTGTTCACTCCTGAAGAAAAGATCATATTGGCTATGACGGAAGAAGTAACCCTTATCAGCCAGCACGGGCTATCAAAAGAGACCTACGATAAAACACAGGCAACTTTTGGGGACGTATATACAACGCAACTGTTAATGATGATCGTTACCATCAATGCATGGAACAGGATCGCTATCAGCACACACCTGCCGGTTCCTGCAGCCGTTTAGTAAGGCACAGGATTTGAAGATGGGTAGCCATGAAACATCAATTAAGATGGCAGGGACTTATTTACAATTCCATAGAAGAATGTACAATAGAAGAGTCAGGCGAAGGGATACAGGTCAGCTCGTTCATTAAGGGTAATTACGAAGGGTTGGTGTTTTCTGTGCAATATACCATCCGCATCAATCCTGCATGGGAAACATTGAAGGCCGTAATTAACTCCGTGATTAATGGTAAAGAAAGATCATTAATGGCAGAAGGAGACGGAAAAGGCAATTGGTTGCTGAACGGCAAGCCTGCACCTCAGTTTAATGGTTGCATCGATATTGATATCCCGCTTACCCCTTTCACCAATACCTTGCCCATACGCAGGTTGAAAATGGCCAGCCAGGTAAAGCAACGGATAATAGTATTGTATTTAGATGTGCTGGAACAAACAGAAGCAGCGCTGATGCAGCAATACCAGCGATTGTCAGCCAATGAATACCATTACCAGAATGTGCCGAACGATTTTGAAGCTGTGATCCGGGTGGATGAAAATGGATTTGTATTGAATTATCCTGTATTGTTTAAACGTATGGAAGCTTAATTACAGGGGCGGCACCGCAGGTCAGATCCGGAGTTTTTTCTACCACGAATTTCAGGCACTAATTACACGAATTAATGTACTATAAAAGAAAGAGGCTTCCTAATAACAGAAGCCTCTTTCTTATTTTATATATCTGCTTGTTCTCCTTCCTCTTTACTCTCTTTGCTATTTTTACAACACGAATTGCCACACATCTCATAGCTTATATCTCCTACCTTATATCTCCTATTAAGGAACTGCTACAAAATGGAAGATATTTTGCAAGGTCTTTGTTGGTAATTAATTATCTTAGTATCATCCGATCATGGCAAACCAAAACCAGGCACCTGAAAATTATTCCTTTTTATCCGGCGGTGGAGAAATGGGCGAACTCATGAGAACCAAAAACTGGGCTCACACATCCGTTGGCGATCCCGCTGTATGGCCGCAAAGCCTGCGTACTACCTTAAGCATAATTCTCAATTCAAAATTCCCAATGTTTCTCTTTTGGGGAAGCGATCATACCTGTTTTTACAACGATGCTTACAGGCCAAGTCTTGGTAAAAGCGGTAAGCACCCCGAATGTCTTGGTAAAAAGGGTGTGGAAGTATGGCCTGAAATATGGGCAGATATTTACCCACTTATTCACCAGGTAGTTAGCGGCGGCAGTGCTACCTGGGCAGAAGATCAGTTATTACCTATTTACCGCAACGGAAGACTGGAAGATGTGTACTGGACCTTTAGCTATAGCCCTGTAATGGATGAGAACGATCATGTAGCCGGCGTATTTGTTACCTGCACAGAGACCACTGAAAAAGTGATAGGTTACAATAAGCTGGAAGAAAGCCTTGCAGAACTGCGCTTCGCTATAGAATCTGCCGAATTGGCAACCTGGGATTACAGCCCGCTCAACAATAAATTTACTGCCAACAAACGATTGAAAAACTGGTTTGGCCTGGCTGACGAGGAGGAGATAGAATTGGGTACAGCCATCCATGTAATTGCAGCCAAAGATAGGAAAAGGGTGGAGGAAGCGATACAAACAGCGCTCGGGTATGAATCAGGAGGCACTTACGATATAGAGTACTCCATTATCAACCCGCTTACACAAAAAGAAAGGATCGTAAGCGCTAAGGGAAAAGCGTCTTTTAATGAGGATAATATAGCTTACCGCTTCAATGGCATCATGCTCGATGTGACGGAAGAGGTAATAGCCCGCAGCAAATTACAGGAAAGTGAAAAGAAATTCAGGAGCACTGTTCGGCAGGCGCCCCTTGGTATTACCATATTGCATGGCCCCGAACACATAGTGGAAATGGCCAATGATACTTACCTGGAAATAGTAAACAGGCAGGAAGAAAAATTTGTAGGAAGGCCTTTATTTGAAGTATTGCCCGAAGTAAGAACAGCGGTAGCGCCCATACTGGAGAATGTGCTCAAAACATGTAAGCCTTATTATGGCGTGGAGTTTCCTGTATACCTTAACAGGTCAGGAGAAAATGAATTGACCTATTTCAATTTTGTATATCACCCGCTCAAAGAAGATGATGGTTCCGTAAAAGATATCATCGTTGTGGCATCTGATGTAACGGCTTCTGTAAAAGCCAGGCATACACTCACTGATAGTGAAAAGCAGTTCAGGAACATGGTAATGCAATCGCCCATACCCATGACCATTTTCAGGGGAAAGGATCATATCATTGAAACGGCCAATAAAGCGCTTATCGACAATATCTGGCGCAAAAAAGAAGAAGAAATAATGGGCAAACCTGTACTGGAAGTTTTTCCGGAGCTCAGGGACCAAAAATATGCAGAACTGTTAAGCAGGGTATTGAATGAAGGGTTGATGCACCGTGAAAATGAAGCCATCGCATGGGTACAGGGCGATGATGGCATGCGCAGGTTCTACCTCGACTTTGAATACAGACCTTTGTCAGAAGCCGATGGCAGCATATCAGGTGTTATTATAACCGTGAATGATGTTACCGAAAAAGTGGAAGCAAGATTGAAGACAGAAGAAAGTGAAAAGCGCCTCAACATTGTACTCGATGCCAGTGAGCTTGGCACCTGGGAATGGAATATCCAATCGGATGAAATGAAATACAGCGATCGTTTTCTCAGCATATTCGGTTACAAGGAAAAATCGGTAATAACACATGATCAGTTACTGAAAAGAGTACACCCCGATGATATGCGGATAAGGAACGAAGCTTTTAAAGTTGCCTACAAAACCGGCATATTGAATTATGAATGCAGGATCATCTGGAGCAATGGTATACAACGCTGGATGCAGGTAAAAGGCAAAGTGTTCAAGAACAACCATGGGGAGCCCATTTTTTTAATAGGAACGGCAAGAGATACTACCGATGAAAAATATTACCAACAGGAACTGGAAGACAGGGAACGGAGGTTCAGGTTATTGGCCGATGCCATGCCTCACCTGGTGTGGACAGGCAATGCACATGGCAATCTTAATTATTTCAACCAGTCTTTTTATAATTTTTCCGGCCTTCCTGAAAGTGAAATGATGAAGAAAGGCTGGCTGCAACTGGTTCATCCTGAAGATAAGCAAGAAAGCATGCAGGCCTGGCAGGAAGCTGTGGAAAGCGGCGAAAATTTTATCATAGAACACCGGTTTTTAAATGCAGACGGGCAATACCGCTGGCAGCTCAGCCGGGCTGTGCCGCAAAAAGATGAGCTGGACAATATCCGCATGTGGGTAGGAACCAGCACCGATATACAGGAAATAAAAGAGCTGGATGAACAAAAAGACCTGTTCATCGGTATGGCAAGCCATGAATTGAAAACGCCTATCACCACGGTGAAAGGTTATGTGCAACTGCTGCAGGATATGTATGATGGGTTTGAAGATGATTTTTTAAAACACTCGCTTGGCAGGATGCATAAGCAGATCATCACACTCACCGATCTTATTTCGGACCTGCTTGATCTTTCCAAAATCAAATCCGGCAATTTTTATTTTAATAAAGAAAATTTTTCCATTGACGATCTTGTGTCGGAGATCATCAGCAATACCAAGGATGTAAATCCCGGGCATATGATCGAATTGCAAAATGGAAGCAATATCTTAGTGCACGCCGACAGAAACCGTTTGGCACAGGTGCTCGTTAATTTTTTGACGAATGCTATTAAATATGCACCCGATTCAAAACTCATAAGAGTAGCCATTAAAAGCGATGCGGAAAATGTGACCGTTTCTGTAGAAGACCAGGGTATTGGTATCAGCAAAGCCGACCAGGAAAAAATATTCCAGCGCTTTTACAGGGTAGAAGGGAAGAATGAAAAAACTTTCCCGGGTTTTGGCATCGGGCTGTTTATTTCGGCCGAGATCATAAAGAAACACGCAGGCATTATTGGTGTTACCAGCGAACAGGGCTCCGGCTCTACATTTTATTTTACAATACCCCTGATAAATTCCTGATATGAGCAAACATATACTTATTATCGACGACAATAAAGACCTTCTTACCATGCTTACTGCAATGCTTAAAACAAAAGGCTATATCATTTCGGTAAGCGAAACAGCAGAAAATATCATTCCCCTCATTAAAGAAACAAGGCCCGATGTTATCCTGATGGACATGTTACTCTCCGGCTCAGATGGCCGTGAAATATGCAGGCAGGTAAAAGCAGATGAAAGCATTGCATCTATTCCATTGATGATGTTATCTGCTTACCCGCAAGCCATCACCGATTGCCTCGAGGCCGGTGCAGATGCTTTTGTTGAAAAGCCTTTCGACATGAAAGTTTTGTTAGACAAGCTTGCTGCGTTGCACTCATAATATTGTTACGGGTTACGGGTTATGTGTTGCGGGTCGATGAATCCGTAACCCGCAACCTGTAACTACTTCCTGATGAACTCCACCAATATCTTATTCAACTCTTCCGCATGTGTAGCATTGAGTCCATGAGGCCCACCTTCAATAATATGAAATTCATTATTGACAATTCCTTTGGCAGCCTGCTGTGCAGAAGTTTCAATGGGAACGATCTTGTCATCATCGCCGTGAACGATCAGGGTTGGTACCGTTACATTTTTGAGTTCCGGCCTGAAATCTGTACCAGCCCACGCTTCCGCCGCTTTGATGGTAGCATTGCCAGAAGCCTGTGATGCAATAATAAAATCGTTGTCCAGCCTTGCCTGGCTTACCGGTTTACTGATCATTCCCACGCTATAAAAATTTTTATGAAAGTCAGGGAGAAAACCAACCCTGTCCTGGAGCAAAGCTTTCATGATCTTTTCCAGTTCTTCCTGCGGCACACCATCAGGATTGTCAGGCTTTTGAGCTACTAATGGTATGATGGAAGCGATCAGTCCTGCTTTGGCAATTCTATCTTTTCCAAAATTGGTGAGGTAGCGCACCACTTCTCCGCCACCCATTGAAAAGCCGATAAGAATAGCATTGTGCAGGTCCAGTTGTGTGATCAGTGCATCCAGGTCGGAAGCCAGCGTATCATAATCGTAGCTTTCCCATGGCGCATCTGATTTGCCAAAACCACGGCGGTCGTAGGCAATGCAACGGAAACCTGCGCCTGTTATGGCAGGTAGCTGCGTTTCCCAGGAGGAATGACTGAGTGGCCATCCATGTATGAGCACTACAGGTTGCCCTTCTCCATAGTCCTGGTAAAATATTTTTACTTCTTTTCCCTGCTTATTATTGGTGATGTAAGGCATAAATTTTTTATTGAATGATAGAATGTTTTAAAAGGAACAATACTTATGCCATACAGCAACAAACTGAATGCTGAATTACTGGCTGTAAAAACATGTTTTACAGTTGGGGAATAATTCATACAAAATGCGTTGGAACAGTATTTGGGTTTATGGTAGTAAAACAATTATTATGGCACAAGCAATTTCACCTGTAGAAAATTTAACCAGCAGTGAAGCAGTAGAAAAACTGAAGGAACTGGCAGAGAAAGCAAAAACTTTTATGTTCACCACTTCCATACAATCAGACTATCCAACTACAAGACCAATGACGGTGCAGGAAGTAGATGAAGATGGTACTTTGTGGTTCATCAGTTCCAGCGAAAGCCACAATGCAGAAGATGTAAGGAAGGATAACAGGGTACAAATGTATTTTTCCAACACTGATAAATATGAGTTCCTGTATGTGCTTGGCGAAGCTTCGCTTCATACGGAAAAAGCATTGATCGAAAAATACTGGACAGATTTTGCCAAAGCATGGTTTGATGGTAAGGACGATCCCCGTATTCGTATTGTAAGTGTAAGGCCGGTAGATGCGTATTACTGGGATACCAAATATTCCAAAATAGTAAGTCTTGTAAAGATCGGCTGGGCGGCTGTTACCGGTGCAAAAATGGAAGACGGAGGTATTGAAGGTCAGCTGAAAGTATAAAACAGTATTTTGTTATGAGCAGGTCAGCCGGGCGCCTGAGGCCCGGTTGATTATCTCCCTGCTTTGTTTTATTTACAAGGCAATTTTACCTCGAGTGTATTTATACCGGGAGCAGTCGTGATGATCTCGATGCTGCCGTTTTGCGAGTGCACCCGATCGTAGATCATACTATCTCTTATATGTTCCTTTAGTACAGTGTCTGCATTTTCTTCGCCATCATCTATTATTGTCAATTCAAAATATTCGCTTGTTTTAATAAACACAGAAACATGTGACACTTGTTTTTTATCAGCCAGTATTTTGAACCATTGCTCTACGATCCTGATAGCAGCCAGTGCATTTTCCTGCGAAGCTTTATTGTTGCTTTTCTCTACCTGTACTTCAATGCTGAAATCATAGCTTGCTGCAATTTTTTCTACGAACTCAGCCAGCAGTTCATCGGCAGGTATCCATGTAGCAGTATAAGGTGTGATAGAGTAGGTGAGGTTGCGCATTTCTACCAGTACGCTTTTTAGCTCAGCTCTTACCGTGTCGATCATTGCAGGCCGCTTTTCATCATCCTGTTGGGCTATGTCTAAAAAGATCATGCAGGATGCGAGTCTCTGCGCAAGATCTTCATGCAATGTGAATGCGATCTGCTTTTTATCATCTTCCTGCTCCCGCATTACATTGGTGATGGTCTTTGTTTTGAGGTTGATGATATCTTCAGCCCTTTGCCGGATGATCATATTTTTCTTTCTCAGTTCTATCAGCTTCGTCACCTGCCTTGAAATGAGCAGGAGTGCTCTTGCTTCATCTGCCGACAAAGTTTTTGGTTGCCTGTCGATGATGCAGATGGTGCCCATCTTATAACCGGTAGGTGATATTACAGGAGCGCCTGCATAAAAACGCACGCCATTGTCTTCTGTTACAAAAGGATTGCCGGCAAAGCGCTCATCTTTTGTAGCATCTTCCACTATAAAAACCTCCTCCTGTAAAATAGCGTGGGAGCAAAAAGCTACATCACGGGAAGTGCTGTTGTCCTCCAGGCCTCTTTTTGCTTTGAACCACTGCCTGTCTTTATCAAGTAAAGTGATCAGAGAAATGGGAGAATTACATATTTGTCCCGCCAGCTCCACCAATTCATCAAAGTCGGCCTCGTATGCGGTGTCCAGTATGTTATAGGAATGAAGGTCCTGCAAACGCATTTCTTCATCTGCAGGTAAGGCTGCAATGATCATCGAAATAAAGTTTGATTTAATAATGTGCCAGGAACACTATCTACGGAAAAAACGGATCATACTATTGGTCTGTTTATAATAGAGCCATATTTATGCCAATTTCGTTAAGCAAACCAATGCGCTATACCAGTGATGCAGGAGGTTACTGTTAAAGAAAATAATTTTTTACCGGAGAAAATTTAAACAGGAAATTATAAACGGATATAGGTTGCAACCTGTAGAATATGATTGTTCACATCATTCGTTCTTCCGTTTATATATTGATTCATATAACCGGCTTCCAGGTCGAATTGTTTACAGAAGCGATAACCAACGGCACCGTATAAACGATTTTGGTCGAATGTTTTACCATTCACATTTTGCTTGTTGCCGAAATTGAGGAAGACCTCATTTTGCAATGTTGCAAACATTCCTTTGGTAAATGTGGGTTGGTTATTCAATGGTAAAATGTTCCTGATAAAATAGCGGAAGCGGTTGGCGTATAAACTACCGTCGTTTTTCAGTTCATTGTTGTCAACAATGGTCCTGGACAAAAAACGCTGTTCCAGCCGGAAGCGATGGCTGATGTTTATTTTGCTGAGTTTGTGGCTATAAATGAACTGCTCCCATATCCTGTGCTCGGGTACATAACCATCAATGCCGCCCATATTGCGGTAGTTGTGAATAAAGGCATAACCGGCAGTAGCGGTTGATCTTTTATTGAGGTGATAATTTAATCCTGCTCTTAACAACAGTGTTTGTGTAAATTTAAATTCATCGCCGCTGCGCCATTGTATATCTGAATGGATGCTTGTTTTTTTACCTGTTTTAAAAGTATTAAAAGTTGCGAGCCAGCCGCTGAACTGCGTTTGCGCTGATGCTTGTTGAGTATACAGGAATACTGCTAAAAATATAAAGATGTTTTTCATGTTATGTTTTTTATCGCAAAGACACTAACCCTTCGGTTTTTATTTGGAACGCAGATTGATCATGATCTTCATGATAAAGAATCATGAGAAATTATGACCATCATGAAAATCTGTGTTCCTATTATTGTATGATATCCAATGCATCCACGATCTTCTCATACACTTCTTCTTCGCTCATTGGTTTTGGTACAAATTTTTCGCCGATGATATTTTCATACAGCTCAATGTATCGTTTACTAATAGTATCGATCCATTCATCGGTCATTTCAGGAACAGTTTGTCCTTCCTTGCCCATGAAATTATTGGCGATGAGCCATTC
>CAYOLS010000078.1:0-13801 GCA_964404845.1 uncultured Ferruginibacter sp. | reverse complement strand
GATGTAAAGTGGCTGGAGATTGTAGATGAATGGAACGAAGAAAATATTTATGCAGATGTATTCGCCTCCGTGCCTTTTATTTCTGTATTCCAGCAAAAGGAAAAAGTAAAAACACCTGATACAAAAAATCCTACGCACATCTTTAAGGTAAAAGCGCCGGCACTGGGCGCAGGCAAAGTCGTTTGCCTTACAGGTGACAATAAAAAATTAAAGGATTGGGATAGCGCAAAGCCGCTGCTGATGGAATACAAAAAAAATCACTGGCAGCTAAAGGTAAATTTATCCAAAGAACATTTTCCTGTAGAATACAAACTCGGTATTTATGATATAGCAAAGCAGCAAATGGAATTTGAGGAAGGCAACAACAGGGTTTTGCCTGTAGTGGCTGAAAACGATACGCTCAGCATATTACACCATACCATCAATACCGGTAAGCACAAATGGAAAGGAGCAGGGTTGAACGTTCCTGTTTCTGCTTTGAAAAGTGAGCATAGTTGGGGTGTAGGTGAATTTACCGACCTGCAATTGCTTACGGATATTTCCAAAGATGCAGGCATCCGTATGATACAGCTGCTACCTATCAACGATACTACTTCCACGCATACCAATAAAGATTCTTATCCTTATTCCGCAGTATCTGCTTTTGCTTTGCATCCCATTTACCTGAATGTGCAAAAGCTTGGCACGGCATTGTCCGTAAAGTTCACGCCGGATATGCTGAAAAAGGTAAAGGAACTCAATGCCAAAGACAGCCTGTATTACGAAGAGATAATATCAGTGAAAGAAGAAGCGATCCGCATGCTCTACAACCAGGACAAAGATGCGTTCAAGGATGATCTTAGCTGGTTCAGCTTTTTTGATCTGCATCGCCACTGGCTTGTACCTTATGCAGCCTATTGTTACCTGAGAGACAAGAACGGCTCAGCCGATTATAATAACTGGGGCGAATATGCCAGTTATAATGAAGAAGTGATACAGGAACTCGTAAGTCCCGAAAATGATTTTTACGACGAGATAGCCATTCATTATTTTACGCAATACCATCTTCACCTGCAATTGAAAGATGCGGTAGACTATGCGCACAAGAACGGCATCATCATCAAAGGAGATCTGCCGATAGGCGTAGGCCGGTTCAGCTGCGATGCATGGATGTACCGCAACCTGTTTCATATGGACATGCAGGCCGGAGCACCACCCGATGCTTTTGCCACCAAGGGGCAGAACTGGAGTTTCCCGACCTACAACTGGGAAAAAATGGCGGAAGACGACTATGCATGGTGGCGCCAGCGCATGGAGCATATGGGCAATTATTTTGATGCCATACGTATTGATCATGTACTCGGTTTCTTCAGGATATGGAGCATTCCGCTCAATACCATAGAAGGTATTTTAGGAAAATTCGTTCCGGCATGGCCCATCCCTTCTTATGACTTCAGCAATGCAGGCCTACACTTTAATGAAGAAAGATATTGCCTGCCCTACATTACAGAGGAATTATTGTACCGCTGGTTCGGTGATAATACAAACACCGTAAAAGATGTTTTCCTGGAGCACAACAGGTTCAAAGAAGCATTTAATACACAACGAAAAATTGCGGCTTATTTAAAAGAACATCCTGAACTGAATTATCTGCAGGAAGGATTGTTCGACCTGCTCACCAATGTCATTGCCATTAAGGATGACAAGCACGCAGGTAATTATCATTTGCGCATCGGCATGCACGGCACAGATTCTTATAAAGCATTGCCGCACCATGAGCAGGCGATATTAAATGCATTGTTTGATGATTACTTCTTTAAAAAACAAAACCAGCTTTGGGAAGAAGAAGGTATTAAAAAGCTGAACGCCCTGAAACGCAGCACCAATATGCTCATTTGCGCAGAAGACCTCGGCATGGTGCCGGAAATGGTGGAATCCGTTTTGGATAATTTACAAATGCTTGCATTGGAAGTACAACGCATGCCTAAAAGAGCAGGAGAGGAGTTTTCCAACCCGTATCATTCGCCTTACCTCAGCGTGGTTACGCCATCTACGCATGATATGGCAACTATAAGGGAATGGTGGGAAGAGGATAAAACGACCATACAGAAATTTTACAATCACCAACTCGGCCACAATGGCGATGCGCCTTTTTATGCAGAGCCATGGGTATGCAGGGATATTATAAAGCAACACCTGGAATCACCGGCGATGTGGGCTGTGTTCCTGTTGCAGGACCTGTTAGCCATGGATGAAAACCTGCGTAAAGAAGATCCCAAAGCAGAGCGCATCAACAATCCCGCTGATCCCGATCATTACTGGAACTACCGCATGCACATCACGTTAGAGCAGTTAGCAGAACAACCGGGTTTTGTGGTTACGTTGAAGCATATGGTTAATGAAAGCGGGCGATGAGATGGGAGTATGAGATATGAACGATGAGTGATGAACGGCTAATTCGTGTAATAAAAAATAAGGAATGAGAAATATATAATAAGGAATAAGAAAGCCGGCTCACAGCTAAAGGCTAATAGCTCGCAACTAAATTCGTGTAATTCGTGCAATTGAATTCAATTCGTGTAATAAAAAAATGAAAGTTTCCTACAAAATATACAACCTCCCTTTCACCCATCCATTTACCATTTCAAAAGGAACCAAAACACACCAACCTACCTTTATTGTAGAGTTGGAATACTTTGGTGTGAAGGGATATGGTGAGGCGCCTGCTATCAGCTATTACAATATCCCGGTAGAAAAAATGGCGGAAGACCTGGAAGCCAAAAAACAATTCGTCGAAAAATTTTCTTTCAGCGACCCCGAACGTTACTGGCATTACCTGCATCATTTGTTCCCACAGAATTCATTTCTTGTTTGTGCACTGGACATAGCGGGCTGGGACCTGTTTGGTAAAATGCGCAAAAAACAATTGTACCAGCTCTGGAACTTAGATACAGCAAAAGCACCGCTCACCGATTTTACCATTGGCATCGACAGCATTGAAACCATGGTTAAAAAAATGAAAGAAAAGCCCTGGCCCATTTACAAAATAAAAGTAGGTACAGACAATGATATTGAAATGGTAGAAGCACTGCGGCAACATACAGATGCCTTGTTCAGGGTAGATGCCAATGCCGGGTGGACATTAGAACAGGCACTCCATAAAATTCCATTGCTGAAAGAACTGGGTGTTGAATTTGTTGAACAGCCATTGGCGAAAGACGATTGGGAAGGGATGAAAACATTGTATGAACGATCGCCGCTGCCATTGTTTGCCGATGAAGCATGTGTATCTGAAAGCGATGTACAAAAATGCCACCAGCATTTCCATGGCATCAATATCAAATTGACCAAATGCAGCGGCATCACGCCTGCCAGGCGCATGATCAAAAAAGCAAGAGAACTGGATATGCAGGTAATGGTCGGTTGTATGAATGAAAGTTCAATAGGCACTGCTGCCATTGCACAGCTGGCACCTTTGCTGGATCATGTGGATATGGATGGTCCCCTGTTGTTATCGGAGGATATTGCAAAAGGTGTATCATTCGACAACGGAAAAATTTTATACAGGGCCGGAACCGGCCTTGGAATTGAGTTAGATGGATTTTAACAGGTTTATTTTCAAAAAAAATTGGCTGTTATTATAAACCTCCTTTATTTTGCACTGTACATGCAACAATTCATCCACATACATCATCATCATAATTTACCTGCAGGTAAGCTGTGTTGATCTGTGTGTACACCACATATTTTAAAAGGCTTACAGCAATGTGAGCCTTTTTTTATTGTCTAAACTTTTTTTATGCTTAGGATAGCTATACAAAAATCAGGCAGATTGTACGAGGAGTCCCTGAGGTTGCTCAGGGAATGCGGCATACAGGTCAGCAACGGGAATAAGCAACTGAAAACCATTGCAGATAATTTCCCGCTGGAAATATTTTTTCTCCGGGACGATGATATCCCGCAGTATGTATTCGATAACGTAGCAGATGTGGGCATTGTAGGAGAGAACGTTTTCCTGGAAGCAGGCAGGGAAATAGACCTTGTTTACCGGCTTGGCTTTGGTAAATGCCGTCTCAGCCTGGCTGTTCCAAAATTTATTGAATACAATTCCGTCAAAGACCTGGAAGGTAAAAAGATAGCTACTTCGTACGTAAGGCTCACACAACAATTTTTATCAGATAATAACATCAATGCCGAGATCCACAACATCAGTGGTTCTGTGGAAATAGCGCCCGGGATAGGACTGGCAGATGCTATCTGCGACCTGGTGAGCAGCGGCAGCACTTTGTTTACCAATAATCTTAAAGAGGTGGAAGTAGTATTGCAGTCAGAAGCAGTGTTGGTAGCCGGCAAAAATACCGGCAAGGAAAAAGCGGATATACTCAATAAACTCATCCGGCGCATCACGGCGGTAAAAACTGCCAGGAACAATAAATACATTTTGCTTAATGCGCCTAATCACCAGCTCGAAAATATTGCGGCAGTTTTGCCCGGCAGCAAAAGTCCAACCATTGTACCATTGGCAGCGCAAGGCTGGAGCAGTGTACAAAGCGTGGTAAATGAAAATGATTTCTGGGAAGTGATCGAAAAATTAAAAGAGTTGGAGGCACAGGGAATATTGGTAGTGCCTATCGAAAAAATGATCATGTAAATTATTGCACAGATGGAAAATGTATTTATAGAACCTCCTGCTGATACCTGGCAAATGCTTGTTCAAAGGCCATTGGCTGAAGACAGCCAGCTCGACACGCTTGTTTCTTCTGTACTGGATGATGTGAGGCTAAACGGCGAAGAAGCCCTCGAAAAATATGCGGCCAGGTTCGATGGGTATGTACCTGCAGGCTGGCGGGTATCAGAAGCGGAAATAATGGAAGGTGTTGCCGGTACAGGCGAAGCATTACAGCAGGCCATCCGGCTGGCAAAGAACAACATCACAAAGTTTCACCAGGCACATTGTTTACAAACCCCGGTTGTTGAAACAGCAACAGGTGTTCAATGCTGGCGGAGGGATATTCCCGTTCAAAATGTCGGGTTGTACATACCGGGTGGAACCGCACCCTTGTTTTCTACTTTGCTCATGCTGGGTATCCCGGCGTTGATAGCAGGCTGTAAAAACATTACACTTTGTACACCACCCGGAAAGGACGGAAAAATAGATCCTGCAATTTTGTACACGGCACATTTGCTGGGGTTAAAGAATATTTTTAAGATCGGTGGTGTGCAGGCCATCGCTGCCATGGCATATGGTACCACAGCTGTTCCAAAAGCTGATAAGATATTCGGCCCCGGCAACCGGTATGTAACCTGCGCCAAGCAACTTGTAAGCCGGCAGGGTGTGGCAATAGATATGCCCGCAGGACCAAGTGAAGTGGCGATATATGCAGATGAAACAGCCCGCCCATCCTTTATTGCAGCGGACCTGCTGAGCCAGGCAGAGCACGGTGCAGACAGCCAGGTGATCTTGGTGGCAACACATGCTGCCATAGTGGATTCGGTTAAAACAGCATTGATGGAACAATTGCAATTACTTCCAAGAAAAGAATTGGCTGCAGCAGCCTTAAAGAACAGCCGGGCTGTAATTTTTGCAGATGCCGGTACTGCATTTGAATTTTTAAATGAATATGCACCCGAGCACCTCATCATTGCCTCAGAAAATGCAGCAGTGCTGGCAGGCAAAGTTGTAAATGCAGGAAGCGTTTTTTTAGGTAATTATTCACCTGAAGCAGCAGGGGACTATGCTTCGGGTACCAATCACGTGCTGCCCACCAACGGTTATGCCAGGGCATACAGCGGTGTTTCGGTCGACAGCTTTGTAAAAAAAATAACCTTTCAGCAGCTGAGCAGGCAAGGCCTTATGGAAATAGGTCCTTCCATAGAGATCATGGCTGCTGCCGAAGGATTGCAGGCACACAGGAACGCTATTACGATCAGGTTAAAAGACGATGAATAATATGGACATTTTATCACTGGTAAGAAATAATATCAGGAACCTTCAGCCTTATTCTTCTGCCAGGCATGAGTTTAAGGGAAATGCATCAGTATTGCTCGATGCCAATGAAAATGCTTTTGGTTCGCCGGCAGGCGAATTCAACCGGTACCCCGATCCGTTGCAGTGGCAGCTTAAATTCCAGCTGGCAAGGATAAAAGACGTGCCGGCAGAAAATATCTTTATCGGCAATGGAAGCGATGAAGTGATCGACCTGGCCTGCCGTATTTTCTGTAACCCGTCCCGTGACAATATTATTATCTGCCCGCCAACCTATGGTATGTACGGCGTAAGCGCTGCCATCAATGAGGTGAACGTAAAAAAAGTGAATCTTACCCCGGATTTCCAGCTGGATGTGGAGGGAATATTACAGGCGGCAGATACAGGCAGTAAATTATTATTCGTTTGTTCGCCCAACAATCCCACCGGTAATTCTATGAACAGGGAAGACATATTGTTGCTGCTGAAAAATTTTAAAGGGATAGTGTTGATAGATGAAGCGTATATCAACTATGCTTCGCAAAAAACGTTCATCACAGAGCTTGTATCCTTTCCGAATCTTATCGTGATGCAAACACTATCAAAAGCATGGGGGCTGGCGGCACTGCGCCTGGGCATTTGTTTTGCATCCATGGACATCATTGACATTTTCAATAAGGTGAAGCCTCCTTATAATATCAATACGGCTTCGCAGGAATATGGCCTGCAGGCGCTACAGGAGGTGGAGCAAGTTAATGGCTGGATAAAGACCACGGTAAACGAAAGGGAACGGCTGCAAAAAAGCTTGTTACAGCTTCCCGTGGTTGAAAAGGTATTTCCATCTGATGCAAACTTCCTGCTTGTAAAATGCCGGGATGCGGATGCGGTCTATGCCTTTCTTTCGCAAAGCGGGGTAGTAGTGAGAAACCGCAGCAAAGAATATGGTTGTGAAGGCTGCCTGCGGATCACTGTAGGCACCCCTTCTGAAAATGATACACTCATCAGCTTATTAAAACAATACAATGAAAACAGGAACTGAAAAGAAAAGGCGGGTGCTGTTCATAGATCGTGATGGAACCCTGATCAAAGAAGCACCTCCTACATACCAGCTCGACGCTTTTGAAAAGCTCGAATTTTATCCGCATGCTTTTGAATACATGCGCAAAATAGCCAGGGAGCTGGATTATGAACTGGTAATGGTGACCAACCAGGACGGGCTTGGTACAGATACTTTTCCTGAAAGCAGCTTCTGGCCATTGCATAACCTTGTTATTAAAAGCTTTGAGAATGAAGACGTACATTTTTCCAGGGTCTTTATTGACAGGAGCTTTCCTTATGAAAATAAAGCAACCCGCAAGCCGGGCACAGGAATGCTGCTGGAATACCTGGATGACCCTTCCTATGATATATCCAGCTCTTTTGTAATAGGCGACCGCATCACAGATGTGCAGCTGGCCAAAAATCTTGGTTGCAAAGCAATATGGCTCAATACGGATGAGCAGCTTGGTGCAGCTGAGATCAATGATACGCTGGATGAGCTGCGCAAAAGCACCATTGCTTTGTCAACACCACACTGGCAGGATATCTATGCATTTTTAAGATTTCCTCCAAGAGCAGTTCAGCACCGGCGCAAAACAAAAGAAACTACTATTAATATTTCTCTCAACTTAGATGGTACCGGAAGATCCGCCATTACTACCGGTCTGCGCTTTTTTGATCACATGCTGGAGCAACTGTCAAGGCACAGCGGCGCAGACCTGAACATTGTTTGTGAAGGTGACCTTGATATAGATGAGCACCACACAATAGAAGATACTGCCATTGCATTAGGGGAAGCATTTTCCATGGCATTGAATGATAAAAGAGGCATCAACCGTTATGGATTTTTATTGCCAATGGATGACAGCCTGGCCAGGGTAGCGATAGATTTTGGCGGAAGACCATGGCTGGTCTGGAAAGTGAAGTTTAAAAGGAACCGCATCGGCGATGTACCTGTTGAAATGTTTGAACATTTCTTTAAATCATTCAGCGATGCATCAGGGGCCAATATCAATATCCGTTGCAAAGGTTCCAATGAGCATCACAAGATAGAAGCCGTATTCAAAGCCTTTGCAAAAGCTGTAAAAATGGCTGTAAAAAGAGATGGTCTCAGTAATGAATTACCTACCACAAAAGGAATGTTGTGATGGATATAGCAATTGTACAATACAATGCAGGCAATGTGCAGAGTGTTCAGTATGCACTCAAAAGGCTTGGCTTCAGCGCAAGGGTCACCGATGTGGAAGCGGAACTCCGCAGCGCAGATAAGATCATATTCCCGGGCGTAGGTCATGCTGCAGCAGCTATGAAAAGCCTGCAGCAAAAAAAACTGGATAAGCTTATCCCTACTTTAACCCAACCCTTGCTGGGTATCTGCGTGGGCATGCAGTTGCTTTGTACCCATTCAGAAGAAGGCGATACGGAATGTCTGGGTATCATTGATGCAGCCGTGAAAAAATTTCCTGCAGTGCCTGCTGTAAAAGTACCGCAGGTAGGATGGAACAACCTGTACAACTACCAAACGCCGCTGCTCGAAGGCGTTGCGCCGGATGCGTTTGTATATTATGTGCACAGCTATTATGCAGAATTGTGTACAGCCACTGTAGCCCAAACCAACTATATATTGCCTTACAGCGCTATACTGCAGAAAGACAATTTTTACGGTGTGCAGTTCCATACAGAAAAATCATCGCAGACGGGTGATATTATTTTACGTAATTTTTTAAACCGCTGACCTTATAGTATGAACACTGATTTTATCATACCTGCCATTGATATCATGGATGGAAAGCTCGTAAGGCTTACGCAGGGCGATTATAACAGGCGCTCTGCCTATGATACCGATCCTTTGAGCATGGCCCGATCTTTTGAAGATGCAGGCCTTACCCGTATCCATCTCGTGGATCTTGATGGAGCAAGAGCAGGCGCCGTGCAGCAGCTTTCTGTTCTGGAAAAAATTGCACGCAATACAAAGCTGGTAATCGATTTTGGCGGAGGTATAAAAACAGGCAACGATGTAAGAGCTGTGCTTAATGCCGGCGCACAGATCATTACAGTAGGCAGCATTGCAGTAAAGCAGCCGGAGCTGCTGCAGGAATGGATAACAATATTTGGTGCAGGTAAATTTTTTGTAGGGGCCGATGTACAGCAGGAAAAAATAAAAATAAACGGCTGGCTGCAGGATGGAGGCATTGATATTTATTCCTTCATTCAAAAAATGTGCAGCATTGGGATACAGCATTTTTTTTGCACTGATATTTCAAAAGATGGTGCAATGCAGGGGCCGGCGGTAGCACTGTACAAAAATATCATTGCAAAATTCCCGGCAATATCGCTCACAGCCAGCGGCGGGGTAGCAGGTATGGCTGACATTCATCAGCTTAAACAGGCGGGATGTAATGCTGTCATCATCGGCAAGGCCATTTACGAAGGAAAGATCACATTGGAAGAACTGCGGTCTTTTAATCACTCACAAATCAATGGTTCATCATGCTAAGCAAAAGGATCATACCATGCCTGGATATTATGAATGGGCGTACTGTTAAAGGAGTAAATTTTGTATCGCTCAAAGACGCCGGCGACCCGGTGGAGCTGGCAGTTCAATATGCGGAACAGGGCGCCGACGAGCTGGTCTTTCTTGATATAACTGCTACGGTTGAAGGACGAAGAACTTTTGCTTCCCTGGTGAATGATATTGCATCTTCGATCAATATCCCGTTTACCGTAGGCGGAGGTGTGCAGCATGCAGGCGATCTTGATATACTGTTAAAGAACGGGGCTGATAAGATCACGGTAAATTCTGCCGCTGTAAAAGATCCTTCGGTACTGAAAAATATGAGCAGTGCCGCAGGAAGCCAGTGCGTTGTGCTGGCGATTGATACCAAAAAAGAAGCAGACGGTAATTGGTGGGTGTATTTAAACGGGGGAAGGGTAAGAACAAACCGTAAAGCATTGGATTGGGCAAAAGAAGCGGTAGACATGGGCGCAGGAGAAATATTGCTTACCAGCATGAACAACGATGGCACCAGGGATGGCTTTGCCCTGGATATTACCCGGCTGCTGGCAAGCAGCCTGCCCGTACCGGTGATCGCATCCGGTGGTGCGGGCAGCATAGCACATTTTAAGGAAGTGCTGAAGGATGCAGGCGCAGATGCTGCACTCGCTGCCAGTGTGTTCCATTATGGCGAAATAAAAATTCCCGCATTAAAGCAATACCTCGCCAACGAAAATATCAACGTACGTTTTTAAATAAATTATATGGATAAGATGTTGTCACCGGATTTTTCAAAATACCCGGATGGGCTTGTGCCCTGCGTGATCCAGGATAACAGTACCGGTAAGGTGCTGATGCTGGGATTTATGAATGAAGCCGCCCTGCAGGAGACCGCCAGGTTGAACCGGGTAACTTTTTTCAGCCGCAGCAGGCAAAGGCTATGGACCAAGGGCGAATCTTCGGGTAACTTTCTTCAGCCTGTTTCCTGGATGACAGATTGTGATAATGATACCATCCTGGTAAAAGCTATCCCAGCAGGGCCGGTATGTCATACAGGAGCAGCTACCTGCTTTGGGGAAGAGAACCTGGCACCCGGTTTTTTGGCAAAGCTGGAGCAGATCATCAGTGACCGAAAAATAAATGCACCGGCTGGTTCCTATATCAGCAGCCTCTTTGAAAAAGGTATCAATAAGATAGCGCAAAAGGTAGGGGAAGAAGCTGTAGAGTTAGTGATCGAGGCCAAAGACAATGACCAGCGGCTTTTTACAGAAGAAGCAGCCGACCTTTTGTTTCACTACCTGGTATTATTAAATGCCAAAGGGGTTAGCCTGGCAGCTGTATGTGCTTTGCTGGAACAACGGCATGATAAAAAATAAAAGATCCGGTGAAAATACCGGATCCATTAAATTTAAACGGAGCCTATACTGCCTCCCCAGATATTGAACACCCGGAGCAGCCAGATGATCACGGCTATTACTACTACCACATTTAAAATAGATTTGATGGAGCCTGCCATCGGCACATAACGGTTGATGAGCCAAAGGATCAGGCCGACAATGATCAGCGTTATCACTACAGTAATTAAAGTATCCATATGAATGTTTTAATGGTTGATGATAACAGTTTAAAAAATCATACCAATTTTATTTTGTTGTAAAGTCGATTATACTCATTTTCGCAGCATGACACCCGAACGCAGTAAACGACTCAATGATGTATTGGATAAGCGCCAGCCAGGGCTTACCGTAGTACTGGAAAATGTACAGGACCCTCACAATATTTCTGCAGTAATGCGCACCTGCGATGCAGTAGGCATACAGGATATTTATATTTTAAATACACAGATACCTAAACATAAAAAATGGGGTGCCAAAAGTTCATCAAGCGCCGCCAAGTGGCTCACTATTCACCAGTTCACGGATGCAAAAGAATGTTTTGCCGAGCTGCGCAAACACTACGATAAAATTTATACTACCCACCTAAGCAGCGATGCCATAGGTCTTCACGAAATTGATTTTACCCAAAAAGTAGCGCTGGTCTTCGGGAACGAGCATGGGGGAGTAAGTGAAGAAACGATCGCTTTATCTGATGGCAATTTCATCATCCCGCAGGTCGGTATCATAAAGTCACTCAATATTTCTGTAGCCTGCGCCGTATCTGTTTACGAAGCATACAGGCAAAAGCAACTTGCAGGTCATTATGATAAACCACAGCTAAACAGCGAAATAAGAACCGCTTTAGCACAAAGCTGGGGTTTTATCGAAGAAGGGTAACTGTTTACTTTTTTCCACACTTTTTAACAGATACTTCTTTCCCCGCTTTCGTATTTCGGGCTTTAACATTTGCGGCATATAGTTTGAAATTGATTGATTAATTACAACTTATGCTCAGCAAATTATCCATTATCAGGTTTTTTATTGGCCCATGCCTGCTTGCAGCTATGTTGTTGTCATGCGATAATGATATTTCTGCAAAGAATGGTCTTGTTCCCAAAGACGAAGCATCGTCTAAATTCAAGGATTCGGAATTGTACAATTTTTCGCAGCCTTACCTCATCAATCTTCCGCCTATGCTGGATGAAATTTCCGGCATTGCCTATTACCCTAAAGACAGTAGTGTATTCGCCATCATAGATGAAGAAGCACTCCTGTATAAAATTCCTATCAACAATCCCATGAATATCCAGCAATGGGCATTTGGAAAAGCGGGAGATTATGAAGACATCATTTTAAAAGACAGTATCTTTTATGTGCTGCTAAGCAATGGCAGCATACGCACTTTGCAATTCAACGGGAGCGAAATAAAAACCGGCAAATACGATTTTATACTTGATACGAAAAAAAACGAGAACGAATTTGAATCCATGTATGTCGATTCAGGCCGCATTATTATCCTGTGCAAAGACTGCGACGGTGATAAAAAGGTAAAAACCTCCCGGTACAGCTTTGACAGGGCAGTCGGTCTTTACCATGAAATTGAGCCACTCAACAATGGCCGGGTGGCTGATCTTATTGATGATAACAAAGTTGCTTTAAAAGCTTCTGCCGCTGCTATCAATCCTGTTACCAATGACCTTTACGTAGTAAGTGCCGTTAATAAGACCATTTATATTTTTGATGGATCGTTGAATCCCAAAGAATTTTATGAGCTGAATCCCAGGATATACAAACAACCTGAAGGCATTACTTTTACACCGGAAGGAGACCTCATCATTTCCAATGAAGTTTATCTGGAAGGCAACCCTAATCTACTCGTCCTAAAAAATAAAAAGAAATAATATGAGACTAAAAGCCTGGCTTTCTGTTTGGCTGGTATTGTTCTTTATAAATGCTTCTGCACAGGATACTATCCAATCGACCATCGTGTTGATCGGTGATGCCGGTGCATTAACAAAGGGTAAACATCCTGTTGTGGAAGCGGCAAAGAAGGTAGTGAAGATGGATGAGAAGGCAACAGTGGTCTATCTCGGCGACAACTTATACAAAACCGGTTTGCCCGATGACGCCGTTCCCAACTTCGCCATTGCAAAAGCGCCGCTCGATTCGCAGATACACATCACAAGAGGAAATACAAAAACGAAGGTTTATTTTATTCCCGGCAACCACGATTGGGCCAATGGTGGTAAAAACGGCTACCAGTCCATATTACGGGTACAGAGCTATATAGATATACTGGGTAATGAAATGGTAAAGATGCTGCCAAGGGATGGCTGCGGCGGGCCCGAAGAAGTAAAGATCAATGACGATATTACCCTTGTGCTTATGGACAGCCAATGGTGGATTCATGAATATGATAAGCCAGGAGTAGAATCTGACTGCCCTTACAAAACAAAAGCAGAAATACTTACGGAGCTGGATGAGATACTGGCAAAAAATTCAAGGAAGCTCATATTGCTTGCAACGCATCATCCTTTCAGGAGCTATGGGCCGCATGGTGGTTATTACACATTGAAGCAGCATATTTTTCCCTTCACAGATATGAAGCCTAACCTTTACATACCATTGCCGGTATTAGGTTCTGTATATCCACTCACAAGAGCGGTGTTCGGAACTTCGCAGGACCTGCAGCATCCTTTTTACCAAAGTATGGTGCATGATATTGAAGGCGTGGTTAAAGGCAATCCTAATGTGATCTACGTAGCAGGCCATGAGCATGGGTTACAGCTGATACAGGATAGCGGCTATAATTATATTGTAAGCGGCGGCGGTTGTAAAATGAACAGGGTATCCAAATCAAAAAATTCAAAATATGCAGTGGAGAGCACCGGTTTTGCTACATTGAGCGTTTCAAAAAATAAAAATGTTACGGTAAATTTTTACGAAGTG
>CAYOLS010000077.1:0-13934 GCA_964404845.1 uncultured Ferruginibacter sp. | reverse complement strand
AAAGTAAGGAGATTGTGATCAAAACAAAACGCTATAAGCTTGAAGACATTGCGATAATAATTTCGTTAAACAAATCATGGCTTTCGGATGATGTTGCTTCTTATGGGCTTTACCTCAAAGACCGGAATGGCAGGCATGTGTTGATCTATGGGTATTCGGTTTTTAGAGATATTGAAAATTTGAGAAACAGGCTTTTAGAAAGAATAAACGGTTTGCAATAGTAAATCCATTCTATTTTTTACCTGATTTTTCCGGATATATATTCATCCATTTTTCAAACTGTACGGATTAAGCATTGCCAAAATTTAAAACTTTGGCAATGCTTACGAATTAGCATTAATAATATGCAGCAACGTATTCTGTTTTATTCCTGTAGGTTAGCTACTTTATATTTGATATTGTAATCCTGGGTTATAGTTTCACCGTTTTCATCTATATAACTAATTTCTACAGGTACTGTATAGTGTCCCGGCTTTTGGGGTACTTTTATTTTTGTTGTAGCAACGGGATTGTCATCAGTGGATATGTTGCGTTTGTTGATTTTTATTTGAGGTTTACTTGCCGCTGAAAATCTGCCTACTCCTGCTGAAATTTCTAACATTTCACCCGGTAGAAGGATAGTGCTGCTTTGGCCAACAAGAGTTTGAGACATCGTAAAATCTAAGATGCATCCAGGTGGTGTCTTTATATTGCAGTAATCAATTGTTCGTTCATTTATGTAGCTAATGTCATGTTTCACCTTATAGAAAAAAAGCTGCGCAAGCGAATGGGAGTTAAAGTTTTGGAAATTATTATTCTTTCCCGTTTCACTTTGAAAGACCTTGTTAATTTCAATATCTGTTTTTAATACCTTACTTACATAAGATTGATAAATATCTGCCACCTGCTTTACCACGCTTTCAAAATTATCCTTTGTAATAAGTTGTTGAAGAGAATCAATTTGTTTGACTGATAGCTCTGATAATTTATTAATGGTATCCGCTTTGGGAAACCATATCTCGGCTCTTTCCTTTAATCGATAATCGATTAGTTTGTTATTTAGCTCTCGCAACTTGCCTGCTGCGACTCCGTCAAAATCTTTGGCAGATAAATTTAATGTTTGACACACCTCCTTCAAAGCCTGTTCTTCTTTCTCTGTATTCTGGCAAGAAACCAATATTGTCAGGAGAAATACTGTACCAAAGGATTTTACAAAGCAGGAAGATTGCATAGAAGATTTTTGCAGGAATTTAGAACAATACAATTGTATAATATGTATACTGATTGTTAAAGAATTTCATCGCCATAAAATAATTAACAGGAACCTCTCATCATATTTTAACCCAATAAAACTTTGTGTTTTGGCTGTAACCGCTATTTTTACCGAATAAGCAAACCCGCTGTTTTGAGCTCAATCGATTGGATCATATTAATTACGGTTTTAGCCATCATCATTCTGTATGGTGTGTATAAAAGCCGCACTACAAAAAATCTTGACGGGTATTTTTTAAGCAACCGCAGCATGCCCTGGTACCTGGTGTTGCTCAGCATCATGGGAACACAGGCCAGTGCCATTACTTATCTCACTGGTCCCGGCCAGGCTTACAGCGACGGGATGCGTTTTGTACAATACTATTTTGGCCTGCCCATTGCCATGATCGTTATCAGTTTCTTTTTTGTTCCTGTTTACAATAAGCTGAAGGTTTACACTGCCTACGAGTTTTTAGAAAAACGGTTCGACATTAAAACAAGATCGCTTACTTCTTTTCTCTTTTTAATATCAAGAGGATTGAGCACTGGCGTGAGTATTTATGCGCCGTCACTCGTACTAAGCTCGCTCATGGGCTGGAATATTTACCTCACCAATATTGTAATGGGAGGTGTGCTCATCATTTATACCATGACAGGTGGGGCAAGGGCAGTGGCATACACACAAACGCTGCAGATGATCATTGTATTCGCTTCTTTGTTCATCATTGCCTACATCGCAGTAAATATGCTGCCAAACGGAATGGGCTTCAGCGCTGCGATTGACCAGGCAAAGGAGCTCGGAAAAATGAATGTGATCACCACAGGCTTTACCGATAAAGGCTTTGACTGGAAAGACAAATACAATATATGGAGTGGTGTGATCGGTGGCTTCTTTTTAGCGCTTAGCTATTTCGGAACAGATCATAGCCAGGTAGGGCGCTATCTTACTGCAAAAAATATAAAAGAAAGCCAGCGTGGATTATTAATGAACGGCTTGGTAAAAGTGCCGATGCAGTTTGGCATTTTACTCATCGGCGTTTTAATCTTCAGCTTTTACCTGTACCATAAAGCACCCGTGTTTTTTGATAATGCAAAAAAGAATGTAGCAGAGCAAACTATATATGGCGATAGTCTAAGACTGATTGAAAGCCGCTACAATACAGCATTTGCAGCAGGGAATATCGATGAAGCCAATAAGGAAAGAAAAGAATACAAAGCAACTATAAAAAAAGCGCTGCCCGGTGATGAAGCCAATGATACCAATTTTATTTTCCTGCGTTTTGTAAAGGATAATCTGCCGGTTGGATTGATAGGCTTGTTGTTTGCCGTTATCTTTTTATCTGCATGGGGAAGCATTGCAGCTGCGCTCAATTCACTCGCCGCATGTACGGTAATAGATTTTCATAAAAAGTTCTGGGTAAAAAATGAGACGGCTTACGATGATTATAAAGTATCGCAATGGTACACTTTTGCCTGGGGCATTTTCTGTATAATCATAGCCATGTTTGCACACAATATCGGTAACAGTCTTATTGAAGCCGTTAATATACTCGGCTCTTTATTTTACGGCGTGATACTCGGTATTTTCCTCGTTGCTTTCTGGATCAAATGGATAGGAGCCAAGGCTGTTTTTTATTCAGCAGTGATCTCGGAAATACTCGTCATCCTTATCTATAAAGCCGATATCATTTCCTTTTTATGGCTGAATGTGATAGGAGCGTTGCTGGTGATCGGCATTGGATATATCCTGCAAATGGTACTGCCCAAAAATCATCAGACGGCTAACCGCTCAATTGTTTCCTGATGCTGCGGATGAATGGCTTTCAATTCTTCCTTCGTAAACAATTTAAAATCTTTAAACTCAAAACCCGGGCTTACCATACAGCTTACCAGGGTAAAAGAGTTTTTATCGGCTGTTTCTGAAGCAAAGATGGTACCGGCCGGGATCAGCAATTGTGGTGCTTCGCCGGCATCCAGGTTCATTCCCAACCTTTGAGAAAATAAGCGGCCGGTCTTGTCTATCTGGTGAACGATCAGTGCGCTTCCATAATGAAAGAACCATATTTCATCTGCAGTAAGCTGGTGAAAACGGGACAACTGTTCGCCTTCCAGCAGGAAATAAATGCTGGTGGAAAGCGACCTGTCATTTGCTGTTAAAGGGCTCCGGTAAGTTTCCCTGTAATAACCACCCTCTACATGCCGCTCCAGGCCAAGATGTTGAATAAAATAGTCAGCCGTAAACATGGTGCGGAATATTATAAATAAATGATCTCCCTTTCCAGCTTCGCAAAGCTCCTGAACATGGCCATTACACCACAATATTTGTCTTCCGACAAAGCCACGGCTTTTTCCATTTTCGGGCGGTCTGTTTCCTTTTCCAGCTTTATTTTATAGGTGATCTTAACGTGAGTATAGGTTTTAGGGCTGGTCTCACTCAGCGTAGCTTCCGTATCAATGCTCAGATCGCTGTAAGCCACTTTCATTTTTACCAGGATGCCCACCACGTCAATGCCAGTACAGCCAGCCAGGGAGGCCAGCATCAGGCGTTTGGGGCCCGGGCCGGTATCTGCGCCGCCGTTATCCGGCGTGGTGTCCATTATAACTTTATGATTTCCAATGGCTGCGCTGGAAGCCATGCCATTGCCATAGGTCGTGCTCACAAAATGTTTATCCATATTGTATATTTGCTGCAAAGGTCGGAAAATAGGGGCAAAAGCTTCTTTTTTATCAGTTTGTGTAAAATAATTCAGAATATCTCCTTCATTTTAATAATAAATGCCTACCTTTGCCGTCCAAAATTTTAGGATCATGGCAAGAGTATGTGAACTTACAGGAAAGAAACCAATCACTGGTAACAAGGTTTCTCACTCCAATATTAAAACAAAACGCAGGTTTTTACCTAACCTGCAAACCAAACGTTATTTCCTGGCGGAAGAAGACAAATGGATCACTATGAAACTGTCTTCAGAAGCGATCAGGACCATTAACAAAAATGGTTTGTATGCAACCGTAAAAGAAATGCGTGCTGCAGGAGCTAAAATCTAATTAAGCGTTCTTTAAATAATACAACAATGGCAAAGAAAGGAAACAGGGTACAGGTAATTATGGAGTGTACGGAGCACAAAGCAAGTGGTCAGCCGGGCACCAGCCGTTATATCACTACCAAAAACAAAAAAAATACGCCTGAGCGTATGGAGTTGAAAAAATTCAACCCTATTTTGAAAAAAGTAACTGTTCACAAAGAAATTAAATAAATCAGTTAATGTGCTAATTAGCTAATCTGCTAATTTAGAGGAGAAGGGTTTTCATTAGCACATCAGCACATTATCGAATTAGCAAATTAAACTACAATGGCAAAAGCAGCTTCAAAGAACGCAAAGGTAAAAGATCTGAAGGCAGCAGCAGATGCGAAGAACTGGACAAAAGTAATTCGTGCTGTACGCAGCCCAAAAACAGGCGCTTATACTTTTAAAGAAACCATCGTTCACAAAGACAAAGTGAACGAATTCATGAAACAATAATTCGTTTCTGCAAGAATCATATTAAAGCTGTTCTGATGATACCGGGACGGCTTTCTTTATTTATACCATATCCCTTTAATGATATCCAATGGGCTTATTTGATAAATTATTCGGTAAAAAACAACAACAGGAAACCATTGATACCGGCCTGGAAAAGACCAGGGAAGGATTTTTCAGCAAGATAGGCAAGGCCATTGCCGGTAAAAGCACCGTTGATGAAGAAGTGCTGGACAACCTGGAAAATGCCCTGGTGAGCGCTGATGTTGGTGTAGAAACCACTGTTAAGATCATTGAGCAGATAGAAAAAAGAGTAGCAAAGGACAAATACCTCAACACATCCGAGCTTAACCGCATCTTAAAAGAAGAAATAGAGTCTATCCTGGTGAATGCACCGGGCGACAGCAGCTATATCAATTACGAACTGCCGGAAGGCCACAAGCCGCATGTTATTTTAGTGGTAGGTGTAAATGGAGTAGGGAAGACGACCACTATCGGCAAGCTTGCGCACAATTTTTCAATGAATGGAAAATCGGTGTTGCTGGGTGCTGCAGATACGTTCAGGGCTGCGGCAGTTGACCAGCTTACCATCTGGAGTGAGAGGACGAATGTGCCGATCGTAAAAAAGGAAATGGGCAGCGATCCTGCATCCGTTGCTTATGATACAGTGATCAGTGGTGTGGCCCGCAACAGCGATGTGATCTTAATTGATACAGCCGGCAGGCTCCACAACAAGCTGCATTTAATGGATGAGCTTACCAAAATAAAAAGGGTGATCCAGAAAGTGATCCCCGAAGCGCCACATGAAGTATTGCTGGTACTCGATGGAAGCACAGGACAAAATGCATTGGAACAGGCGAAACATTTTACGGCGGCTACGGATGTATCCGCACTTGCCATTACCAAGTTAGATGGTACAGCAAAAGGTGGTGTTGTTTTGGCAATCGCCAACCAGTTTAAAATCCCTGTGAAGTTTATTGGTGTGGGAGAAAAAGCGACCGACCTGCTGGTGTTCGATAAGCAGCAGTTTGTGAATGGGCTATTTCCCGGAGTTTAGCTAATTGAAAATGGATAGTTGAAAATTGAAAGTTATCGGGCAGTAAAGGCTTAAAGATATAAAGATGTACAAGGAAGAGTGAGCGATTTTGTTCACTCTTTTTTATTTGAACGCAAAGGAAGAAACGCAAAGGGCGCAGAGAGAACGGCCTTTATTTAATTCGTGTAATTAGTGCTTAAAATTTGTGCTATAAAAACTCCGGGTCTGACCTTCGGTACCGACCCTATGCCTTCGTACAATTCGTGTAATTCGTCCCAATAGCTATCGGGATTCGTGGAATAACATATAAAAGAGAGGGGCTCCTAAGAATAGGAGCCCCGTTTACCAAAACTAACTGCTTATGAGAAATCTTTAAATCTTTATTTGTTACACAAAGATCGACCATATTCATCTCTCTGCGTGTTAACGTACAGCTAATAAATTATTAATGCTGCGTTAAAGAAGTGTGTTTCTCACAAACAAATATTGTCACATAAATGTCTTGATGGATAATACAATCAATCCATATATCAAAGTGGTAATAAATATTCCTTTCGCTGTATTGTCTTTGTTGGTATTGATGTAGATCGTAAACAACAAAGCATTCAACAAAAGTGAAATGCTTAACGCAACAGATAATAATTTAAAGCCCGGCTGGTAGATCATGTATTGAAATGCTTCAACGATCGTCAGCGAGCTTAGCTGGTAAAATTTAAAGAATACCAAGCCAAGCAAAGGGGCAAACAGGCCAAGTATCAAACCCAGGCCAATACTGTCTTTTTTAAATATCATTTGAAGGAATTGTTTTTTTCTAACTGTGATTTTAATGTATAGTTGGTCAGGTCAAATTGCACCGGCACCACGCTTACATAATTATTTTTCAGCGCCCACACATCCGTATCTTTTGATTTGTCGAAGTTGGTGAACTGACCTGTGAGCCAGTAATATTTTTTGCCGTGCGGATCTGTTCTCTCTAAAAAATCTTCTTCATATTTAGCATAAGCCTGCTTGCACACTTTTATGCCTTTTATTTTTTCAGGTGGTAGCGCAGGGATGTTTACATTCAGCAATAAATGCTTGTCTTTTTTCTTCATAGCCATTACTTCTGTAACGATCTTATGTACTACCTGTTTGGCTGCAGTAAAATCTGCATCGTATGCATAATCCAGCAACGAAAAACCAATGCTGGGGATGCCTTCAATTGCCGCTTCCATGGCAGCAGACATGGTGCCGCTGTAAATAACATTAATGGAATGATTGGCGCCATGGTTGATACCGCTTAAACAAATATCCGGCTTGCGGTGCAACACTTTATCAACGGCCAGTTTTACACAATCCACCGGTGTGCCGCTTGTTTGCCATGCTTCAATATCACCGAACAGGTCTACTTTTTCCATACGCAGCGGCTCCCCGATGGTAATCGCATGCCCCATACCGCTTTGAGGATTGTCGGGCGCAACTACTACTACTTTACCGATATCTTTTACTGCTTCTATCAGGCTCCTGATCCCTTTGGAAGTAATGTCATCATCGTTGGTGATCAGTATAACAGGAAGGTCGTCTTTCTTTGTTTTTTTTGGTCCTTTTAACTGGGGCATAATTCGATCAATTGTTTTAAAACAAGGGCCAAAGATATGTTTGAATGAAGTTTAACAGAAATAATCTTTAACTACCGCTCTCAATTTTTAAACAGGTAAACAGGACGATTTATTGTGCAAAAAATAAATTTTGCTAAACTAAAAATATTAGTATATTTGTGCTAATCAAATTAGTTAATCATGTCAAGAGCAGGTTTAAATTTGAAATACCTCCGCAAGCTGCGGGGATGGACACAGGAAGAGTTTGCTACAAAGCTTAATATCAAGCGTTCGCTGATAGGTGCGTACGAAGAAGAACGTGCTGACCCGAGGCTGGACGTATTGGAAATTGTAGCAGATATTTTCAAGGTAAGCCTTGATGAGTTATTACTGAAAGATCTCAGCAACCAGTCAGGCAGCTATCTCATGAAACGCAGGCAACAGAAAATGGCTACTGCCGACAGGAATGTGATCCATTTTGTTCCTGTGAAAGCCGCAGCCGGTTATCTCGCAGGTTATGCAGACAGTGAGTTCATCGATGAGCTCAATACCTTCACCTTACCAATGCTCAGCGGCGGTAACTACCGTGCATTTGAGATCATTGGCGATAGTATGTTGCCAACACCAAGCGGCAGCATCATTGTAGGCGAAAAAGTAGATAGCATGGATGATGTGAAGAATAATTCAGCTTACATTGTTATCAGCAGGAATGAAGGGATTGTTTATAAAAGAATAGTAAAGAATAACAAGGCGAAAAACAAAGTGAGTTTAGTGAGCGATAATCCCAGCTTCCAACCTTACCAGGTAAATACGGAAGATATCATTGAATTATGGCAGGCGCAGGTTGTGATCGGCAAAGTAGCCACACAACAGCGCTGGGATGTGAACAGCCTTGCCAGCCTCGTTAATAACCTGCAGGACCAGGTGAGTACTTTGAAGAAGAAGATGAATTAGGAAGTTGTAAAGTTCAAAGATTCAAGGATTCAATGTTTAAAGTTGAGGATTGAGGAAACGAAAGGTTTTTGGGGTGTAAGAAGTTTTAGAGGCTTGAAGGGTTTCCGTTGTTGAGAGATTCGGAGGCTTTGGAAAACAAAATAGTTTCAAAGGCCTTTAGCCTGCTCCAATTTTAGGGGATAATTCGTGTAATTCGTGCCCTCAATTCGTGTTATAAAAGATACCAAACAACATAACTTAGCGCAAAACCAGATACATCGATTCATATTTAAAATTACAGTTATGATCAAATTACAAATTGTGGGCAATCTCGGTAAAGATTGCATCGTAAACGAAGTGAACGGGAAAAAAGTGATCAACTTCAGTGTTGCTCATACCGAAAAATACAAAGACAGCATGGGCAACCAGCAGGAGAGAACTACCTGGGTGGAATGTGCTTATTGGACAGACAGGACTGCGGTAGCAGACTACCTGAAAAGAGGTAAAATGGTATATGCAGAAGGCGCACCTTCAGCTGACCCATACATGAATAAAGAAGGGCAGGCAGCAGCAACTCTAAGAATGAGGGTTCAAACCATCCAGTTATTGGGTGGAGGTGACGGGGCTGGTGCTAACCAGGGTAATGTAACGAACGCTGGTTACAACAACAATCCAACCGTACGTACACAGCAATCCTCACCTGCTCCATCTATGGCTTCAGCGCCATCGATAGATGACGATCTTCCGTTCTAAAATCTTCATAGATAACTTTTAAAGCTTCCTTCGGGAAGCTTTTGTTATTACAGTAATGTTGTATTGTCAATAAAAAAGCCCTCCGGTTTGGAGGGCTTTAAAATATGCTTTATTAAAATTAAGCCTGTTTACGAAGCTTACTGTTGTTTTTACTGTACAGGAAATAAACGACCAAACCTAAAGCCATCCATCCAAAAGCTACAATAAGGGTTTGTTTATCCAAAGCAAATATCATAGCAAGACAGATAACAGCGCCCAATACCGCTACTACAGGAGCCAGTGGTGTTTTGAACGGCCTTTCAATTTCAGGAGATTTTACCCTTAACACCCATACACCGATACTTACCAGCACAAACGCAAACAAAGTACCGAATGAAGTAAGGTCACCCGCTACATGGCCGGGAACAAATGCAGCAAACAAACCAACGAAAATGAACAATATCCAGTTGGCTTTGTAAGGTGTTTTAAATTTAGGATGCAGGTCGCCGAATGCTTTTGGTATCAGCCCGTCATTACTCATAGAGTAGAAAATACGGCTCTGACCCATCAACATCACCAGGATCACAGAAGTGAAACCGGCAAGGATCGCAACAGTAACAGCTTTTGCCAGCCAGCCATAACCATGCATATAAGTAGAGATAGCGTAAGCTACAGAAGCTTCACGGCCTTTTTCCGGATCAACAAAATCTCTCCAATTGGCAACACCTGTTAATACATGCCCGAATAAAATATAGAGGATCGTACAAACTACCAGGGAGCCTAAGATACCGATCGGCATATCTCTTTTTGGGTTTTTTGCTTCCTGCGCAGCAGTACTCACCGCATCAAAGCCAATGAAGGCAAAGAATACGATAGCAGCGCCACCGAGCACACCGCCCCATCCATGCTTAAAGACCCCGGAATAATCGGCGATTACCTTACCGGCACTATCTGTAACAGGAGGCGTACCCTCAGGGATCATGTAAGGAGTATGGTTTGCAGGGTTGATGAACTGCCAGCCGATAACGATGAACAACAATACGATCGCTACTTTAATAAATACGATGATCGCATTTACAACAGCACTTTCAGATGTACCTTTTATCAGCAGCAAGGTTACCAGCAACAATACGATCAACGCAGGCGCATTGATAATACCTTTATGCAGCACACCTGCAGTATCAGTAAAGCTTTCAAAAGGGGAGTGACACCATTCATACGGTATAGCTCCGTCCAGTAATTTATTGAGATATTCACTCCACGCAATAGATACGGTGGCCGCACCCAAAGCATATTCCATGATCAAAGCCCAACCAATGATCCAGGCAACTATTTCACCCATGGTTACATAGCTGTAAGCATAGGCACTACCCGAGATTGGGATCATGGCAGCAAATTCTGCATAGCACAAACCTGCAAAAGCGCAACCAATAGCCGCAATGATAAAGGAAATGGTAACAGCCGGGCCTGCAGCCTGTCCGGCAGCAGCAGCTGTTCTTACAAATAAGCCGGCGCCAATAATAGCACCGATACCAAGGGCAACTAGATTACCTGCGCCCAAAGTGCGTTTAAGCCCTGATTCGCCATTATTGGTTTGAGCCAGCATAGCGGAAAGAGACTTCTTAGCAAATAAACTCATACAGTTATTTTGGTTTAATAGAAATGAATATTTTGGAAAAGTAAGCAATAAATTAATAAAAAAATAACCACCCCTCCTTTTTAGACAAAATCAAAAGCGATTTCAGGGCAAAATGTGAATAATATTCAATCGTTACCGTTCACCGGAAATTTTAACGAACACATGTATGGTTTTGATTATCATTGAAAGATTAATTGTTTATTTGCAGCATGGAACTGTTAGAAATTACATTCAGAGACCTTTTAAATCCCGAGTTTTATATTGTTAACGGTGGATTGTGGCTCTTCTTATTTATTGTATTTGCCGAAACAGGATTGTTTGCCGGCTTTTTCCTCCCCGGTGACTCACTGCTTTTTGTAGCAGGCATTTACAGTAATGAACTGATCACAAAAGGTTTGGGAATAAATATGAGCAGTGATTTCATACACCTCGGCATACTCACCCTGTTGGTAATTGCTGCCGGTGTTATCGGTAACTCTGTTGGCTACTGGTTCGGACGAAAAAGTGGTCCCACATTGTACAGCCGGAAGGACAGTTTCTTCTTTAAGAAAAAATACTTACAACAGGCCCACGACTTTTATGAAAAGAACGGCGCAAGCACCATTGTAATAGCAAGGTTCCTGCCGATCATCCGGACATTTGCACCGATCGTTGCCGGTATAGTTGAAATGGATAAAAAGAAATTCTCTTACTACAATATTGTGGGTTGCGTGGCCTGGGCTTTCACCATGTTATTTGCAGGACATTATCTATACAGGATCATTTTAGATAAATTTGATTTTGATCTGAAAAAACACCTGGAAATAATTGTACTCGGAATAGTACTTGTTACCACATTGCCGGTGATCTGGAAATTATTCTTTTCCAAAAAACAACCTTCGAAAGATAACATACTACCATAATGCGGGCAAAATCCGATTCCATTTTTTCCATCGCAGTGCTTGTGGCAGCATTGGGCTACTTTGTTGATATTTATGATCTCCTGTTGTTTGGTATTGTAAGGATTCAAAGCCTGAAAGATCTCGGCTTGTCTGAAGCGCTTATTAAATCAGAAGGAGAATTCATCATCAGCATACAGATGATCGGGTTGCTCATCGGTGGTATCATCTGGGGCATTATGGGTGATAAAAAAGGCAGGCTCAGCGTACTCTTCGGTTCTATCATTTTATACAGCGTTGCCAATATTGTAAATGGATTTGTTGAAACAACCAATCAATATGCACTCGTGCGTTTTGTTGCCGGCATCGGTTTGGCAGGTGAGTTAGGCGCAGGCATTACACTCGTAAGTGAAGTTACTTCCAAAGAAAAACGTGGACTGAGCACTTCCTTTGTTGCCGGTATTGGCTTGCTCGGGGCAGTAGCTGCTTATTTTATTTCGCAAACCTTTCACTGGCGCACCTGTTATTTTATCGGCGGCGGACTTGGCTTCTGTTTGCTCATACTTCGCATTTCAGTAATGGAAAGCGGCATGTATAAAAAAGTAAAAGAAATGAGCACAGTTGCCAAAGGCGATCTTACCATGTTTTTTACCAATGGGTTTCGCTTCAGGAAATACATACTCGCTATCCTGATCGGCCTACCCACCTGGTATGTGATCGGTGTGCTCGTAACTTTTTCCAACAACTTCGCAAAAGAGTTTAATATTACCGATCCCATTCATCCCGGCAAGGCAACCATGTTTGCTTACGCAGCTATTTCCGTGGGAGATATTTTAATTGGCTTTGTAAGCCATTGGTTAAAAAGCAGGAAAAAAGCATTGTTCATATTTTATGCACTCACCTGCATTGCAATCGCATTCTTCTTTATGCAGGATGGTAATTCTTCTGCCCGGATGTATGCGATCTGTGCAGCATTAGGCTTCGGTACAGGCTTCTGGGCCATATTTGTCACCATGGCTGCAGAACAATTTGGTACCAACCTCCGTGCAACAGCCGCTACCACGGTTCCCAATATGGTAAGAGGAGCGTTGCCGCTCATCCTGCTCTTCTTTAACTGGTTGCAATATTATACAACCTATGCCAACGCCGGTTTGATAACAGGCGTAGTGGTAATGCTTATCAGTATAACTGCTGCCTGGTTCAGCGAAGAAACATTTGGAAAAGATTTAAATTACATCGAAAATTAACAGGACCATGGACGTAAATCAATGGATCAACATATTTCAGCATAGCATCAATGACTATCATGTAACAGACGATGTGGATGCACAGCTCAATAATCCTTATCCAAAAGATTCTTTGGATCACCTGATGTATGTAAAGAATTGGGTGGATACTGTGCAGTGGCACCTGGAAGATATCATCCGAAATCCTGCCATTGATCCTGCAGAAGCATTGCAGATAAAAAGACGCATTGATGCTTCCAACCAACACAGAACAGATCTGGTAGAATTTATTGACAGCTGGTTCCTCAAAGAATTTACAGCTGTAGCTTTAACAGCAGATGCTACTTATAATACAGAAAGTCCTGCATGGGCAATAGACAGGTTGTCCATACTTGAGCTTAAGATCTACCACATGCAGGTAGAAGCCAACAGGCCGGAGGCTACACCTGAGCACAGGGCTGCCTGCAATGAGAAACTCAATGTATTGCTTACACAGCGAACAGACCTTTCTGCAGCTATCCAGCAATTGCTCGATGATATTGCAGCAGGTAAAAAATTCATGAAAGTGTACAAGCAAATGAAAATGTACAACGATGAAAGCCTGAATCCTGTACTTTACCAGCAAAAAAAGTAACGATGGCAGTTCCACGGCATATTCTTGTAATGCGGTTTTCGGCGCTGGGAGATATTGCCATGACGGTTCCTGTTATCAAAAATCTTTTGCAGCAAAATCCTTCTTTACAGGTTACGTTCGTTTCAACTCCCTTTGTAAAACCTTTGTTTGATGATATAGAACGCCTGCATTTTTTTCCTGCGGATGTAAAAAAAGACTACAAAGGTCTTTTGGGAATATGGAAACTCTCCCGCAAAATAAAAAAGAAGGTAAGCTATGATGCAGTAGCAGACCTGCATGATGTGTTGCGAACAAAATTATTAAGGTTCTTCCTTGGCAAAACGACCGGTATAATTGACAAAGGCAGGGAAGAAAAAAAAGAGCTCACCCGCCCCGTTGATAAAAAGCTTCGCCCGCTCAAAACAGGCTTCCAGCGCTATGCAGAAGTGTTTGAAAAAGCGGGACTTCCTGTTCATCTCAATATTGAAAGAGGATACAAGAATTTGTTTGCAGACGAATCACTTTTACCATTTGAAAGAAACAATAGCAGGT
>CAYOLS010000076.1:8459-13938 GCA_964404845.1 uncultured Ferruginibacter sp. | reverse complement strand
TCATTAGGCTTAGCTTCAAAGCTAAGGGTAGTTACCGGCAATGCAGTAGCAGGCGGTATCTACATGGTTCAGGTAATAACCGGTGATGCCATCAGCACGCAAAAGCTCATCATCAATTAATATTGATCCATATTTTTTACAAGGCCGGCATCTGCCGGCCTTTTTTTTGTAGATATCGTTGAGAAAAAGACTATCAGGATTGAGATCTTTTACAATCGAAATGTCAGGCTGAGCTTGTCGAAGCCGGCATAAGCAGGAACAACTCCACCTTCGGCAAGCCCAGGCTGACAATGTTTTCCAGGTTAAAACACACTATCGGGAAAAATAAATTACGCTAAAACACCACTTATTACTTAATTTGTAACACATAAGATTTTTACATGAAATACCTGAGCGGAACACTGGCCATTATCAAGAACAAGTATTTTATCGCCAGTGCGTTTTTTATTATCTGGATGAGCTTTTTCGACCCCAAGGATTGGGGCCTTATTTTTGACCGCAGGCAAAAATTAAAGGAGCTGGACAAAAGTGAAAAGCACCTCGCTTCCCTCATAGCCGATACCCGTAAAGAGCAGGATTTATTGAAAACCAATGCACAAACCATTGAAAAATACGCCCGGGAGAAGTATTATATGAAAAAAGACAATGAGGACCTGTTTATAGTAAATTCCGAAGAAAAAAAGTAATAAATACCCATTTTGTACAATAATGTAGGAAATGGCACGTTTATAGGAATGGACAAAAGATATTTATTCATTGAATTTTAACGCAATTAACTTGCCTATGCACAATTTTACTACGGAAGACTTGTTACAGTATCTGTATAAAGAAACTTCCACTGAAAAAACAGCAGCTATTGGCGTAGCACTTCTTTCAGACTGGGGTTTACGGGAAAAACTTGAAACACTTAAGGGGACACAAACCGAATTGAACTCGGTTAAATTATTTTCGCCACGTAAACAAACATTAGAGAATATTTTAAGCTATGCAGAGAAATCTGTTGAAGAATTTTCTGAAAACGCTTGAATGCCATTAGTTTTATTGAACTTAGCCCTGGTTTTAAATTAACCCGGGCTTTTTTATATGACGAGGAAACAGCGCTACGAATATGTTATAGATTTTTTCCTGGAGCATGCACCCAATGCAGAAACAGAGCTTATTTATGACAATCCATTCCAGTTATTGGTAGCAGTGATCTTATCAGCACAATGCACAGATAAAAGGGTGAACCTTACCACTCCTGCGATTTTTGAAAAATTTCCCGATGCAGCAGCCATGAGCCATGCAACCTTTGAAGAGATTTTCGCTCTTATTAAAAGTATCAGCTATCCCAACAATAAAAGCAAGCATTTGATAGGCATGGCGCAGATGCTGGTAGCTGATTTTGGAGGGCAGGTACCGATGACCGTGGAAGAACTGGTAAAACTGCCTGGTGTGGGAAGAAAAACGGCGAATGTGATCACCAGTGTGATAGACCAGCAGCCCAATATGGCGGTTGATACACATGTGTTCCGTGTAAGTGCGAGGATCGGGCTGACAGTGGGCGCAAAAACGCCGGAAGCCGCAGAGAAACAACTGATAAAATATATTCCTCCTGAATATGTGCACAGGGCACACCACTGGCTGATATTACACGGAAGATATATATGTGTGGCCCGCAAACCGAAATGTGAAGAATGTGGCTTAACGATGGTATGTAAATTTTACAATAATCAATAGCAACGGGCATTCATATTTGAAGAATTATTGGTTTATTTGTATTCTATTTAGGTCCTGGAAGCCAGGCCCTATCATAATTTTAACGAAACTGATGAGAAAAATCGTAATTGCAGCGTGTGTGTCAATGGCGATGCTTTGTTTTAGCAACAGGGCTGCTGCACAATATTATTTTTACAACGACAGCTACTATGATACCCCACTCATGTTTGAGCTGGGAGGATCTATTGGTGCCATGAACAGCCTTACTGATATTGGTGGTAAAAAAGGCATCGGTGGTAAATTCGTAAAAGACCTTAACATGGGCAACACCGAATTTACAGGCGGCATTTACGTAGCAGCACTTTACAAATATGCCATCGGACTCAGGCTGGAAGCTAATTTTGGTAAACTTTCCGCATACGACAGCGTACTGAAAGGTGTGACCGATATTGCAAAAGCACGTTACAACCGCAACCTCAGCTTCAGGACGAATATTACAGAAGTAGCTGCTATCGCAGAATTTCACCCATTGTTTGCATTCATCGACTGGACGGCTAGAGATGGGGAACCTCCACGTTTCTCTCCCTACCTGTTAGGTGGTATCAGCTATTTTAGTTTTAACCCGCAAGCCAAACTGAACAATGTATGGGTTGACCTGCAGCCGCTGAGAACAGAAGGCCAGGGCTTTGCAGAATACCCGGATAAAAAACCTTACAAGCTCAATGGTATCGCCATTCCGGTTGGAGGTGGTATTAAATATGAACTGTCTTCCCTCTTCAACGTACGTGCAGAATTTGTATACAGGCCAACCAACACGGACTACCTTGATGATGTAAGTACTACTTATGCTGATAAAAGTTTGTACGCAAATTATTTTTCCGGCAACAGGCTCATCAATGCGGTACTGTTAAGCGACCGCCAGTTAGGCGCAGAACCTAGTCAAACTCTGCCAGGTAAAAAACGTGGCAATCCAAAAGACAAAGACAATTTCTTCAGCTTCAATATCAAATTAGGTATTGGGATAGGAAGAGAAAGGATCAGGTAATCAATTTGATTAATTGATTTAAATATTTTTCCAGGAAATAAAAAAGCGTCTCATTGAGACGCTTTTTTGTAATAATTATTGATCAATGATCAGTTATTATGTCCGTGTAATTCTTCTGTAAGAAATTCTACCAGTTCTCTTTTAGTAATAGGCACACCCTGAATTTTATTATATCCTTTCGCATCTACCAGGTATACATCTCTTATGATCTTTATCAACTGGCCATTGTTGATCTCCGGTATGATCACTTTATCAAAATTCTTTAAAATATCTCCCAGGTTTTCCGGCAAAGGGCGCACATAACGCAAATGCGCATGGGATACAGAATGGCCCTGCGACTGCAGTTCAAGACAGGCAGATTTTATAGCGCCATAAGTACTACCCCAACCCAACACTAATATTTTTCCTGATTCTGTACCACTGTCCAGCTTTTGTTTCGGAACATATTGTGCGATCTTGTCAACTTTCTCCTGCCTTATCTTCACCATCAGCTCATGGTTATCAGAATCGTAGCTGATATTACCCGTAATGTTTTGTTTTTCCAGTCCACCGATCCTGTGTTCCAGTGCAGGCGTACCCGGCACTACCCAAGGCCTCACTAATTTTTCATCTCTTAAATAAGGTTGAAACTTATCTTCTCCATCCCACAATTCCGTTTTGAATTTTACATGGATCGGTGGCAGGTCTGCACTAGCAGGGAAACGCCATGGTTCCGCTCCGTTCGCAATATAACCGTCGCTCAATAAGATAACAGGTGTCATATGCTGTATCGCAATGCGTACTGCTTCATACGCTACTTCAAAACAATCGCTCGGGGAATTGGCGGCGATCACCGGCATCGGGCATTCACCATTTCTTCCGTAATATGCCTGTAGCAGATCGCTTTGTTCTGTTTTGGTAGGCAATCCTGTACTCGGTCCGCCTCTTTGTACGTTCACTATCACTAATGGAATTTCAAGCATCACCGCAAGACCCATCGCTTCTGTTTTTAACGCCATACCCGGGCCGCTTGTAGTGGTCAATCCAATAGCACCACCATAGCTCGCACCTATTGCAGATGTAATGGCAGCGATCTCATCTTCTGCCTGGAAAGTTTTTACACCAAAATTTTTATAGCGGCTCAGCTCATGTAAAATATCAGAAGCTGGTGTAATAGGATAAGAACCCAGGAACAAAGGCAGCTCGCTTTTTTGCGAAGCAGCGATCAGTCCATAGGTCAGCGCCTGGTTGCCCATAATGGAGCGGTAAGTACCCGGTTCCATTCTCGCTTTATCTACAGAATAACGATGCGTAAAAGTTTCCGTGGTATCACCAAAGTTGTAGCCGCTTTTTAATGCACGCACATTGCTTTCCAATATCTCCGGTTTTTTACCGAATTTTTCTGTCAGGAAGTTGATGGTATTGTCCATGTTCCTGTTGTACATCCAATATAAAAAGCCAAGTACAAACATATTTTTTGCACGGTCCTTTTCCTTGGTGCCCATGGTAATATCCTTCAATGCCTCACGGGTCATTTTAGTAACATCCATTTTTATTACTTCGTAACTATCGAGGCTGTTATCTTCCAAAGGATTCACGCCATCAGGATAATTGGCGAGCCTTAAATTCTTGCTGTCGAAACCATCTGTGTTGGCAATGATCTTCCCGCCTTTTTTCAGCGCTTTCAGGTTCACTTTCAGTGCAGCTGCATTCATGGCTACCAGTACATCACATTCATCACCAGGCGTAAAAATAGGATCGGTGCTTATCCGCAGCTGGAAACCGCTCACACCTGGCAATGTGCCGATCGGGGCCCTTATCTCCGCAGGAAAATCAGGGAAAGTAGCAAGGTCAAGGCCAAGCAGGGCCGAATTGTTGGTGAACTGGCTACCTGTCAGCTGCATACCATCGCCGCTGTCGCCCGCAAATTTTATCACTACCTCGCTTAATACTTCCTGGTTCTCTGGCATAAAAAATTGTATTAATAAACTAGCGGCAAAGTTAATGATTTGTGCTGCGGATTAAAAGCGTTTTTTCCGATCTGGTAAATGAACAGAAAGCAAGAAGGGCAAAGAGAAAGGAGCACTAAGAGATTGCCTTCTTTCCTTACCATACTCTTTTTTACTCCTTTCTCTTTTATTCTCTTAGCCAAAAAAAATAATTAACCTCCATTCTATTCAAAATTATTCATTTAGGTTTGCCGCAAAACTTTTTTTCAATGCAGGATCTCATGGAATTTCTGGAGCCCGTTCCCGTACATGAACTCAACGACGACGAAGGCTATACCGACGGACAATTGGCCAAACATATCAAGATTTATGAAGATGAGCTGCCAGAGCTGGAAGATGTTGACATTGTACTACTTGGCGTTACAGAAAGCCGTGGCAATGGTTTCTTTGAAGCAGACAGCAATGCGGCCAACATCATCCGCAAATATTTTTACCAATTACATTACTGGCATACCGATATTAAAATTGCAGACCTTGGCAATGTAAAAAAAGGCGCTTCGCTCAATGACAGCTATGCTGCGGTAAAAACTGTGCTGGCAGAATTGTTCCGCTTAAATAAAACCGTGCTCATACTTGGTGGTTCGCATGATATTACACTGGCACAATACGGTGCTTACGTTGAACTCAACCAACAAATAGAAGCCACCGGCGTAGATGCCATGATCGACCTGCGTGGCGAAAGCCCCATCCGCAGCACAAATCATTAACTTTGCCGCTAGTTTATTAATACACTTTTTTATGCCAGAGA
>CAYOLS010000076.1:0-8449 GCA_964404845.1 uncultured Ferruginibacter sp. | reverse complement strand
TAAGACATTACAACCATATTGCTTTTCAAAGCTATTTCGTGCATCCCCGCATGCTGGAAACCATGGACAAGCTGCGCTTCGATTGTTACAGGGTAGGCACCGTTACAGAACATATCGATGAAATGGAACCTGTGTTGCGCAACAGTCATTTACTAAGCTTCGATATCAGCGCCATCAAGCACAGCGATGCGCCTGCCAATAAAAATTGCCCCAATGGCTTAACAGGCATAGAAGCGTGTATACTTACCCGCTATGCCGGGCTTAGTAACCAATTGAACAGTTTTGGCATTTATGGCTACCGTCCGCAGGATGATGTGGAAGACATGACGGCCAGGCAGATATCACAAATGATCTGGTATTTTGTAGATGGCAAGAACAGGTGCAAACAGGAACCTTCTTTAAATGAAAGAGCATTGTTCAATGAATTTCATACCGCCTTTGCAGAAGTAGATACGGTGTTTTTACAAAGTAAAAGGACCAACCGCTGGTGGATGCAGATGCCGGACAAAAGTTTTATTGCCTGCAGCTATGCTGATTATGTAAAAGCGAGCCATAATGAGATCCCGGAGAGATGGCTGAGGGTGCAGGAGAGGAATTAATCAGCTGATTTGCTAATGCTAAAGCTTTGAAATGAACTATAAAATGGCCGATGACATGAAAAAAGTTTTTCAACTTTCTTATTCCTTATTTTTCATTTCTTATTCCTTATTGTCCTGCTCTGCCAGCAAACAAATTTCCAAACAAGCCGATCAGCTGTTATTAAAAGATGCTGCTATCAGCCAGGGCCATATCGGTATTTCCGTTTTCGACCCTTCTACCGGGAAATACCTGTACAATCATAATGCGGATAAATATTTTATTCCTGCCAGCAATACAAAGTTGTTCAGTTGGTATGCGGGGATGAAGTATTTGGGGGATAGTCTTGTAGGCTTGAGATATTCGGAAACAGCAGACAGTATTACTTTTCAGCCAACAGGCGACCCTACATTACTCCATCCTGATTTTGCCAGGCAGCCGGTTCTTTCTTTTTTAAAGAACATTCATAAAAAAATAATCTTCCGGGCAAATTCCAAAGATAAGTTTGAACCACTTGGATATGGTTGGGCATGGGATGACTATGAAAGCTACTACATGGTAGAACGGAGTATTATGCCTGCTTATGGTAATGTTGCGACTTTCCGCCTGGAACAGGGAAAGCTGCAATCAACACCACCTGTATTTGCAGAAAAATTATTTATGGCCATACCGGCAGGTCAGAAGTTTGAGATACGCCGCAAACAATACAGCAATCAATTTTACCTCGACAAAACCAACCAGGTTTTTCGTGAACAGGAGATTCCTTTCAAACCTGAGATAGCTACTGTAGCTATGCAAAATATATTTGCTGCTGATTCGCAACCATCGATGTTTAAAATTTTACCAGACATTTTACCCAATGCAGTTAAGCTGTTTTCCCAGCCGAAGGACTCCCTCTTTAAACCCATGATGCACCGCAGTGATAATTTTTTCGCCGAACAAACATTGCTCATGGCCAGTAACGAATTGTTAGGTTACATGAGCGATAGGGAGATCATTGATACGATCTTGAAAACCGAATTAAAAGATATCCCCCAGCAACCCCGCTGGATAGACGGCAGCGGCCTCAGCCGGTATAATCTTTTTACGCCGCAGGATTTTGTGTGGCTGCTCAACAAAGCAAAAAATGAATTCAGCTGGGAACGTATTAAAAATATTTTGCCCACCGGCGGAGAAGGAACACTCAACAATTATTATAAAGATGAGGCCGGCTTTATCTACGCCAAAACAGGCACACTCAGCAATAACTGCGCTTTGAGTGGTTATCTTATCACTAAAAAAAATAAAGTGCTGATCTTTTCTGTGCTGGTAAACAATTATCCAACCGGCGCTACACCTGTTCGGAGGGCTGTAGAAAAATTCATCAAGAATTTAAGGGAGAAATATTAATTCTCATAACACGAATTTTAGCCACGAATTACACGAATTAGGGTGGTGATTAATCATGATCTATATAATAAATTCATGACCCATCATGACAATCATAAAAATCTGCGTTCCAAATTTGTGTCTTAGCGCCTTTTCGGTGAAACAATCACCTCCCAAACATCTTATCCAGCTCCTCTTTCTTAAAGCTCATATAAGTAGGCTTACCATTGGGCGTACTATTGGGAATTGTGCAGGCAAACAATTCGTTCAGCAATACCTGCATTTCTTTTTGTGTTAAACTCGTGCCCATTTTTATTGATTGCTGCAAAGACATGGAGCGCAATAGTTTTTCCCTCCGGGAGAATTTAAGATCGCTGCTGAAATGCTTGTACTGCTCCAGCATTTTTTCCAGCGCCGTTTTTTCATTGCCCTGTACAAGATCAGCAGGCGTACCCTGTATCACAAAAGTATTATTGCCAAAAGGCTCCATTGCATACCCCAGTTGGTGAAGATCGGGGAGTAATTCATTCAGTAAAACCGCATCCGCAGCACTCAGCTCAATGGTAACAGGGAAAAGACTGTTCTGAGTAGCAATTGCTTTTCCTCCCACCGCATTGCTGAATCTTTCATAAAGTACCCGTTCATGCGCATTCTGCTGGTTGATCAACAGGTACCCCTTGTCATTCTGTGCTACGATGTATGCATTGTGCAACTGCAACAGGTCAACATCATTAAATGAAAATGCTGGCTGATTACCCAAAGCTGGCTGCTGTACATGATTCTGTAAAACACTCTCAAAATTCTTAGCCCCTACGGTCGTCAGCTGTCCGTCATCCGTGGTCGCCTTCGGCTTCTCATAAAATTCTTTCCAATGCCCCAAATCACTTCTCTTCTCTACAAAATGCGCCTGGTTCTTTTGCGTAAAAGTCTGGTAAAGACTTGAAGAAGCCGCCGATGATTTTATTTCTTCTGTAAAAGGTTTGTTCACCGCATCCAAATTCTGAATGCCTGCGTCCAGTTCAAAATCAAGTGTAGGCGTAATGCTGAATTGTGCCAGCGCATGCTTTACCGCACTCTGCACAAATGCATACACGATCTTTTCATCTTCAAATTTTATTTCCTGCTTGGTTGGATGCACATTGATATCCACCTGCGCAGGATCAAGATCGATGAACAAAGCATACATCGGGAAACTATCCTTTGCGATCATTTCATCAAAAGCGCTCATTACCGCATGGTTCAGGTAAGCGCTTTTTATAAAACGGTTGTTCACGAAAAAATACTGGTCGCCCCTCGTTTTCTTAGCCGTTTCCGGCTTGCCTACAAAACCCATGATGTTGAGGTAATCTGTTTTTTCCTGCACTGCCACTAATTTGGCATTGTAGGTATTGCCCAATATTTGTACGATCCGTTGCTTCAGCGATCCTTTCTCCAGGTGAAAGACCTGCTGCCCGTTTGAAGTAAGCGAAAAAAATATTTCCGGGAAAGCCATCGCCACCCGTATGAACTCATCTACTATATGTCTTAATTCGGATGGATTACTCTTTAAAAAATTCCTGCGGGCCGGCACATTGAAAAATAAATTTTTCATAGCGATGCTTGTACCTTGCTCCATAGCCACGGGCTCCTGCTTTTTAACAAAACTATTCTCTATCTCCACGTATACGCCCGCATCATCTTCCAAACGTTTTGTTTTTAATTCTACCTGCGCCACGGCCGCAATACTTGCCAGCGCTTCGCCCCGAAAGCCCATGGTCTTTATCCGAAACAGGTCGTCAATATTCCTGATCTTGGAAGTAGCATGCCGCTCAAATGCCATCCTGGCGTCGGTTTCGCTCATACCCTTACCATTGTCTATCACCTGTATCAATGCCTTGCCTGCATCATTGATGATAAGCTTTATTTCATCCGCACCCGCATCGACCGCATTTTCCAGCAATTCCTTTACAGCACTTGCCGGGCGCTGAATTACTTCACCGGCGGCAATCTGGTTCGCAATGTTATCGGGCAATAATTGAATGATATCGGGCAAAATCCTGTAATTTGTGAGCACAAAAATAACATATCCTGCTCACTATTGCGTAAGCTATGCAGGCGATTAGTTATTAAATGACCAACACTGTCATGCTGAGGCACGAAGCATCTGAAAATAAGATACTTTGTTCCATCGTATGAGCAATATAATAAGTGTTTAACCAGATAACCTAAAATCTCAGAATGAAGAATTTCCTTGCTGCCATTTGCCTGCTAACCGGCTTACATGCATCTTCCCAATCATCTGTTCAATCCAAAAGCTGGGCAGACAGTGTGTATAAAACTTTGAGCAACGAAGAGCGCATCGCCCAGTTGATGGTCGTTCGTTTGTCAACCATCGACAGCAAAACCAAACAGGTTACTTTTTACGACGACAAAGTAAGTGAGTTAATAAAAAAATATAATATAGGCGGTATATGTGTTTTCCAGGGTAGTCCTGTAAAGCAGGCAGAGATCATCAACCGTTTACAGTCAGAGGCAAGAACACCCATCCTCATGTGCATCGACGGCGAATGGGGCGTGGGCATGCGTATGATCGACAGTGTGCTTCCTTTACCAAGGCAAATGATGCTGGGCGCCATGCAGGATGAAAAGATCGTATACCAATACGGCAGGCTGGTGGGTGAGCAATGCAAAAGAGTAGGCATACAGGTAAACTATGCGCCCGTGGTGGATGTGAACAATAATCCCAATAACCCTGTTATCAACGACAGGAGTTTTGGTGAAGACAAATACAAAGTGGCCAATTTCGGCATTCAATACATGAAGGGTATGCAGGATGTAGGCGTGATGGCCTGCGCCAAACATTTTCCCGGCCATGGCGATGTGGATGTGGATTCGCACTACGACCTGCCCGTGATCAACAAAACAGTACCACAGCTGGATTCGCTGGAGTTATATCCTTTCAGGCAGATATTTAAGGCAGGTATCGGCAGCGTAATGGTGGCACATTTGTATATTCCCGCAATCGACAACACGGCTAATCGTGCCACTTCCTTATCTCCGCTAAACATAAATGGCCTTATGAGGAAAGACCTTAACTACCAGGGCCTGACTTTTACCGATGCGTTGGAAATGCAGGGTGTAAAAAAATTCTATCCCGATGGCGAAGCATCTGTGCAGTCGCTCATTGCAGGTAACGATATGCTTTGTTTACCTGGTGATGTACCCGCCTCTATCGACAAAATAAAAGATGCCATCAAAGCAGGAAAGTTAAGCTGGGCCGATATTGAGCTGCATTGCAAAAAAGTACTGGAAGCAAAATACCTGTACGGACTGAACAACTACCAGCCGATCAACACCGGCAACCTGACCAACGACCTGAATGCAGGCATTCCTGAAATGCGCAGGCTGGTGGCAGAAAATGCCATTACCCTTGTTGCAAAAAAAGACGACAGCTTTTTTCCTTTGGGCAACTGGAACAACAATAAACCGAACGATGTAGCTTTTGTTGTGATCGGTACCAAAAAAGAAAATGCCCTGGTACAGCGCATGAAAAAAGATTACAACGCCGCTGTGTTCTTTGCAGAAGACAATGTAAAAAGCAAGGATGACATTGAGGCTTTCATTAAAAAACTGGGTGCCTATAAAAAAATTGTGATCGGTCTCCACGAGATGAGCCGCAATGCATCGAGTAATTTTGGCATACAGCCTGTAGCAGTTTCCTTGGTGAACCAGCTGCAGGAAAAAAGCAACAGCATCATCCTGCAATTCGGCAATGCGTATGCTGCCAAGAACTGGTGCAATGCTAAAAACCTGGTGATCTGCTACGAAGATGATGAAGTGATACAAAACACAGCAGCCGATTTACTGCAGGGAAAAATCCCTTACAAAGGTGTGCTGCCTGTTACCGTTTGCCCGGCTTTTACCTACGGTAAAGGCATCAGCACGGTAAAAAAAAAGACCTTTGATAACCAATGGAGCTTAGATATGGCCCGTATTGGCAAAATAGATTCTATTGCCAACGATGCCATTGCCAATAAAGCTACGCCGGGCTGCGTAGTATTGCTGGTTAAAGACGGCAAGATCGCTTTTCAGAAAGCGTATGGCACCTATGAATACAATACGGCGGAAACGATGAACACTTCTTCCGTATTCGACATGGCATCTGTTACAAAGATCTGCGCCACTACCATTTCCGTCATGAAGTTGTATGATGAAGGCAAAATAGATCTTAAAAAGAAGCTGGGCGATTATCTTCCCATAGTAAGAGGTACCAACAAAGAAAACCTCCTCATCAGCAAAATATTACTGCACCAGGCCGGACTGGTGGCTTATATCCCTTTTTACAAACAAACGATCGATTCTGCCGGCGTTCCTTTGCCGGGCATTTATGCAGACAAAAAGAAAGATGGTTACAGTGCAAGGGTAGCCAACAATATGTACCTGGCAGATGCATGGCAGGACAGTATCCAGCAAAAAATATTGCGTAGCCCGCTCGGCGCCGAAGACAAATACGTATACAGCGATAATGATTTTATTTACCTGGGCAAAATCGTAGAGGAGCTTACAGGACTATCATTGGATAATTATGTGCGAAAAGCATTTTATATACCTATGGGTCTGAGCGATATTGGTTTTAAACCAACGCAGCGCATGTCCATCAGTCGTGTGGTGCCAACGGAAAATGAAAAAATATTCCGTCGCCAGTTGATCCGTGGTGATGTACATGATCCCGGTGCGGCCATGATGGGCGGCGTGGCCGGCCATGCAGGTTTGTTCAGCACGGCTTATGATATTGCTGCGGTGATGCAGATGTTGATGGATGGGGGTATCTATAATGGCCGCCGCTACCTGCAGCCGGAAACCGTGGAGCTGTTCACTAAATATGAAAGCAACATCAGCCGCCGTGGTTATGGATTTGATAAGCCGGAGAAAGACAATGCCAAACGCTCCGAGCCTTACCCAACTTTATCCGCATCACTTAAAACCTTTGGCCACACAGGCTTTACAGGCACCTGTACCTGGGCTGATCCTGAAAAAAACTTAGTGTATGTTTTTTTAAGCAACAGGGTAAATCCTGATGGAAGCAATACTTTATTAAGGATGAATGTGAGGCCGAAGATACATGAGACGATCTACCAGGCATTGATGGAGTAAGATTTTTTTTAACCGCTAAGACGCAAAGGCGCTAAATCCTGCGACCTTTGCGGTATTCTTTCTGCAGGTTACACCTGCTCCGAATTTTCCGGCAGCCTGCTGTATTCTCCTTTTACGCAATAGTATCCAAAAATAAACAGCCCTGCAGCGATCGGCGTAAATATGCTGATGATAATGATCCAGGGCACGGGCTGGTTAATATCTTTTGTTCCTTTTCCATCTATATTGTTCAATGCGCCACTTACCAGCAGAAAGATAACGATGGGAGCCAGCAGCATCCAGGCAAAGCCTAATATTTTTTTGAGTGTATTCATAAAATTATTTTTTAACCGCAAAAAGTGCAAAGTTTTTTCGCAAAGAGCGCAGAGGTTCTTAGCTTCTTTGCGTGAAAAATTAATCATTCACTTCTTCATCAATTTTATTATTTAAATAAATAGCGCCGATAATAAAACATAATGCCGCTACACCGATCGGGTACCATAGCCCTACTAACGGATCGCTTGTAAATGTAGTGGCCAGCAGCGTAGCTATGAACGGCACCAATCCTCCAAACACGCCGTTGCCAATATGATAAGGCAGGCTCATGGAAGTATAACGGATCTTTGTAGGAAACAGTTCTACAAGAAATGCCGCAACAGGCCCATATACCATTGTTACAAAAATGATCATGACCCAGATGAGAAAAATGAATTTCCATTTGAGTCCGGCAGATAGAATCTTATCACTATAAACCGGCTTACTGTCTTTTTTAATATCACTGGATTCAAAATCTCCCTGCCCCAATGCTGATAAAGGCGGATATAATGTAATCCCTTCTTTTCCCTTCACAACAATTGTATCGGCTCGTTTTTCAGTTAATGCCAGGTCATCATTTTGCCATTTGGTCTCTGATTTCAGCACCATATGCCTGAGCGTGTCTGATAACACAATATCCTCGGAATCCTTTAAAGCAATATCCTTTATATACTCCTGGTGTTTCACCAGTTTTGTCACTGCTGCGTCTTTCAACATTGTATTAAATATCGGCCTGTAAAAAATCACCCCCAGCAACATTCCCAGCAACATGATCCATTTCCTTCCTACCTTATCGCTCAGCCAGCCGAACACTACAAAGAAAGGTGTTGCCAAACCAATCGCCCACAACATGATCTCCCGGTTTTGAATAAACTCCAGCTTCACCGTATTCTCTAAAAACGATTGTGCATAAAATTGTCCCGTGTACCATATTACGCCTTGTCCCATCACCGCACCGAACAAAGCCAACAGTACCATTTTAAAATTCTGTTTCCTTCCAAAGCTTTCCTTTAAAGGATTCGTGGATGTTTTTCCTTCACTTTTCAGTTTTGAAAAGATGGGTGACTCACTCATCTTT
>CAYOLS010000075.1:6509-13951 GCA_964404845.1 uncultured Ferruginibacter sp. | reverse complement strand
CGCTATACTTTATGCAACGTGAATTTGATGCTTTTAATGCAGTAAATACGCTTAAGCTACCAACTGGCCCATCGGATGTAACAGGAAAAGCTAATTTACTCATTGAAAAAAGAGGAGGTGTAAGTAGTGATGGATCTGGCAATCCTGGTACATATCCTGGTAGTATTACTACCATCGACCCTAATGATAATAATATAATTTGGGATGCAACAAATAGTCGCTGGGAAGTAACCTTTGATGTAGCTGGCTTTAGTGGCTTTTGGGTAAAAACACAAAGTGTTGTATTACCGGTAACACTCATCAGTTTTTCAGGCATAAAAACCGGCAACACCAATAAATTAACCTGGCAGGTGGCTAATGAAATTAATTTGAGCAAATACGAACTGGAGAGTAGTAAAGATGCCGGTACATTCACAACCATATATACAGAAGCCGCCCAAAATAAAGCAACCTATAGCTATGTTGATGATAATGCTGCAAGAAACCGAAACAGGATAAACTATTATAGATTAAAAATGATAGATGCCGATGGCACCGTAAAGTATAGCAATATTGTAGCCTTATTAAACAACCTGCAGGGAATTGAAATAGTAAGCCTGGCGCCTAACCCCGTAAAAGATAAAACGATATTAAATGTAACCAGTGCAGGCATAAGTAAAATGCATATAAATATTTTAGATGCAGCAGGAAGAAATGTATCGACAAACGAATACGGCTTAACAGTGGGAAGCAACCAATTAGAAATGAACTTAGAAAACCTCTCGAGTGGTATGTATTACCTACAGGCAATAACAACAGATGGACCTGGTAAAACAATACGGTTTGTAAAGGAATAGTTGTTTACAGCATTCTTATACAATAAAGTATTTGATGGGGATTGAAGCTATGCAGTACCGGCGTTTCTGCCCGGGATACTGAAGGGGTGTGGAATAATAGTGAACCATTAAACTTCACCAGGCAGGTAGGATACATATAGAACTCTATATTGATGAAAACCTGTCAATCATTATTTGAAAAACTAATTATTAATACGCCTGCTAAACATTGTTGGCGCAGGAAATTAACATGGGGTTAGTCCTAATAAAGACATTAAGGATGAAATTATTTTTAAAGGGTCCTTTAATTCTTCTAGTTTGTATTCTGTGTAAAAATATTGGGGACAAGGATATCGAAGAGCCCATTTCTTGGTAGGTGTGATAATTTCAAGTAAATAGACTGTGGGACCGCTGTCCGTCCAACTCCCCCGGTTATTGCCTTTTCGATCCAATAAAAAGCCGATAGAATCACTTTTAATTGTCAACAGGTTATAGCTGACCAGTTTCTTATAAATTGAATCTATATTATGATCTTGCACTTGTCTTTCCTCTATCTTAAAAGTGTCTGACCCACGCATTTTTTTCGAAAATGTATAATATGATCCTTTCCAAATTTTATTTTTATTTACTAACAAAAGAAGAGAAATTTTATTTATTCTACTCCAGCCATTAGAATACCAAAGCCTGATTTGTAAATCACTTTCTGAATAAATTGTTGAGTCTAACTCTGACAAGTATGGCCTTGATTCGCTTTCGATGTAGTTTGAGTGGGTATTCCAGGAACTGGTTTCCTGTGAGCTGCTGTTTAAAAAACAAGTCAATAGGAAATATAGAATTAAAAAATGTTTCATATCAGGAGGGAGAGAATTTGTTTCCTGCACGCATGCAATATAAAAACTTGCAGGTATTAGTCATATTATTTCTTGTTTCCTGAACAATTAATTACATAAATTTCAGTATTCCGCTTTGATGGAATTTTTCAACAATCATTTATCAACCCACTTCTTAAAAAAAGGAGCTTTCTCCCTGCTGATGTCAACTTCAAGTTTTAAAGGTTGTTTTAACTGTACCATCAGTTTCTGATTGCCGTTGGGCTTTACAGAATGGATAGCGTGAATATTAATGATTGTCTGACGGTTAGCTCTGAAAAAAATAGAAGGGTCGAGCATTTCTTCAATTTCTTCCAGTGCCGAAAAATCGTAAATATATCTGTCGCCGGAAAGTGTATATACATAGTTGATATTATCCTTAAAGAAAACAGCAATATCTTTTGCTTCAACAGGTATCCATTTGTTATTGAAACTGATAATAAATCGTTCCTTATATTTTGTTTTCGCTAAAGCCGGGTTTGAAAAATATTGCATTAACTGCTGCATATCACCAGGTATAAAGGATTTGCTTTCCTGCATACTCCTGATTTTGTCAATGGATTTTTTCAAGTCCTCCTCCTGCACCGGTTTTAATAAATAATCTACTCCATTTACCTTAAATGCCCGGATAGCATATTCTTCATAAGCCGTACAAAAAATTACCGGGCACTGCAATGTAAACTGGTCAAAGATTTCAAAACTAAGCCCGTCACTTAACCGGATATCCATAAACAGCAGATCGGGTTCAGCATTGTTCATAAACCATTTGCGGGCCGCCTTAAGGCTCGGCAGCACGTCAAGTACCTGTACATCGCTGGCTACCGATGCAATGTACCCCTTCATCTCTTCTGCAATCAGGACTTCATCTTCTATTATTACAGCTTTCATCCGTTTATATTTATGATATCAAATAATTAAGTAGATTTTTACACAAGCCTCTATCACTTTATGATTAAGTCGTTATTGATTTGCTGCTTCTCCTTACAGCAAAGGGATCTTTACTATAAAAGAATGCTCATCCTCCTTTATGATCACCGGGCTGTCAGAATAATATTTATAAAGGGTTTGCATGCTGGCCAGTCCCTTTTTGTTGCTTGTTTCCACAATGCGGTAAAGCTGCCGGTTATTTTTTACCACTACATAGCCGTTATCAATAAAAATAATTACCTGCAACGGGCTGTCTTTATCGGCTGTATTGTGTTTAATAGCATTCTCCAGCAGGTTTTGTAAGGTTACCGGCACGATGTATTTATTAAAATACGACGCTGGCACCTGTATGCGTACATCCAGCCCCTCGGTAAAACGGATCTTTTGCAATTTCACAAAGGTCTCTACGAAATCCAGTTCGTCCTGTAGCCGCACCAATTCATGCTCGCTACTTTTTAATACATAACGATATACTTTACTCATGCTATCCAGGAAGGAAGTGGCTGTTTTTGCATCGGTTCTGATCAGGCTCCTTAAAGATGTTAAAGAATTAAAGAGAAAATGTGGGTTCAGATGCTGCTTTAAACTCTCGTATTGTACCAGCGTTTTTTCTCTCTCCAGCGATTGCGCTTTTGTTTCAAGGTTGAGGATCTGCTTTTGCTTGTTCATCCGGAAACGGTAAAACAGCATGGCTGTGCCGGCAATCAGCAGCAGCGCAATTATCCTAAACCATCCTGTTTTGTAAAAAATAGTGGCAATATGAAACCGCACTGTTTTCTCTTCGCCGCCCCAGTGATTGACATCCGGCGATGCTTTGAAACGGAATGTATAACTTCCGCCCGGCAGGCTGGTGTACATAACCTTCGGGTCCTTTGTATAATGCCATTCTTTTTCAAGTCCGTCCAGCTTGTAGGCATACCACAACTGATCGCTGAAACTCACTGCTTCCAGGTCAATGCTGAAGAAGTTTTCATTGTAATGCAACTGTACTGGCTCACCACTATTGATAACCCGCATGGGCAACTGCTCATTGCCATTAATTTTTATACCGGCGATAAAACAGTTGGCGGGGCTTTCGTCCGCTTTATATCTCAGCGGATTAAATATTACATAGCCCCTTCGTGAAGGCATTATGGCTTCGCCATTCTTCAGCTTTAATGCAGCATTTTCAGTAAAATCAGTAATGAGTAAACCTGCGTCTGCTCCTATTAAAGTAAAGTACCTGCGGGATTTTTCCAGCATCACCAGGCCGGCTGCAGTACCCAACCATACACGGTTACTATCGTCAACTACAATACCACCAACAATATTGCTGGGCAGTCCGTTTTTATCTGTATAAGAAGTGAATTTATTTTTGTCGGGATCAATACAGCTAACCCCGTTAAATGTGGACACCCATATTTTTCCATCCCTGTCCTCATTAATGTTTACAATTGTATTGCTGGTAATTGTCTGGTCGGTTTTATCGGTACTGTTCCAGTACCTCGTTTTCCCGCTGGCGGGATCATACATCAGCAATCCGTCACCATTGAAGCCAAACCACAATCTTTTTTTGCTGTCTTCAAATGTGTAGCGCACACCATACCCTTTATACCTGCCAAGTACAGGGTGGCCGGCTATGCTATGAAATTTCTTTTCGGCTGGCTTATAATAGTACAGCCCGTCATAATCTTTTGTACCAAACCACAGCGTACCATCACTTGTTTTATTTACACAAAAGTAAAATGCTTCAGGAATGGAATCCCGGAGCGTCAAAAAATCCATTTTCCCTGTTTCCCTGTTCAACCTGTTTATTCCCTTGCCCGTTGCCACCCATATATCATGATTTACATCTTCCCGGATACCCCTGACGGAGTTGAAGTATATAACATCGGGCCTGCCGGGCTGATTTTGCCAGGAGCTGTAGTTGCCGGTTTTGGGATTATATTTTGATATGCCGTTTCCCGTGGTAAACCACAGGTTACCCTCATGATCTTCTTCCATGCCACGGGTTAAAGTATGCGGGTTATTTTTTCCAAAAGGATAACCGATGCGGAATAAGTTTTTCTGTTGATTTACATAATTCACGCCCACATCGTAGCCCAACCATATCTTTTTATCAGTGCCCACATAAATTGCAAACATCATATTGCTTAATACCGAATTGTTGTCGGAAGGATTGTAGCTATGATGAATAAGCGTTTTGCTTTCAGGGTTATAACAGAGCAATGAATTGAGGTTGGTAGCAATCCATAGCGTATGGCTTTCGTCTTCAATAATACCATTGACAAGGCTTTTCACATTGCCCTGATCTTTTACCAGCAAATGATCCAGTACTTCGGTTTGTCCTGATCTGCCATCAACCCGTAGCAGCCGGAATTCTTCATGGTTGCCGATCCACACATCACCCGTTGTTGCTATTGTGATCTTATCAACAGCTTTGCCTTCCAGCTCCTTCACCTCATGAAAAAGGGCTTTTTGCGTTTGTACATTGTAAACGATATATCCCCCGTTGGCACCTATATATAAAAGACCATTATGCAAAGAGGCGCTATGCGCTCTTGCCTTCTCCAGCAACTCTTTTGATGCAAAATCGTTGCTTAGCTCTTCAAACCGGTCAGCAACAGGATTGTAGCAACGCACACCTGATTTAGATACAAGAATTAATTTATCAGCCGCAACCGGTATGATCGTATTTACATTGAACCCTTCTGCCTTTTTTATTTTGCGAAATGAAAAAGAAGTGTAGTCAAATTCTGCCATTTCATTCCAGAAGCTGAGCCAGAAACGGCCATCAGTACCAAGGGCCATCGTGTTGCAGACGGAGGGCGCCGGCGAAGTGCTGTCTTTCCGGTCGTAGGTAAAGCGCCTGATAGTTTTCCCGTTGTACCTGTTAAGCCCACCGGCGGAAGCAAACCACATATATCCATATTTGTCCTGGCAAATAGCAGTCACCCAACCATCGTTCAGTCCATCTGCGGTAGTGATCCTGTGAAATGTAACGGGCAGTTGCTGCGCAAACAATCCCATACATTTCAGTAACAGCAAAAAGAAGAGGATCTTTTTCATGAATACTAAAAATAATGACCCGGAGCAGGAACGCCAAAAAACCGTACCGCCAGGCGGATGTTTAACTGGCCGAAACGGATATAACAGCAGCCCGGGTGAATGTGTTCTCATAAGCATCTCCAGGCCTTATCCGGGTTGTTGCTTCTTTCCTATTCTTACGTCATAATAAACAACGAGTGATCTATACAGGCAGGATACATTACGTCTTATCGCTTCAGGATTTCATTTATCCGTTTCCCCTTGCTGAATATTCAAATCGCTTTGTTTCGTTTTACGCTTTTCTTTTCAGCAGCAATCTTTGCTTCATCAAAACAAAACAATTAAGATGAAAAAGATTTTCCCCCTCGTAGCAGGTTTATTAGCAGCAATCATTGCATCGGCACAGGTCCCTAAAGCGATCAATTACCAGGCAGTTGCCCGTAATACAAGCGGGCAGGCATTGGCAAATCAAACGATCAAAGTAAGGATCGGTTTGTCAGAATCATCCGGTACCGGTAGTGTTTCATTTTATAATGAAACAAGAACTGTTACTACCAATACGCTCGGATTGTTCAATATCCAGATCGGAAGCGCCGGTGCAACAAATGTATATGGAAGTTTTACCGGCACTGACTGGCTGAATCCAAACGTGAATCATATGATGACCGTTGAACTTGACATTAATAACAACAACAACTTCGTAAATATGGGCAGCCAGGAACTGGTAACGGTGCCTTTTGCTTTTGCAGCTGACAATGCTGTTAGTGCCAAAGGCTTGCAGGGTAAGCCGGTTAGCGAAGCAGCACCCGCTATCGATGACGTGCTGAGATGGAATGGTGTTAACTGGGCCCCTTCTGTCAGCAGTACTTTTGCAGGTATCCAGACTTATTATGTAGCCAGCCAGATGGGGGTTGTCAATGGTAGTATTGGGAATCCCTCCTGGGTATTTGTTGGCACAACTGCCACAGTAACAGCCAATGGACTGAAAAATATAACAGCTTCCTTTTCGGGCAGTTTTGGTTCAAATTCCGGCACCCCTACAACAAGATCAGTTGGCGTTGCCATCTGCTACCAGGCTGTTTCCGGCGGCCCGGTAATTCCCTTTTATCCCTCTCAATATCCCGAGTATGTAATTGGATACAATACCGCCATAAGTGCCTCGGGAAGTTTTAAACTCGCCGCGGGCCAGTACAACATTGGACTGGGTGTTCGCAACAACACCAGCACAACACTGAACATCAATGATTATATGAATGGATATGTGATGGTTTATTAATAAAAAATAAAGATTACAGCTATGCGCTATTTTATATGGGTATGCCTGTTGTGCCTGCATACGGGCATTACCGCACAGCAGCTTGTTCCGCAAACTATTAATTCCGCAGGACAGAGCGGCAGCAACGGGAACATTCTCCTCGAATCGTCGGTAGGTGGTTTTGCTGTTAACAGTTTTACAGGTACGACCTACCTGTATACGCAGGATTTTTTGCAGCCATTCGCAGGCATTACAACAACCATTCCGGGTATTCCCTCGTTAACAGGTACCATTGGCGTAGGCATTGATAACGCCGGTACAACATTCATTAATAACGATGCTGCCCTGATGCTTGAATTTACTGTTGGTGAAGCAGCCAGTATTTCTTTACAGCAGGGGCCTGCCTTTTTAACACAGGGCATTTTACAGCCGTACCCGAACGGTACAACACTGCCTGTTACCAATCTTCAGTTTTTTGCCAGGCGTATAGATCTGCAACAGGTACAACTAAGCTGGCAAACAGAGCAGGAGTTTAATAACAAAGGCTTT
>CAYOLS010000075.1:0-6499 GCA_964404845.1 uncultured Ferruginibacter sp. | reverse complement strand
AAAGTGAAACGCAGTTTACTGTAATTGGGTTTGAACCATCAAAAGCAAATGGTGGAAACAGTTCGTCCGGCCTTAGCTATGAACAAGTAGATTTAAATGCTTTTGCAGGTAAAACATATTACCGCCTGCGCCAGGAAGATATTGATGGTAGGAGTGTTTTTTCAGTTATTCGTTTTGTGACCGGAAGTAACGAAAAGATGTTGACACTCAAAGTATGGCCAATACCTGCTGTAAAAAACTTTTATGTACAGGTACAGGGACTTCAAAAAAAGGATATACTCCAGGTTTTTGATATGAATGGGAAAATGCTGAAATCGATCAGTATCAGTAACCAGCAACAGCTGCAGGTTAGCGAGCTTACACCCGGAACGTATGTTCTTAGGCTGGCCGGAGATAAGGAACTTGTTCAGAAAATAATTGTGCAGTGATCCTTTGGGATGGCTATACCAAAAAAAATAAATTAATATTGACTATTGCATATCAGTTATGAATTGATTTACGGCATAGTTAAAAGTCCTGTAAGCTGTAAAAGCATCTTACAGGACTTTTTTATTTTAGGTACAAGAAAAGTATCCTTTTTTGTGACCGGCCTGTAATGCCAATGCTGACTGGTTGTCAAAAAAATCTTCGAAGCAAATAAAATTAATACACTGCGCTAAACAAAAAGGGCCAGGATAGAAATCCGGCCCTGCTTTTTAGTCCAATATCCTAAATACTAAATGGGAATATTTCAGCCTGGAAGGGTTGAATGACTTAATGATTTGAAGGTCTAAATTTGCTACAATTTATATACTTTACCTTTCCAGCATAAGCTGGCTTAACTCGTTATAACACTTTATCCATGCATCTTTTACCTCTGGAGTAAAGTCAGGACCAAGCCCTTGCTCTAGAGTCCATATAAATGCGATACCTACTGTTTTATAATGATCAGGTTTTACAGCATAGCTGGTATGCCTCTTTCCCATACTGATCATTTCATTGTTCATGTAACTGGTATTGTCCAATCTGGCAACTATAATGTTGATCATATCCATTAATTTCTGGTACTGCAGGTTCATTTCTTTGGGAAACAAGCGGCGCAAAGCCGGTTTATCTGTAAAAAGCTTCCCATAAAAAGTTTCTGCTATTATTGACGGCTTAATATCTCTGAGCAGCCTCCAGCTTCGTTTTACCAGCCCAATTTCATCCTTAGTCATTCTGCTGTAATTATTTTTATACAAATATTGCATTTGCAGCAGACAGATGATAATTTATCCGGACGAACCGTAACAATTCTTTGTTGAAGTGAATCTGCAACTACCTGCTCTTCTATCTCTTAATGATGGTGCTTTTTCACGGCTGATATTAATGAATAAGCAGACCATAAGCGTCGGGTGTATTGCCTATTAAAGCTGTAACACGGTTTGCATCCGGTGTCCAGGTAAGGTTTCTTTTCTTATCCTTGCCTTCTTTCCTAATAGGTGCAAAAGGTTTTTTCTCCATTCATAAACCTCCCACCTCTCCCTAATACCACCCTCCCCAATTTACCACCGTTGTTAAATTTTACATTTGCCACCCAACAATTTCCCTTTATCATTGACCCATGCCACGAACTATACTGCCCGCCCTTGCGCTTGCATTTCTCCTTTTGCCTGCCAGCTCTTCGGCGCAGGATTCTTCCTACGTAAGAAAAAAATATACCACGCAAAGAACAACGGCTGCTATCAACATTGATGGTATACCCGATGAAGCGGCATGGAACGCTGTACCCTTCGGCGGCGACTATACCCAATACCAGCCTGCCGACGGAAAACCACCTTCCCAGCCTACGCAGTTTAAAATTTTATACGACAACCAATATTTGTACATCGCTTACTGGGCACATGAAATGTCTGCCGATTCTGTGGTAAGAAGGATGGGAAGGAGAGATGATTTTCCCGGTGATTTTTGCGAGATCAATATCGACAGCTACCACGATCTGCGGACGGCTTTTTCTTTCACTATTTCGGCCTCCGGTGTAAGGGGTGATGAATTTGTAAGCGACAACGGTAACAACTGGGACGAAAGCTGGAACCCCATCTGGTTTGCCAAAACACATGTGCACAGCAAAGGGTGGACGGCAGAGATAAAGATCCCCTTTAGCCAGCTGCGCTATGGCAACGAAAAACAAAAAGTATGGGGTATACAGCTCATGCGTCGCATTTTTCGCAAAGAAGAGCGCAGCACCTGGCAGCATATACCGCAGGCAACGGGTGTGTGGGTAAGCGGCTTCGGCGAGCTGCATGGCATCAACGATATTCCTATGCACAGGCAGATAGAAATTGCACCTTATATCACAGCACAGGCATCCAGCTATAAAAAAGAACCGGGCAATCCCTTTGCAAAAGGTTTCGATAAAAAGATCACCGCAGGTGTAGATGGTAAAGTAGCCGTTACCAATAACCTTATTCTCGATTATACCATCAACCCCGACTTTGGCCAGGTAGAAGCAGATCCTTCACAGGTACGCATCGATGGTTTCCAGAATTTTTTCAGCGAGCGCAGGCCCTTCTTTATCGAAAGCCGCAACATTTTCGATTACCAGCTCACCGGTTCGCAGGCAGGTGGCGATTATGACAGCGACCTTTTGTTTTACAGCCGCCGCATCGGCAGCTCCCCGCACGGGTTTGCAAATACCAGGGAGGGTGAGTATGTAAAGACCCCGCAAAACACTACCATACTCGGCGCTGCCAAATTCAGCGGTAAAACAAAAAAAGGGCTTAGCATCGGCATACTGGAAAGTGTTACAGAAAGAGAAAGGGCCATCATTGATAGTGCCGGTGTAAGAACAAAGCAACTGGTTGAGCCGCTCACCAGTTATTTCGTGGGTCGACTGCAGCAGGACTACAATGGCGCCAATACTGTTATTGGCGGCATCTTCACCGCTGTGAATCGTGAAAGCGGGTTGAACCATATGCTGCACAGTGGTGCTTACACCGGTGGGCTCGATTTTTTACATCAATGGAAAAACAGGTGGTGGTACATGCGGGGTAATATTATTTTCAGCCATGTTACCGGAAGTAAGCAAGCTATCTTAAATACACAAACTTCTTTCGAGCACCTCTTTCAGCGTCCCGGCGCTGATGAACTGGAAGTAGATAGCAACCGCACATCGCTTACCGGCACGGCTGCCACATTCCGTTTTGGCAAGCAGGCGGGTCCGGGTGGTAAAAAGGGCCAGGTGTTTAAGTTCGAAACGGGTGTTACGCTTCGTTCACCGCAACTGGAGCTGAATGATATCGGCTTTATGCTCACTACCAACGAGATCAATCATTTTACCTGGGCCGGCCTTCATTTTCAAAAACCCATTGGAAAATTCCGGAGCATGCGTTTTAATTATAACCATTGGAGCAGATGGGATTATAGTGGAAATTTCCTGTTCCAGCTTTTTAATACCAACGCCCATGCCACCTTCCGCAACAACTGGGCAATTGGTGCAGGCTTCAACTGGAATCCTTACGAGGTTTCCAACAATGCATTAAGAGGGGCACAGGCCATGCGCCGTCCTTCGGGCAAGGGCTATTGGGCCTATATAAATTCCGACTCCCGTAAAAAAGTACAGGTCAATTTCCAATACAACCGGTTTTGGGGCAATGCCAGCAGTGTGCTGAGCAACGAGTATAATCTCGACCTGCTGTTGCAACCTATGAATGCACTGAAATTGTCTTTCAGCGCCAGCTATTCAGATTATTATCGCCGGGGCGACCAGTTTGTGCAGAATGTAAAGTATGGTAATGTGGTTAGAACCATTATCAGCCAGCTCGATCAATCTACCCTGCGTTTTACCGGCAGGCTTACTTATAATATCACACCCGATCTTACACTGCAGTACTATGCCCAACCATTTATCACCAGGCCGCTGTTCAGTCATTTTGCCTATGTTACCAATGCCATGGCAAAACACAACGATGACCGCTACCAGCGCTTCACGCAGGCTCAGTTAAGCATGCAGAACGGGGTATACGAGGTAGATGAAAATACGGATGGCGTTGCGGACTACAGCTTCTCAGATCCCGATTTTAATTTTGTGCAATTCAACTCTAACCTTATTGCCCGGTGGGAATATAAGCCTGGCAGCGAATTATATCTTGTGTGGAACCAGGGGAATACGCCTTATGCCTACAACAGCATTAATGATGCATTGACCAAAAGCCTTTTCAACAATGCTTTCAACAGCGATAGCAGGAATATATTTTTGGTGAAATGGACGTATAGATTTTTGAGGTAAATAATTGCAGTAGTTGAACCGGCTTCTTTAGCGAAATAATTGCTGTATTATTTTGATCGTTTATTCAACCACCGGATAAATAATATAATAGCAATCAGGCTTAGCAACAATGTTGTTCCTCCACCTGTTTCTTCTTCTTTGTAATGAACCTTATCGCCAGGCTCATAATAAGTTGTGGCAACGGTATCAGTTGCTGTGCTCTCATAAGCATGTTCATTGGCAGGCGAATAAGAATTGTCAACAACAGGCTTAGCTTTTGCTGGTGGAGGTTCATATACTGTTACATCCTCACCGCCGCCACATACGCCGCAGGAGCCGCCATACTTACTGCAATTTTTACAATAGTTGCAGGTTGTACAGGCACTGCAGCTGCTGGTTCCGGAGCATCTTCTTTGCGCAGTACCGGAAAAATGATATCCCAATAAGAGGATTAAAATAATAATAACTTTCAAAATGGTTAAGTTGGTTTTTAATCAGGTTAATTTGTTTAATCGGTTGATATCTTTACGGCAGAATACCAGTAGAGGGGTATGATCACAGCGGCTGTTTACAATTGGGACAACAGTTTTCGTTCTTCTTTAATTTTTTAAATTCATCGCTAAAGCCGGAAGCGAGAATTCCTGCAGGCAATGCAAACATGCCGATCCCAAGGATAGATATACAGGCGGTTAAAAATTTACCCAGGCCAGTGATCGGGTATTCATCTCCATAGCCAACAGTTGTGAGCGTTGCAACGCTCCACCACATTGTTTCTGGTATGCTTGAAAACTTTTCAGGCTGAGCATCATGTTCAGCATAATACATCAGGCAGGATGCCATTACGATCAGGAATACTGTTATAATAAAACTCAGCACCAATTCCTCTTTTTTTGCCTTGAATACATTGCCGATCACTTTGGAAGCATTCAGGTAGCGCCCCAGTTTTAAGAAACGGAAGAACCGGAGTAATCTCAGGCTTCTTACAAACCGAAGATCCTTTCCTCCAAACGCCGGAAGGTAAAATGGCAAAATGGCCAGCAGGTCTATAATTGCGCCGAAAGAAAGTATATACTTAAGCCGCCCCTTTATTGTTCCGGCATAGGCCGGGTCGCAAGTACAGGACCATACTCTTAAAACATACTCAACGGAAAAAATAATGACAGAAAAAACTTCGCTATAGCTTTTGTAAAAACTTTGCACAGTTTCCAATATGGCAGCAAGCGTATTCAGCAGTATGAGGCCGATGATAAAGCTATTGACAATTCTATCTGCCCTGTTTCCACCCTCGGTTGGGTCCAGCAGCTTATGAATGGCCAGCTTTGTTTTACTGTACATTTTATTTTACCAGGGAAAAATGATGATAGAATGTAGTTGACTTTAAGCCGGATCACATTTGTTTAATCAGGCATCCGGGTTCAGTGTGTTTGGGAAGTGGTCTCCCAAACTCTTCTTCGTCTTCAACCCCAGCTCCTTCAGCTTCGTAGCCTGCGTCACCAGGTTATCATTCCCTGTTGAGAGTTGTTTATATGCTTCGCTGTATTTCCCCTGTGCTTTTTGCAAATGCTCACCCACATCCTGCAGGTTGTTCACAAAGCCAACGAACTTATCATATAGTTTAGCGCCCCGCTCTGCAATTTCATTGGCGTTGAGGTTTTGGTATTCCCGCTTCCAGAGGTCGGCTATCAGTTTGAGGGAAGTGATCAGGTTGGTCGGGCTCAATAACAATATCCTTTTATCATACGCATAATTCCAGAGCTCCGGGTCCGATTGCAATGCAGCGATATAGGCAGCTTCACTCGGAACAAACAGCATTACAAAATCCAGGCTCTTATTATAATCATCATAGCCCTTTGCACTCAGCGACAGGATATGTTTTTTAATACTCCCCACATGTTCCCCCAGCTCCGACACCCGTGTTGCTTCATCCGTAGCGTCTACGCTTCTTGTAAACGCATTCAGCGATACCTTTGAATCAATGATCACATGCCGGTTATCCGGGTATTTGATCACCGCATCCGGACGCATTTTTCTTTCTCCTGCATCCGACCGCAACGCATTGCCCTGCTCATCGTATAGCTGGTGCTCCATAAAATATTCCCGGCCCTTTACCAGCCCCGATCGCTCTAAAATATTTTCCAGTATCATTTCGCCCCAGCCACCCTGTGTTTTCGATTCTGATTTTAATGCACGGGTAAGGTTGTTCGCTTCTTCACTGATCTTGCGGTTCAGTTCTGCCAGCTCTTTTACTTTTTCTCCCAGGGAAAACCGTTGTTC
>CAYOLS010000074.1:10712-14009 GCA_964404845.1 uncultured Ferruginibacter sp. | reverse complement strand
TGCCGATGGTACTCTGCAACCTTTGAGCGGTAGTTAACTTTAAAATATTGAAGAATAAAATGATCCTAAATTTTAATATCCGGCATTTAGTGTTTAAATTATAGCACCAAAACTCTACAACATGAAACAACTCTTTTCAATTGCCTGCTCGCTACTTTTATTATCCGGCTGTAAAAAAATGGCAGATGCTCCTGCTGATACCAGCAACCCTGAAATGATCTCCGCAGAAAAGATCGATGCCTTTATTAAAGAAGAACTAAGGGTAAATCACAAATTTGAATGGTCAGCTGCTTCGCCGGAAATGGTCTGGAGTGCTCTGCAACAAAAAGACAATATGCTATCCGTAGGATATAAACCTGCATCCACAGGCAATATCGACAACAGTATTCATACCATCAATATCCAAAGCGCTGAATGGAAAACGGTAAAAGAAAAAATCATTTCGCAAATCATCGCATCGGAACAGCAGCTGGACAAAACCCTCACAAGAGAACAAATATTGATGATAGATGATGAAACCTTGCCTTTTATAAATGTGATCGTAAAAAACTTCGCCACCATCCGGTTATTGCGCAGCAACAATACCGTTCGTTATGCAGAACCCATGGCTTATGAGCCGCAACCTGCCATTACTACAGACAGCGACAGCGGCTGCGGCAGCAATACTGCGGAAGGCGGATTGGTGGGAGGAGTGGATTATATCAATATAACACCCAATGCCAAACAATCGTGGAATTATACTTACCATAAAATTCCGCAGGCATGGGCTAAGTCAACCGGCGCAGGCGTGAAAATATTTGTGATAGATACCGGTGCGGAATTTGACCAGGATAACCTGGGCACAGCTTTCAACCAGGGCAATTCATCGGGCCGCACCGTTGAAAAAATTGTAACGCTTCCACGCTCTACTTTTTTAGGTATACCAACTGGTCCTGTAGAAACTGCTGACGATGGTTGTGGTCATGGTACTTCCATGGCCGGTGCTGCGGCAGCGCCAAGAGGCACAGATGGTGCATCAGTAGGCGTGGCTTACAACAGCAATCTCGTTACCTGTCGTGCCGGCGCAGATGTGCTGATAGATGCAAGCAGGGAAGTAACAGGCGTTACCAATGCGTACACCAATGCAGCCAACAGGGCCGATGTAAGGATCATTAGCATGAGCATGGGCCGCATTACCGGTAGCTCACAGATCAGCGATGCCATCAATTATGCATATGGAAAAAACAAGCTGATGTTCTGCGCCGCAGGAACTTCTTTCGGCTGGACAGCAGGATGGTATGGTGTTATCTTCCCCGCATGGCTTAGCAAAGTGAATGCAGTGACCGGTGTGAGGGATAATAATTTCAACCAGAACTGTACTGCCTGCCACGACGGTTCTGAAACCGATTTTACCATCGTAATGGAAAAAGCATCCAACGAACGTCATCCTTTAACACTGGCCATGAGCGGTGATGCACCTTCTACCGTAGGCGGCTCCTCTGTTTCAACAGCAACAGCAGCAGGCATCGCAGCCCTTGTGTGGAGCAGGTTCCCGGCTTATACAAGAGACCAGGTACTCAACAAGCTGATATCTACCAGCGCCAATTACCCGAATAAGAATAGCAGCTATGGTTGGGGCAATCTCAATGCGGATGCAGCAACAAATTAATGACGATTACTTACTACTGATTATTAATTATTCATTATAAATTATTAGTAGTTCCCAATAATCAGTAATTAATGATAAACAAGGGTCAAAAGAAGCATTCCGCTCTCTTTTGACCCTTCTTCTTTTAACTTTGCAGGATGATTAAAATTGTTTACCCTGATAAAAAACCGGGACTTAAAACAGAAGGAGGGAAGGAGCTTATCTTTTGTATGATCCGGAAAAAATGGCTGCAGGTAACACCGGAGGAATGGGTAAGGCAAAATATTTTATTATACCTCACAGAAGTATTGCAGTATCCAGCTTCGCTGATAGCCGTTGAAAAAAAGCTACAACTGGGCGAACTGCAAAAAAGATTTGACATAGTAGTATATAAAAATGAAAAACCTTTTGTGCTGGTGGAATGCAAAGAAATGAATGTACCTATTACGCAAAAAACACTGGACCAGGCCATGCGGTACAATAGCAGCCTGCAGGCCGCTTCCTTTATCATTACCAATGGAAATGCCAGCTATGGATTTACAACAAATAATGGCGGATTGGCAGCTTTGGATGCATTTCCCGCTTTTAGTTGACAGGGATTGGTTATTTTTGGGCACATGCAAAACTGGAAACAAGCCATACCGTTATGGACAATAGCAGCGCCGGTAACTGCCCTGCTCATGTATATACTCAGCAATGCCATCAGCAATACCATCATGGATATTCTGCTGACAGGCTCGCTGGTAGCGGCTGTGCTTGCCGGTGTACACCATGCAGAAGTAGTGGCGCATAAAGTGGGCGAACCCTATGGTACGCTTATTCTTGCATTCGCCATTACTACTATTGAAGTTTCCCTCGTTGTATCACTCATGATCGCCGGCGGCGAATCCACGCATGCACTGGCAAGGGATACGGTGTTTGCTGCGGTAATGATCATTTTAACAGGTATTATAGGTATCTGCCTTGTGTCAGGCGGAGTGCGGCACCACGAGCAATCTTTTGGTAAGTATGGTGTGAATGCTGCGCTGGTCACTTTGACCGCCATCTCGGTGCTCACATTGATCCTTCCTAATTATACCACTACAGTAGCTGGCCCAAAATACAACAACAGCCAGCTCATGTTTGTCGGCATTATTTCACTCGTTTTGTACGGCGTGTTTGTGCTCGTGCAAACACAGCGTCACCGGGAATATTTTTTGCCGGCCAATGCAGCTGAAGAAGATGTTCCTGCAGACAAGCCTACCAATAAAATAACCATGCTGAGTTTGCTGCTGCTGGTGATAAGCCTTACTATGGTGGTGATGCTTGCTAAAAAATTATCGCCCACTATCGAAAATGTATTGAGCGATCTCGGTGCTCCGCAATCATTGCTCGGTGTTGTGATAGCATTCGTGATCCTTTTGCCCGAAGGTCTTGCTGCGTTGAAAGCTGCACGCAAAAATCGTTTGCAGACAAGTCTTAACCTGGCACTCGGTTCTGCGCTTGCAAGTATTGGTCTCACCATCCCGGCGGTGGCCATTGTTTCTATCTATGCTTCGCTTCCTGTTACATTAGGCATCGATGCAAAGTCAACATTGCTGCTAGTACTGTCCTTATTTTCTGTTTCCCTTTCATTTAATACCGGCAGAACTACCATCATGCAAGGCGTAGTATTGCTGGTACTTTTTGCC
>CAYOLS010000074.1:0-10702 GCA_964404845.1 uncultured Ferruginibacter sp. | reverse complement strand
ATCTTTACCATTATTGTTCCGTAAAATACTGCCACCTGTGCAGGTGGCAGTATTGATATATCAATGTCCTTTTTTATGGCCGGGTTCATAGATCAACCGTAAAAAAGAGCTGAAGCGTTCATTCTTCCTGCTTACAGGAATACCCGTAACAATGCCTATCATAAAATTATCGGCCACAGCCACCCGCATTTGCGGGCGAATGGTCATATCAAAATGTCCATGTTGTACTTCCTTGTTAAATTCTGTACCGATAAAATTTCTTGTGCCCGGTATCATGTAGTGAAAGCTGGTATTGGCCTGCCAGCTGACCGTACTACCATGGCCGAAATGCTGGTAAACAGCGGGGCCGGTATACAGGAGTGTATGAAAATTATTTCCCCATCTTTTTGCCGCAACAAAGAACGGGTTAAATACATTGCCGGAATAAATTCTTTGTTTGCTGTAATTTTTAAAATCGGTCAGCTCAAATTCCTGTATATAACCGATGGCCATACTTGTCTGTAATTTTTCGGAAACATAAAAGGAATATTGACCGGCCAGCTTGATGCTGTTGAGCTTGCTGCCCGGTGTAGCTGCATTTCCTTTGGTGGGATAATAAATGGAAAAAGGTAATTCCACTTCCAGCCCGAGCCTGTTAACAGGCGCCCATTCATATTCTACGAGTGCTATATATTCATCGTAATCGTTGTTGTCGGTCAAACCGAAACCGATGTTCCATTCTTTTTCGCCCTTGCGTGCACCAAGGTCACGGATCAGGTCAATGTAAAGTGGTTCTGCATGCAATACTTTTGCCGGCTCTTTCTTTCCTTCAATTTCATGGATGTATAAACTGTCCTGTAACTGGTTTTGGATGTCTTTTCCTGTTTGGGCATTTACTATAAAAGATATACAGGTACCGATCGCTATCAGCAATAAATTTTTTTTCATTTGGTATAATTGAAATATGATACAATAAGCTGCCTGCTTCCGTAATGAAAGCAGTGATCAATCATTTGTTCAAATTATACTTCGGGAGGAGGAGTAATTATTTTGATATAGCTGCCGGAAATAAAAAATACTTTTTGCGGGCGGTAAATTATTTTCCTGTAAACAGGAGGAGTTTCTTTGTGTGTAATAACGGAGCTTACAAGGAACTGATCAAAACCTGTTGCTTTTTTGATCGTGGTATTTTGGGAAGGATCATTGTCTTCAGATTCCGGTATCGCATCTTCAATGCCCATCATTTCTTCCAGTATGTATTCTGTAATGCTTTCCTGTTCGTTAAAAGACAGGTCTTCGGTAATGTTTGAAGGCATATCATCCGCCACGTCAATGCTGATATTTAGCAGGAACAGCGCCAGCATGCCCCAGCAAAAATTAAGCAGTTTACTATTTTGTAAGCGACAGATCATTGGTATGCCGGCAAATATAGGCCGGCCATAAATGAAATGATACTGCTGCATATTGCTTTACATTAAATTTAACGGCATCTGAATTTGCCATACAACTATAATTATTTACGCTTATACATTAAATAGCGCCTATTGCCCTGTATTTGCTAAATTCATGCTTTAGCATGTTTATTTAATAAGACAAATAATGAAAAAACTTTTTCTATTGCCGCTGCTATTGATACCGGCGGCCATTTTTGCACAGGACAGTTTATCAAGGTTTGAACCTTTCAAACTTTTTTCCCCGTTGTTCTATACTTACAATGGTAATGAATACAGGGCTGCGAGCGGCGAGCCCGGGCCTGCTTACTGGCAGAACCGTGCCGACTACCAGATAGATGTAAAACTGGATGACACAAAAGATCTTGTAAGCGGAACCGTAACGATCGATTACTCCAACAACAGCCCGCAGGAGCTGAGTTTCCTGTGGTTGCAGCTGGATCAAAATCTCTTCACACAAAATTCCCGTGGCCAGGCCAAAATGCCGGCAACAGGCCGCAGCCGTTATGGTGATGCAAAAAGCGCTTTTGATGGGGGCTATAAAATTGCATCAGTGAAAGTAGTGAACGCCGGTAAAGAATCGGATGCCAGCTACATCATTGACGATACAAGGATGCAGGTACGCCTCGCAGATAAACTGGCTGCACAAAAGGGAAAAATTAAACTGGTGATCACTTACAGTTACACCGTTCCTCAATACGGCGCAGACAGAACAGGTATCCTTCCTACAAAAAATGGTAATATCTATGCCATTGCACAATGGTATCCACGCATGTGTGTGTATGATGATGTACGTGGCTGGAACAGTGACCCGTATTTAGGCGCCAGCGAATTTTATTTGGAGTATGGTGATTTCAAAGTGAACATTACTGCACCTGCAAGCATGATCATCGGTGCTTCCGGCGAATTGCTGAACCCGCAGGAAGTAATGACAGCAGAACAATTGCAACGCTACAACACAGCAAAGCAAAGCGATGCTACTGTGATCATCCGTAGCGCTGCCGATGTTACCAATGCTGCTTCACGTCCTGCAAAACCTACGCTCACCTGGAAATATTCCATTAAGAGCTCGAGGGATTTTGCATGGGCTGCTTCCAAATCGTTTATATGGGATGCTGCAAGGATGAATTTACCTGATGGTAAAAAAGGAATTGCCATGTCGCTGTACCCTGTAGAATCTGATGGAAAAGATGCATGGGGCCGCTCAACGGAATACACCAAAACATCCATTGAATATTATTCCAATAAATGGTATCCTTATCCTTATTATTCTGCAGTGAATGTAGCAACCAATATCGGCGGTATGGAATATCCCGGTATTGTTTTCTGCGGATCAACTGCAAAAACTGCAGGACTTTGGGGTGTTACAGATCACGAGTTCGGGCATATATGGTACCCCATGATCGTTGGTAGCAATGAGCGCCGTTATGGCTGGATGGATGAAGGTTTCAACACATTCATCAATGGCCTGAGCGAAAAGAATTTTAATAACGGCGAATATTATTCAAAGCCCGGAAGCCAGCACCAGCGCAGGATGTACGGCGATGCAATTGAGCCTATGCTGAATACACCGGATGCTATGCAGGAAAGAAATATTGGAACACTGTTGTACGCCAAGCCAGGCTATGCGCTGGACCTGTTGCGCAGCCAGATCATCGGTGAAGACCGTTTTGATTATGCTTTCAGGAAATACACACACGACTGGGCTTTCAAACATCCTACACCATGGGACTTTTTCCATGCAATGGAAAATGCGGCAGGTGAAGACCTTGCATGGTTCTGGAGAGGAATGTTCATAGAAAGTTATGAGCTTGACCAGGCGGTTACAAAAGTAGAGTACAATAAAAATGATCCTAAAGAGGGAGCATTGGTAACTATTTCAAACCTGGGCAGGATGGCGATGCCGGTGGTAGTAGAATACACGACTGTAAGTGGCCAGACAGCCAGGAAAAAATTACCGGTAGAAGTATGGCATGCAAAGAAGAGCTGGAAATTTGCTTTGCCAACAACAGAAGAGTTGCAGAAAGTGGTGATCGATCCTGATAAGGTTTTCCCGGATATCAAATCCGATAATAACACCTGGACAAAACAATAATTATTAAAAGCGGCCAAACGGCCGCTTTTTTTATGAGGTTTTTTCTCTACACAAAAATGAATGGATTGCTTCAAACCCTTTGCTGTACTTGTTTTTAAGTAGGGTTGGTAAAAGTGGCTGCCTTTATTTTTATCAAGACTTTTTTGCTTTGGCACTTTTTTTTCTTCGCTTTCCGAAGAACCTATTGTTAAACACTTAAATTAAAACTTATGCTACTACGTAAAACGATCTTCGGATTGGGGCTTGCCTTATGTCTTTTCACAGTTACTTCTTGTGACGATGATGATGACAACGATATCATGGAAGATTTTTCAGGTACATTCAGCGGCGCCAATGAAGTGCCTGCTGTAACTACTGCTGCAACAGGAACACTAAGCGGAACATATAACAGGAATACCAAAGTGCTTACTTTGAATATAACCTATTCAGGTTTATCCAGTGCTGCAACCATGTGGCATGTTCATAAAGGAGCCGTTGGTGTAAGCGGAGATCCTGTTGCCGGTCTTGATTTTGGAACATTGGGCGCTTCGCCTTTTTCTTGGTCTGATACATTGACAACTGCACAGGAAACAGACCTGATGAATGACCTATACTATGTGAACATTCATACTACCGATCACCCGGCAGGCGAAATAAGAGCGCAGCTGAACGATTAATGAACGAAGGTGATATATTTAAAAAGTAAAGGAGCGATATTATTATCGCTCCTTTTAGTTTACTGGTCAACATATATTTTTAATTCACTGCTTCTTTCACTTTATCTGCTGCTTTCTTAGTGCCTTCCTTTACTTCTTTCGCCCCTTCTTTTACCGCCTCTTTTGTATCATCCCATGCATTGGCAATGGAATTGCCTGCACGGTCGAACCAGTTGCCTTTTTTTGTTACTACACGCCCGTCAGATAATACCACTGCTTTGCCATTCCTGTCTTTGGCTTCACCTTTTACGGTCACTACAGTTCCGTCATCCAGGGTAATATCCTTGCCGGCTGCAACCCACGCACCATTACGGTATTCCATCAGCTTACCATCCCTGTACGTTACGTCGCCGTCTGCCGCAGCATAGGTTGTAGTGGTTGTTGTTGTAATAGTTGTAACGGCACCGGTATCTGTAGGTGTTACCAGTGTATCCGATTTGGTTTCTGTGGATTTAACCTCGCTGTCATTACAGGAGATAATGGCCAGAGAAAGGGCAGCAATGGAAAGGATCTTTTTCATGTTTGTTGTTTTAATTTTTGATGATATAGTTGAACAAACAAGAACATTGCCAAAATATAAGGCATAAAAAAGCCGGGCATAGTACCCGGCTTTTGCTATAAGAGAGCCTTATTTTTTCTTCTTCTCAACTTTTTTGGCTGCTTTTTTAACCACTTTTTTGGCTGCTTTCTTTACCGGCTTTTTTGCAACTGCTACTTTTTTAGCTGCTGCTTTTTTTACTGCCGGCTTTGCTGCTTTCTTTGTGACTTTTTTCACTGCTTTTGCTACGGCCTTTTTAGCAGGAGCAGCTTTCTTAACTGCTTTTTTCACTACTTTCTTAGCTGCCTTCTTCACGGTCTTTTTAACAGCTGCTACTTTTTTGGTCGCCGCTTTTTTTGATGTTGCAACTTTTTTCAGTAAAGCTTTTTTTGGCAGCGGCTTTTACTGCAGCAGGTTTTTTAGCTGCTGCTTTCTTAGCAGGTGCTTTTGCTTTTTTAGGTGCTTCTTTTTTTGCGCCGGTAATATTCTGTATGGTTTCTTTTACAGAATCAATGGCACCGCTTGCCATATCTACCAGCTGGTCTTTTTTTACAGCTATTTCGCCGGCTACGGTGCCGATCGTTTCAGCTATTTTGGTGAGTGTTGATTTTTCTTCCGGTGTGTTTGAATTGTTTTTGTCTGTTGCCATTTTTAATTGGGTTTTAGTATAGTAAATATAATAAAGGAAATCATGCAAATAAAAAGCGTTGCGTTAAATATTTGCACCGTTTTTAAAACAACAGCATGGCAATGATTCCGCAGGCAGCTTTCACCAGCATGAGGCCGTCTATCGCTACATGATAATACATCATAGGCCTGCGGCGGCGCAGCGAAAAGCCTGCTGCTAACAGCAGTATAAAGGGGATCATGTTCAGCGCTATTTTCATAACAGAGAACTGGTGGGTAACGCCATAGCTGATAAAAGTAAAAAGCCCCAGGATGGGCAATGGTAGCAGGATGTAGAAGATGGTCTTTCGCAATCCAAGTCTTACAACGAAGGTTTTTAGCCTGCTGCTATGATCTGCCGCATAATCTTTTATATCGAACATGATGCAAAGCACCGCAATGAACATGAGATTTTTGATGAAGAGCAGGTTGCCGATAAGGGTGAACTGGTATGGCGCTCCTTTTTCGATCTGCTGCCAGAGGACAGGGTAGACCACTACCAGCCCGGCCCATGTAAACCCGATGATAAAAGGCTTGAGCCAGCCAATGCTCCGCAGGTTATACCGTACCGAAAGAAAATTAAGGCCGTAATACAATCCCGCTACCAGCGGAAACAATAACAGGAGCAGCCATTGCTGCAGGCTTATATTGGCTACCAGGCCAATGTAGCTGTAAAGGAATACCCCTGCTGCTGTCAGTAATATCAATGTAATGAGTACCTGGTTCCAGAACAGGAAACGATAATGCTTCATGTACCAGGCCGTACGGGGGTTATGCCCCGGGTCTTTGTACTTGCGGGCATACGGATAATTATAATAAAGTACGGTGGCGAGGAAAACGATGCTGTAATAGATCCAGCCGTTCAGCGGGAAACGCTGTTGCAGTGTGGCTTCAATAGATTGAGCCACAGCGCAGATCCCATAAAAAAAGTTGCCGTAGAATATCCACTGCAGCAAACGGGAGTTTAACCAGCCGGGTTGATTCATGCTGCAAATTTACCCGTAGAATACCAAACCCGGAATATTAAGAAGCAACCCTTATGGCTTCTCCTGCGTTTTACTATCGTTGCATCGTTCTCCTAAAACAGTTGTTCTCTTGCGGTTAATTCAAAGTGCCCGGTTTTGCCGGGCACTTTATTGATCACTAAACAATACTTCCTGCTTAATTGCCTTCTGTAACCGTCGAGAATATTTCTTTATTATTGCTTCCGGGTTCATTATGAAATATGGTAAAGGCCCCGGCATCTATATAGGCACTGTTGCCGTTTTTGTCATCGATCCTGTAAACAGCATTCCTGCCTGAAGGACCTGCTTTTAAAGCAGGGATATTTTTTCCGGGTACTTTGTAGACCTTAATATCTTCCATTTTGGCCGGCAGCTGCAAGTGATGAACAGCTTTGAAATAAAGATCGATATTAAAAACCTTACCGGGGTTTGTATTGTTGATCCTGCGGATCAGCATTTCATTGCTGCCCGGTGAGAAGCCTGCTAAAAAATATTCACCTTTATCCTCGTAAATAAGCTCTTCTGTACCTGTTAAGGAAGTAGCTGTAACAGGTAGGGTCTCATTTTTTTGCCTGGTTAAATAATAAATGGCGGTATAAACCAACCATACAGCAGAGAATAATAATAATCCTTTCAGGTTTCCTTGTACATCTTCCGGGTCGTAGCGCCCGTGTGGTATCTGCCATAATTTCTTTGACATCACCTGTCCATGCTCGATCATCATACCAAAAACATACAGGGCGCCGAAGATCACAGCATGAATGATAATATTTCTTTTAGCAAACAGGATGTTGAGAAATGCAGCGGCACAAAAATAAAATACTGCGTGAAGTTCTTTATCGTATCCCCGGAAAGCGGAAGGAAGTTTAAGGATAAAGCCAACAATGGCAATTCCAAAGCAAAACAAGGTTAGCAGTATCTTTTGCCAGGTCTTAAGTTGAAGGTTCATAACAAACTATAGGTGTCAAGTTATTTCTTTTTGATGATGCCTTGCACAATTCGGGCACAATTTTCAACAATAATTAGTTAAAGAAAAGGATAATATCACAAGCAGCTGCGCTTGAAGGCGATTATTTTTAACAGTCATAACTATATGAGCAGCTTTTTTTGCTGTGATTACGTTAACACTTCGGCACAGCCATTGTATTTATGCTGTATAAAATGATTTGTATGAAAAAGCACCTATTACTATTTGCAGTAGTGTTACTATCTGCTGTAAGCCTCTCTGCGCAAACTCCTGACAGGTACACGGTTTCAGGAGGTGTGCTTGGAGCTGCCAACTATTCTAAATTCCGGCTGAAAGATGATATCCCCGGAACAGATTCAAAATTCAAGTGGGGTTATGCTCCCGGCCTGTTTGTTACTTTTCCTTTAGGTAAGGTAGTTTCCCTGGAATTACAAGGCCAGTATTCAAGAGTAGGAACCAAGTTTGAAGCCGGTAATACTACTACTTATGACCAGGAACTTACCTATATTTCCGTTCCGTTGTTTTTTAAACTGCATGCCGGTAAATACCTTGCCTTTACGCTTGGCTGACAGGCAGATTTTTTAATGGATGCAAAAGACAAAACACTTTCCGCAGAAGTAGACAATGAAGATGATTTTGAACCTACTTCTTTTGGCGTGTTGGGTGGCTTTGAAATTTTCCCGAGAGGCCGTGTAACCATTTTTGGTAAATATGTACATGGTTTGAAGGAACTGGCCGACAATGCATCTGCAAGCCCCGACTGGTATAACCAGCAGATACAGGCAGGGTTGAAATTTAAATTATTCGGTAAAAAAATTCCAGGCACACCGCCGCCACCACCTGCACCCGTGATCACCGACAGGGATGGAGACGGCGTAGCAGACGTAGACGATAAATGCCCTGATACGCCTGGCTCTGCATCTCTTATGGGCTGCCCCGACAGGGATGGTGATGGTATTGCAGATGCCGATGATAAATGCCCCGACGCAGCAGGTACCGCCAAATACCAGGGTTGCCCTGTGCCGGATACAGATGGTGACGGTATCAACGATGAACAAGACAAATGTCCTTCCGTAGCAGGTACTGCAAAATATGAAGGTTGTCCTGTTCCTGACAGTGATGGAGATGGTGTGAATGATGAACTGGATAAATGTCCTACCCGTGCAGGGGATGCCAGCAACCAGGGCTGTCCTGTTATTGCCAAAGAAGTGATCGAAAAAGTAAATTATGCAGCTAAGAATGTGTTCTTTTCTACGGGTAGTTACAAGCTGATGCCTAAATCCTACAGCTCACTAAATGCAGTGGTTGACTTGCTGAAAGCAGATGAATCGCTGATGATAGATATTGAGGGACATACAGATGCGCAGGGCTCTGATGAAAGCAACCAGGTGCTGAGCGATAACCGTGCAGGCGCTGTAAAAGAATACCTGGTGTCAAAAGGTATTGCAGAAAGCAGGTTGAAATCTGCAGGTTATGGTGAAACAAAACCGGTAGCAGACAACAATACCGCCGCAGGCAGGGCTAAGAACAGGAGAACGGAAATGATCGTTAGAAATTATTAAACCTATTGTTGCCATAAAAAAATATTCCCTGCCTTGGCGGGGAATATTTTTTTATAAATATAAATGACGATCATTCTTTCACTTGTATAACGCCTTCGATCGCATAAAATTTTCCATCGGCACGGCATACCATACCGGATACTTTCATCCGGGCAAAATCGGAGAGGAGCGTAACAAATGTTTTATCCGATTCATACCAGGCAGTCATGATCGTATGCTCATTGATATGGATGGTTTTTGTTTTTTCATTTGCTTCTCTTGGTTTGCTGTCGTCCCTCCAGTAAAGGGTGGAATCGGAGTGTATTACCATTGAAATGGTTCCGCCTGTAAACCGGTAATCAAGCTTTTTGCCGATGATGTCTTTGCCAGACAATTGCTGGCTGAAAGCAGGCTGGATGAATAATGCCAGCATAACACTGAATAGGATCTTCATACAGGAGTTTTTATTTTCAAATATTATCCTATCTGCACAAAAATCACAGTGTATTGTGTTGAATGGCAAAAAATCTATAACAGCAGCCTGTTGTTTACAGGGAAATAAAAAGAGAAGCCCGGGCTTCTCTTTTTCTGTTGATCTTTCATCCATTATTTATTGTTGTTGCGGAGGAATGATTGTTTTCTCCGGCGAAGAAGTTTTAGGTATCACCGGGTTGTTTTTGTTGCCGTACATTTTTATATGATCCGGGTTAGAAGCCCATATATCCGTGCCCGGGTACCGGATGGCATGGTGACCATCGCCATAATAAAATGTAAGTTTTCCACCCAGGCTTTGATCGCCTTGTATCTTCCAGCCTTCTTCGGACCTGAGCCATTGCTGCAGCCCATCCTTGGTAGCAATAAGCGGGTATATTTGTTTGGATGGAGCGTTTATCAATGCCTGGTGCATGATATCTGCCATAGCGTAAATTTTTAGGTTAACGATCTTTTGCGGTGTTAAGAAGGCTAACAATTTCATGCCATGCCGGAGCAGGGAGTAAGTTACAGGCGATGATTATTCTATAAGCGCTTTGTTATAAAATAATTCCAGGCTGCTTTTGTCAGGTCTGCAATGATCTTCTCAGTGTCAGCCCTGTTTTCTGTTATATTTTTTAAGTAGACGGAAATGATGAAATGCTTCCCGTTCGGAAGTTTTACAATTCCTACATCGTTCATAGCGGCTCTCAGGTTATTCTCATTCGTTCCTGAAATGCCGGTCCTGTGTGCTAATTCTGTTCCTTCGGGAAGTCCTGCTTTCATCCAGGTAAGGCCTCTTGAAGTTTCAATCATTATTTGGTATAAATATTTTGTCGTTTTCTTCTTTAAAATTTTCCCTTTGTAGAATTTTTCAAGTAACTCAGTTGTCGCTAATGGAGTGGTCGTGTTTATATAGAGATTTTCCCAGGTGCGCATTTGCTCTTCGTTGAGCTTTATAACAACATCCTTTATCCCTTGTTGTTGTATAAATTTCTGAACTGTATTTGCACCGCCGATCAGGTCCAAAAGGATGTCGCAACCGTTGTTATCGCTGTGCGAAACAGTGTACCGTAATAACTGGTCTAATGTTAAATAGATATTGCCTTTTGGATATTCATCTCTTAGCGGGCTCCAGGTATCTTCATGAAGATCTTCTTTTTTAATGAAAATTTTCTGGCTTAGCGAGAGCTTTCCTTTATCCACCAGGTTTAAGGTTGCCAAAGCAATATGAAATTTAAAAACACTCATCAACGGGGCATTCAGGTTCCCGTTAATGCTCAAGCTGTCTTTAT
>CAYOLS010000073.1:0-14089 GCA_964404845.1 uncultured Ferruginibacter sp. | reverse complement strand
CTGACGGCAGAGGAAGTAGCAAAGGATTATAAAGTAAGCCGTGAAGACCAGGATGAGTTCAGTTATAACAGCCATTTGAAAGCAGCGAATGCAATTAAGGAAGGGTATTTTAAAAGTGGCATTATACCAATAACAGTGGAGCAGGTATATGTGGATGAAAAAGGAAAACGCAAGACCAAAAGTTTTGTGGTAGATACGGATGAAGGCGTGCGTACTGATACTACGGTGGAAGGGTTGGCAAAATTAAAACCTGCATTTGCAATGGGTGGTTGCGTTACAGCAGGCAACTCTTCGCAGACAAGCGACGGTGCTGCTTTTGTAATTGTAATGAGTGAACGCATGATCAATGAACTGGGATTAAAACCAATTGCGAGGTTAGTGAATGTAGCGAGCGCAGGTGTGCATCCACGCATCATGGGTATTGGCCCTGTAGAAGCGATCCCAAAAGTACTAAAGCAGGCAGGAATGAATTTAGGTGATATAGACCTGATAGAATTGAACGAAGCATTTGCTTCCCAATCGCTGGCAGTGATCCGTGAGCTGGGATTGAACAAAGATATTGTGAACATCAATGGCGGTGCCATCGCATTGGGCCATCCGTTGGGTTGTACAGGTGCCAAGCTGAGCATTCAGCTGATCAATGATATGAAACGCCTGGATAAAAAATATGGCATGGTGAGCGCCTGTGTGGGCGGCGGTCAGGGCATTGCGGGGATCATTGAAAACATTGCGTAACAGAAATAATCAATAACCACTAATTAATAATTATTGATTACTGGTTATTAAAAAGGTCAGCTAACGATTTAGCTGACCTTTTCTTTTATTCAAATTCTTTCGGCTTATGATCTTTATAATCGGGGTCGTAAGAAACAAAGAAGCGGATATAAATTACCCTGCTGAGGCGCATGAGCCATGGCTGCATTACCGTTAATAAAATAGCATTGGCGAGCAACCACCAGAGCACCCGGTTGTCATCAACTGATATGCCTACGAATATCCACCAGGCAATAAAGCTCGCTACAGAAACAGCTACAGCCAGCGCATAGCTTACATATCCTGTTCCATACCAGAAGCCGGGCTCCATATCATATTTCTGCCCGCATACAGGACAATTGTCGTGCATATCAAAAATATGCTTGAGGCTTAGTTTCCTGTAAGCATTGGCATCTTTGAACATGGGTCCACGGCGACAACGTGGGCAACGCATCATTAAAATGCTCCAGTAGTAATTAAGCTTTGGTTGTTTGTTATTTTCTGCCATTCTATTTATTAAATCTGAATTTAAAATATGCCATAATAAGGCTCATAAGCAACACCATGCTATTGGTATAGATGATGGCAATATCTTTTACTATGATTCCGTAAACAAGCCACATGCTAACGCCAAGCATCAACAATCCCAGCATACCCAAAGAAATATCTTTGGCAGATTTGGTCTTCCATATTTGGATTACCTGCGGTAAAAATGTAATAGAAGTAATAGTACCGGCGGCTAACCCTAAAATTTCCAGGAAACTCATACGCTGATTTTTATGCTGTTTATTTTTTTCTTTCGCCGATCTGCTGGCGCCACATGGCATAATATAAGCCTTTTTCTTCCAACAGCGCTTCATGCGAACCTGTTTCTACCACATCACCTTTCTCCAGCACATAAATTTTATCAGCATGCATGATAGTACTTAACCTGTGTGCGATCAATATAGTGATCTGCTCCTTCATGGCAGAAATATCCCTGATAGTGTTGGTGATCTCTTCTTCGGTTAAAGAATCGAGTGCGGAAGTAGCTTCGTCAAAAATAAGGAGGTGCGGCTTACGCAGCAGTGCACGGGCAATGGACAAACGTTGTTTTTCACCGCCACTTAATTTTAAACCGCCTTCGCCGATCATGGTATCCAAACCTTTTTCTGCTCTTGCCAATAAATTGGTGCAGGAAGCTTTTGCCAGGGCATCATTTAATTCTTCTTCTGTAGCTGTTGGGTTTACGAACATCAGGTTCTCTTTAATGCTGCCGCTGAAGAGATTGGTATCCTGTGTTACAAAACCGATCTGGTTGCGCAGGTCCTCAAAGCTGATATTGTTCTCATCAACACCGTTGTACAAAATGGTTCCCTGTTGCGGCCTGTACAAACCTACCAGCAATTTCATGAGGGTAGATTTACCGCTGCCGCTTGGTCCAACAAAAGCAACGGTCTCACCCGTTTTTGCAGAAAAGCTAATATTGTTGATGGCTTTTTGCGCTGCTGTTTTATGCTTGAATCCTACATGATCAAATACCAGTGATTCAATAACGCCAATGTGCTTTGGATTGCTGGCCACATGCTCTGGCTTTTTGTTCATCAGCGTTTCAAAATTATTCAGCGATGCTTCTGCTTCACGATAGGAGAGGATGATATTGCCAATTTCCTGCAAGGGGCCGAAAATGAAGAAAGAAAAAATCTGCATGGTAACCAACTGCCCTGCATCCATTTCTTTATGAAAGATCAGCCACATCAAAATAAACAATATTACCTGGCGGAGCGTATTCACCAAAGTGCCTTGTATAAAGCTGATGCTGCGGATACGTTTTACCTTGGTTAGCTCCAGTCCTAAAATTTTATAAGTGTTCTTGTTCAGGCGGTCTACCTCCTGGTGGGTAAGCCCGAGACTTTTTACCAGCTCGATATTCCTGAGTGATTCTGTTGTTGAACCTGCAAGGGCAGTAGTTTGACCAACAATGTTTTTTTGTATCTGCTTTACTTTACGGCTTAGCCTGTTGGTGATAAAAGTAAGAATGGCAATACCAACAAGATAGGCAACCGGTATACGCCAGTTAATGAAAACAGCGGCATACGCAAATACGAATACCACACCTACCAATACACCAAATAAGATATTGATGAAGCTGTTCATAAATTTCTCAACGTCAGCTCTCACCTTGGTCAATACCGAAAGGGTTTCACCGCTGCGTTGGTCTTCAAATTCTTCGTAAGGCAATTTCATAGCCTGCTGTAAGCCATCTGTGAATACACGGGCGCCAAATTTCTGTATCACTACGTTTAAAAAATAATCCTGGAAAGCTTTGGCGATCCGGCTGATCATAGCAACAGAAATGGAAAACAGGAGTATGTAAAATACGCCCAGCTGCAGGTAAGATTTTCCGTCACGGACTACATGATCGTAACCCCAGTAAAAAGAGGGTTCTGTAAACCCGTCAGGTTTTGCTTTATAATCGCCGGCAAGGTTTACCAGCTTACCCAGTAAAATGGGGTCAACGAGTGAAAAGCCGATATTGATACCGGCCATGAGCAATGTAAATATTACCAGCCATTTGTCTGGTTTGAGATATTTCAATAATATTTTCATGAATTAAAAAATTGCTGCAAAATTCATTGAAATTATTGAAGGGGGCAAATTAAAAGCTGTGCAGCAGGAAGCTTCAGGCTGTGGGAATGAAACTTTATCGCAAATCGAAAGTAATAGTACCGGGTTAATTGCCCCATCCTTCCCGGTCGAGGCTCCTGTATTGAATGGCTTCTGCAAGGTGCTCCGGCTTAATATCTGCACTGCCCGAAAGATCAGCAATGGTACGGCTCACTTTTAAAATGCGGTCATAAGCCCTTGCGCTCAGGTCCAGCTTTTCCATGGCTGTTTTTAACAGGTTCTGGCAGGCAGTATTGATGGTGCAGATCTCCTTTAGCGTATTGCTGCCGATCTGCGCATTGCAGTAAATGCCCGTTTGTTCCCTGTACCGGTCGCTTTGTATCTCCCGTGCTTTTATTACTCTTTCTCTTATCACTTCACTTTTTTCAGCTGTTTGTACAGCAGATAATTCATTAAAGGCAACAGGTGTTACTTCAACGTGCAGATCGATGCGATCGAGCAAAGGGCCGGATATTTTGCTTAAATATTTTTGTACAATACCGGGGCCGCAGCTGCATTCCTTTGTTGGATGATTGAAAAATCCACAGACGCAGGGATTCATACTGGCGATCAGCATGAAACTGGCCGGGAAGTCTAAGGCAATTTTTGCACGACTGATGGTAACCCTTCTTTCTTCCATTGGTTGTCGCATTACTTCCAGCACACTCCTTTTAAATTCGGGTAACTCGTCTAAAAATAATACACCATTGTGTGCGAGTGAAATTTCGCCGGGCTGCGGATTACCGCCACCACCTACCAGCGCCACATCGCTAATGGTATGATGCGGACTCCGGAAAGGTCTTTTGTTTACAAGCGTAGCATGCTCCGGCAACTTGCCTGCTACGCTGTGGATCTTGGTTGTTTCCAATGCTTCATGCAGGCTCAATGGAGGAAGAATGGTCGGCAATCTTTTTGCCAGCATCGTCTTGCCTGCGCCTGGCGGACCTATCAATATAGCATTGTGTCCGCCGGCTGCTGCTATTTCCAACGCACGCTTGATGTTTTCCTGTCCTTTTACATCGCTGAAATCTATATCAAAACTATTTTGTGTGTAAGCAAATTCTTCCCTGGTATTTACGGTAACGGTTTGCAGGCTTTCTTCACTTTTAAAAAATGCGATCACTTCATTGATATGCGATACACCATATACCTTTATATTATTCACCATTGCTGCTTCTCTTGCATTGGCTAAGGGAACGATCAGTCCTTCAAAACCTTCTTTGCGTGCCTGTATGGCAATGGGCAGGGAACCTTTGATGGGTCGTACTTCTCCGTCTAAGCTCAGTTCGCCCATGATGACAAATTTTGCAAGTCGCTCCGGGTTTTCAATTTGTTCTGTTGCACCTAATGTACCGATGGCAATAGGAAGGTCGAAGGCAGTACCTGATTTTTTGATGTCTGCCGGGGCAAGATTGACCACGAGCTTGGTGCGGGGCATGTAAAGCTTTAAGCTTTTAACAGCGCTTTCCACTCTCTGCAAACTTTCTTTTACGGCATTGTCGGGCAAACCAACGATGTAATAATTCCTGCCCTGGTTATTTACATTTACTTCTACGGTGATGGTAATGGCTTCCACGCCGTAAACGGCGCTGCCAAAGGTTTTTACGAGCATGGGTACGGTTTGTAGTTGTAATATAGGGAATTCAAATGAGGCTTGTACATGGGTCTGACGGCCTCCGTGTGACCCCGTACTAATTCCCAGGCAAACTATGCAGGAAATTAATTGACTGATCCAATGCTTTTTTACCAGCTTCCGTATCAAGATTGAATTGGTATTCATGCGGCAATGCCGGCGAATAATCTTTTGCAAAAAAGAGCGTATCAACTTTCACATTTAAACTAACAAGCTTTCTTGCCAATGCTTCTGATTGCACATTCAATGCATCTGCATTTCCCACTGATATAAAGGAAGGCGGAAAGCTGCTGTCAACATAATTGAACACAGAAAAAGTTTTAAAAAGCGGCGCTTTTGTAAATTCCTTTTTGCCGATATAAGACCACAGCACCGTTCTGAGAAAAGCACCAAAATCTCCGTTTAAATTTACATTCTCTGCACTGTAGGGTCCGCAATATAAAAGAAGTCCCGAAAGCTGGGCAGGGCCGATCCCTGCTGTTACATCCAGTTGCCTGGCATAAGCTGCATTGTTGATTATTACGCCTGTCTGGGCTGCAATATGCGCCCCGCCAGAATCTCCGGCAAGTATGAAATGATCCGGATCAATATGGAAACGTTTTGCATTGGCAGCCAGGAAGGCTAAAGCCGCATTTACCTGTTTAAGAGGTGTGGGATATTTTTTACCGGGCGCAACTGAATAATCCAAAGACACGACAGTAAAACCTTTGCCCGCTAAAATTTTACAATAGTTGGTAATATCTTCTTTATGGCCCGATATCCAGCCTCCGCCGTGTATCCAAACGATCACAGGTAGTTGCTTTTCAGTGCCATCTAATGTTGATGAATAATATACATCGAGGAAAGCATCGCTGTCCTTCAGGTCATATTGCTGGTCCGGGATCTGGGAAATTCCACCCGGAACATATTTTGAAAGTGCATCGTTTGTTTTCTTCGCTTCTTTTTCAAATGCATACCTGATCAATAAAGCCGAAGGCCAGGGAGAAAATTTAAATGCCAGGAAAGTGAGTAAGAAAAGAAAAACCAACGTGAGGGCGGTCCTTGTTAATATTCTTTTTAACCGGGAGCCTTTCTTGCTTTGGTCGTTGAAATTATTCATAGCTGAACGTGTTAGGAACAACTAATATTATATAAAATAATTTAAATAAACAATGATCCTGACTTACAGATCTTCCAGCATCTTCACCACACCTTCCCTTTTTAATATCAGGTAACCAAGGCGGTCATTACTGATGCCATCTTTCAACTGGTAGCTAAAGCTCAACTGGCCATCTTCTACCGTTGTTTCAAAATAATTAAAATGAATATTGGGATGGTCCTTTAATTCATCTCCAATTTCATACAGGTGTGTAGATAAAATGAAAAGCGAGTTTTTTATTTTCAGCAAACCTTCAATAACGGCCAGACTGCACTTCATGGCATCCTGCACATTGGTGCCTTTAAAAAGCTCATCAATTAATATGAGCCATTTACGGCCATCGTTTACTTTGTTGATGGTGGCTTTGATGCGCTGCACTTCGTTAAAGAAATAACTTTCGCCTTTGGCAATATTATCCATTACATTGATATTGCTCAGCAGGCCATCGAATACAGAGAGCTGCATTTCCTTTGCAGGCACGCCCATACCTGTATGCGCTAAAAAAACGGCAGTGCCGACCGATTTTATAAAAGTGCTTTTGCCGGCCATATTAGCGCCGGTAAGAAATAAGAAATTTCCTTTCCGATTCAGGCTGATATCATAAGGAATAGGAGAGAACAGCAACAAGTGATACAATCCCTTTACTTCAATAAAAGGCTCTTTTGATTCTACAAATTCCGGGAAGACCAGATTGTATTTTTTCATTGCTATGGCCATGCCCCACCATGCATCGAGCTGCGAATAAATGCCTAATAATTCCAATACCTGGTTCTTATATTGAAAACGGATAAACTGGGCGAGCTGCAATTGACGGGCAACAGGCAGATCGGCCGCTTTAGCGTGTTTATCTACTATACTGAAGTTTTCATTGCCCAGGAGTTTTTTTGTTTGCAGCAATAATTTTTCCAATGGTGGCGGACATTGCTCGTCTTTAAAAATATCCAGCATGATCTTCATACCCTTGATAAAATCAAAACAATGTGTGCCGGAATATTTTACCAGTGAATAATCGGGGTTGTGAAATACTTTATAGGTAAATGCATCCATGGCCGATACCGCTTTGGGAAGCGAATCAATGCTGGTGCTGTAAAAACGTTCTATTACCATGATGGTACCATTGCTGATCTGCTTTGGCCACTGGGCAAGCTTTTTATCAATAAGGCGAATGGTGTTTTGGATATTCACGATGGCATCTATGCCATGCAGGGGAGAAGCCAGGTTCTTTCTCAGCTGCTCCCTGCCATTGCTGGTATGCGTGCAGTCGAGATAGCTGAAAACAGAAAAATCCTCTTCAGCATTAAAAATAGCAAGATCGTTGAGCGTTGTTTTATCTGTTTCCATTCAATGGCTTTATCTGTCGAACAAAATTCTTTGGCCCTTATGAGATTCATTGAACCGGTTGTTTTCATATACCATATTCCCGTTAACCATGGTGTGGGTTATGCTGGCCGGCATCGTAAAGCCTTCCAGCGGTGTCCAGCCGCACTTGTACAATGTATTGGCTGCGGAAATTGTTTGCGGTTTCTGAAGATCGGCGATAACCAGGTCGGCAAAATATCCTTCCCTTATGTAGCCTCTTTCTTTTATGCTGAAACAATCTGCTACCGCATGGCTCATTTTCTGCACAATTTTTTCCAAAGAGATTTTCCCGGTGCTGTGGTAGTAAAGCATTAATTGTACCGAATGCTGCACCAATGGTAAACCGGAATGCGCATGCTCATACGGCGGTTCTTTTTCTGATAATAAATGCGGGGCATGGTCTGTTGCGATCACATCCAGCCTGTCGTCCAGCAATGCTTCCCAAAGTGCCGTTTTGTTGTAAGCCGCTTTGATGGCGGGATTGCATTTAATGAGATAACCTTTCTCCGCATAATCATCTGCGGTAAAATGCAGGTGATGTACGCATACTTCACTGGTAATTCTTTTTTCTTTTAATGGCAACATGTTACCGAACAGCTGCAATTCTTTTTCTGTGCTGATGTGTAAGATATGCAGGCGGCTGTTGTATTTTTTTGCAAGCTGGATGGCATTCAAAGAGGATTCATAACAGGCATCTTCATTGCGTATGATCGGGTGGTGCATGGCCGATAATTCCACGTTGCTTTGCTTCAGTCTTTCGTAATTGGCTTTGATGATGCGTTCGTCTTCGCAATGGGTAGCAATCAATACTTCGCTTTCGGCGAAAAGACGGTTGAGCGTATTGTAATTATCCACCAGCATATTGCCGGTGCTGCTGCCCATAAAGATCTTAAGTCCGGCTACTTCATTTTTTTTGTTATTGATGCGCAAGGCTTCTTCTGCATTGTCGTTGCTCACACCCATAAAGAAAGAATAATTGGCGAGGGATGTTTGCCTGCCGATCTCGTACTTATCTTCCAGTAAAGTTTGTGTGAGGGCATTCGGAATGGTGTTGGGCATTTCCATAAAGCTGGTAACACCGCCGGCTACTGCCGCTTTACTTTCGGAATAAATAGTGGCTTTATGCGTAAGGCCGGGCTCACGGAAATGCACCTGGTCGTCGATGGCACCGGGCAATAAATGTTTTCCTTCACCATTTATTTCTACCGCCGCAGCCTTTGTGTCAATTCGATCGTCTATGCGTTCGATGCGCTCCCCGTCTACCAGAACATCTTTAGATTGTATTTTACCTTCATTTACTACCTGTATGTTTTTAAAAAGGTATTTTTGCATATCTTGAATATATAGATTTTCAATTTAATTAAAACAGATGCAAATTATTAAAAGCTTCATCAAACTCTTTGTTTTTATTTGCCCGGTTGCCGGTTTTGCGCAATCTACTTATCTGAACCAGGGGTCGAAGGATTATCATTTTATAGACCGGCTGGAAATAAAGCAACAGACGAATACAGACCTTAATTTTTCTACATTAAAGCCATATAACAGGAGATATATTGTGCAGGAAGCTTCTTTTTTGGATAGTGCCCGTTTTGGTTATTTGGACTCAACAACAGGGATGGATAAGTTCAAAGAGTGGACAGATCTTGGTCTTACACCCGTAGATGAATATAACCTGCAAAGCCTTTTCATGAACAGCAGCGAATGGTACAAAGGCCCGCAGGAAGACTTTGCCAGCAGGAAACCGATCTTAAAAGCATTCTATAAAACCAAAGCGAATTTTTACGAAGTAAATACAAAAGATTTTTTCCTTGCAGTGAATCCTGTGCTGCAACTGAGCTTCGGTAAAGAAAAAGATAATGACGAAGCGTTGTACCTCAACAGCCGTGGTATTACTATCAGGGGGATGATCGGTAAGAAAGTTGGCTTCTCTGCTTATATGACGGAGAACCAGGAGCGTGGCCCTTCTTATTTTAAACAAGTAGTGGGCAACCTGCGAGCTGTGCCGGGTGTGGGTTTCTACAAACCTTTCAAAACACAGGGTGTTGATTATTTTGATGCAAGAGGATACATCACTTTTAATGCAGCCAAGTTCATCGATTTTCAACTGGGCTATGATAAAAACTTTATCGGGAATGGCTACCGCAGCTTATTCCTGAGTGATTGGGGCAATAGTTATTTGTTTGCCAAGATCAATACGAGAATATGGAAATTTAACTACCAGAATATTTTCATGGAACTGATGCCGCAGTTCACTAAAAAAAGTGACGACTTGTTGCCAAGAAAATATGCAGCCATGCACCATCTTAGCATGAATGTGACCAAATGGCTGAACATCGGTTTGTTTGAAGGTGTGGTTTTTGGACGAAAAGACCATTTTGATTTTCAATACCTGAACCCGATCATTTTTTACAGGCATATAGAAGGAACCGTGGGCAGTCCTGATAATGCGATGGCTGGCCTGGATTTTAAAGCCAATGTAGCGCATCGCCTGCAGTTTTACGGCCAGGTGCTGCTGGATGAATTCAAGCTGGACAGGATAAAGGATAACAATGGCTGGTGGGGAAATAAATATGGCTTCCAGCTTGGTGCCAAATACATTGATGCCTTTGGTGTAAAAAATCTTGACCTGCAGGGTGAGATCAACAGGGTAAGGCCATTTACTTATTCGCATTACGACACCATTGCGAATTTTTACGAAGTAAATACAAAAGATTTTTTCCTTGCAGTGAATCCTGTGCTGCAACTGAGCTTCGGTAAAGAAAAAGATAATGACGAAGCGTTGTACCTCAACAGCCGTGGTATTACTATCAGGGGGATGATCGGTAAGAAAGTTGGCTTCTCTGCTTATATGACGGAGAACCAGGAGCGTGGCCCTTCTTATTTTAAACAAGTAGTGGGCAACCTGCGAGCTGTGCCGGGTGTGGGTTTCTACAAACCTTTCAAAACACAGGGTGTTGATTATTTTGATGCAAGAGGATACATCACTTTTAATGCAGCCAAGTTCATCGATTTTCAACTGGGCTATGATAAAAACTTTATCGGGAATGGCTACCGCAGCTTATTCCTGAGTGATTGGGGCAATAGTTATTTGTTTGCCAAGATCAATACGAGAATATGGAAATTTAACTACCAGAATATTTTCATGGAACTGATGCCGCAGTTCACTAAAAAAAGTGACGACTTGTTGCCAAGAAAATATGCAGCCATGCACCATCTTAGCATGAATGTGACCAAATGGCTGAACATCGGTTTGTTTGAAGGTGTGGTTTTTGGACGAAAAGACCATTTTGATTTTCAATACCTGAACCCGATCATTTTTTACAGGCATATAGAAGGAACCGTGGGCAGTCCTGATAATGCGATGGCTGGCCTGGATTTTAAAGCCAATGTAGCGCATCGCCTGCAGTTTTACGGCCAGGTGCTGCTGGATGAATTCAAGCTGGACAGGATAAAGGATAACAATGGCTGGTGGGGAAATAAATATGGCTTCCAGCTTGGTGCCAAATACATTGATGCCTTTGGTGTAAAAAATCTTGACCTGCAGGGTGAGATCAACAGGGTAAGGCCATTTACTTATTCGCATTACGACACCATTGCCAACTATACACATTACAACCAGCCGCTGGCGCACCCGCTGGGAGCGAATTTCAATGAAGTAGTCGGTATTATTAATTACCAGCCGGCGCCTAAATGGTACATCTATGCAAGGGCATTGTTCTACCAGAAAGGGCTTGACAGCACGGGTTACAATGCGGGTGGAAATATTTTCAGGAATTATACAGAACGCTTTGGTATCGAAGAAGGCTATGATATAGCAGGCGGAAGGAAACTGACCGTTATAAATGCCTTACTATCGGTAAGCTACGAGTGGAGACAAAATTTATTTTTCGACCTTAGCCTGCAACAAAGAAATTATAAAATTGCAAACGTGCAGGGAAATACCGGCAGCACATTCTTTACAGCTGGTGTGAGGTTGAATATGTTTAAGCGGCAGTATGATTATTAGCAGATAGCTGATAATCCATAGGCAATAGTCCATAGACCGGTAAAAGAATTTGAAAAGTTTACTCCTGCAGTTATAGCAGACACTTTAAATATTAAGACTCGTCTATGGACTATGGTCTATCGTCTAACCTACTCTACCGTTAAAGAAAAAGTGATCGTCCTCGAATTGATCTTATCTATCACATTGGAGAACTTCAGGCTTTCATCTCTTGCATGTACATTGCTGAGGCCCCAGCTTACTTTTAATTCCGGTGTCAATACAAATACGGGGAAGTAAAAATGGAAACCTACGCCTGCTTCCACGCCGTAATCAAATTTGTTGAGCTTCATTAATTTTTCTGCGTTCTTAGCGCCTTTGTTAGCGGCAAAATCGTATTCTGCTTTTGCACCCGCCATCATGTACACCCTTAGGTTATTGATGCGGTCGCTGTTAAATTTGATCTGTACAGGAAAGGAGAGTGTAATGCCTTGGATCTTCCTTGTGCTGATAGAATCCTCACCGGCCGGCCTGTCAGGATATTTCAAGGTGTATTGAAATGCTTTTTCTGTAAATGTCAAACTCAATGGATAGGTACGGAGATCGAAATGATAACTCAGCCTTTTATTAACCAGCCAGGAAAGATTAAGGCCGGTACTATTCATGCTTTCCACCACCATCACACTATCCCTTTGTAAAAAAAGAGGATGGTGTGTAAAATTGTAATGCGAGCGGTTGATACCTACGTTGATACCAAAGTGGAAAGATTTAAAATCATGGTCCTCCTGGTTAAGATAACGCTCCTGCGCAAACGAAAGGGCAGGGCTTAACAGCAGGGCTGCAATAATTTGTACGATTATTTTTTGTCTCCGCAATAGATGCTGCATATACCTAAGCTCAGTGGTTTATATTGTAAGTTAGCGTATCCCAGGTTATCCAGGATAGCGGTAAAATTTTTCCCTTCAGGGAATTTTTTAATTGATTTGTCGAGGTATTGGTATGCGTTGCGGTTTTTCGAAAACAGCTTACCCATATTGGGTGCTACTATTTTCATGTACAGGTTATAGAAAGATCTTGCAAAAAGCCATTTTGGCTGGCTGAATTCCAGCACTACCAGCCGGCCGCCCGGTTTTAGTACCCTTAATATTTCACTCAATCCTTTTTCAAGGTGCTGAAAATTGCGGACACCGAAAGCTACGGTCACTGCGTCAAACGAATCGTCGGCAAAATTTATTGTTTCGCTGTCGCCCTTTAACAATTCAATAGTTTTTTGCAGTCCCTGGCCTTCCACTTTTTTTCTTCCTATTTCCAGCATTCCTTCACTTATATCAATACCGGTAACAGATGTTGGCTGAAGCAAACGGGATGCCATAATAGCCACATCTGCCGTGCCCGTGGCTACATCCAGCAGCTTTTTGGGCTGCAGGTCTTTCAGGTAACCCAGCGCTTTTTTACGCCATAAAATATCCATTCCACCGCTCAGCGTCCTGTTCAAAAAATCATAGCGATAGGCAATATCATCAAACATTCCTGCTACCTGCTCTTTTTTGCTCTGGCTGCTGGTTTCATCCGGCACTATGCTGTCGTGTGCAAATTTTGTCATACAGTGCTGCAAATATACGGTTGTTTGCCAGTTGGCATTTATACGCATTGGCATAATTGGCCTTATAAACGTTAATTTTGCGGCGGAGGAAAAATTATGCAGATAAAAAAAGCCATATATCTTGTAAGCAGCCCGGATATCGACAAATGCCCTGCGGCAGACAGGCCTGAGTATGCATTCATCGGCAGGAGCAATGTAGGCAAGTCTTCGCTGATCAATATGCTTTGCAATAATGAAAAGCTGGCCAAAACATCTGCATCACCGGGCAAGACGCAGCTGATCAATCATTTTGATATTGTAAGTTCAGCCCCGGCACCTGGAAATCCTAAACAGGAAGCGTTTTACAATTGGTACCTGGTCGATCTGCCCGGTTATGGTTTTGCAAAAGTGAGCATCAGCAGCAGGAGACGATGGGAGCAAATGATAGAGAATTACCTGCGCAAAAGAGAAAATCTTGCCCAGGTATTTGTATTGATAGATGCAAGGCACAGCCCGCAAAAGATAGATCTTGAATTTTTAGAGAGCCTGAAAAAATGGGAAGTGCCTTTTAGCCTGGTGTTTACCAAAAGCGATAAGGAAAGCCAAAGGATAGTGAGTAAAAATGTAAAGGACTTTTTAGAAGCCATGCGTAAGACCTGGATGTTTTTGCCAAGGCATTTTATTACGAGTGCTGTAAAAAAATCCGGAAGAGATAAGTTGCTGGGGTATGTGAATGAGATGAATGAAGAACTTAGTGAGTGATGAGATATGAACTATGAGATAGGAGATATGAGTGATGAACGATGAGAGATGAACTGGCTAATGGCTCAAGGCTAACAGCTAATCGCTTGTATTCAAATTCGTGTAATTAGTGCCTGAAATTCGTGCTATATAAGGGAGACAATACCTGTGGCCGATCTTTTTACTGATCAGCCGATCAACAGGCTCCAATAGTTAATTCTGCTGTACTAAAACTTTCAACTTTCAATTCTCCAC
>CAYOLS010000072.1:3768-14228 GCA_964404845.1 uncultured Ferruginibacter sp. | reverse complement strand
CACAGATAACCTAAGCGTACCTTTCTTTTTCAAAACAGTTTTCTGAACACCTGCATTGAGCTGCATGATTTGCTTGATAACGATCTGCCCCTCTGCGTCTTTGGAACGGTAGAACCCTGACAGCTCTGCACTCCAGCCCTTGTTGAAGCTAAACTGGTTATTGATACTCACTGCATAACCGGTAATGTTTACATCTACTTCATTGTTGTTAAGCGTTCCTTTCAGCTGGTTGTTGTTAAGCTGTGAGTTGATGTTCGCTTTCCACCATTTTGCCACAGGGATTTGTGCCCCTACAGACAGGTTGATATTATGTGCTTCACCAAAATTTGAATTTCTTACAACGATGGCCGAATCTTCCCTGCTGAATGATTCACCGAACAGGTCTTTGGTATGTGTATAGCTCAAAGAAGTGTTCAATAAATTTTTATAAGAGTGGCTCAATTCGATCGCATTGGCAAACATTGGTTTCAGGAACGGGTTACCTACTTCGTAAGTATATGGATCAATAAAGTGGATGAAAGGATTCAGGTTACCATAGTCAGGCCTGTTGATACGACGACCGTAGTTAAGACCGAACTGGTTCTTTTTATCCATCTGGTAGCTTACGTACATTGTAGGGAATGCACTGGTATAGCTTTTAGAGAAAGAAGAATCCGTTCTTGTAGGATTGCCGTACTGCAAACCTTCGTAATTGGTATTCTCAGCCCTCAAACCTAACTGGAAGCCCCATTTTTTTACTTCAGTACTGAAGTTCACATAAGCTGCATTCAGGTTTTCCTTGTACTGGAAAAAGTTGGTGCTCCTGTAATCCGGGCTTGTAATACCGCCCTGTGTAATGAAGTAGTTCGCTTTGTTATCTGTTTTTACAAAAGAGGTTTTTAAACCTGCTTCAAATTTTATTTTTTTACCGATGGTCTGCACATAATCTGTTTTAGCTGAGAAAATGTCCAGTGTTGATGGAAGGTTGGCATCTACAATGTATTGATCTTTCATTGCCTGGTTCGCATCAAATTTCGTATTCACCATTTCCTGGATATTCTTGTTTTTATAGCTCAGGTAGTCGATATCAGCAGTGATCTCACGACCGGTTGAATCAAACTTGTGGCGCATGTTCAGGTTGATGCCTTTGTGATTCCATTGTGCATCTTCTGTTCTTTTATTTACGAGTGATGAGTCCAGCAGCCTGGAAGGACTGTAGAATTTAGAAGCATTGCTGCCGCTTTCATTTACAGGGCTTGTATAGCCAGTCAGTACAATACCTAATGTAGTTTTATTGTTCACATAAAAATCTGCACCTACTCTTGCATTGAACCAGCGGTTGATACGCATCCTGTAAGATTCCTGTTCAAAAATAGATTCAACGGTTTTATCTGCCTGCAGGTATTCCCTGTTGATATCCAGCCACTGCGGGTTTTCCCTGTAGTTGGCGTTAAAAGTGCTGAAGGTATTTACTTTACCACGACGGTAGTTAAGGCTTAAGCTGTTGGCGCTGCGGAAGCTTTCACCATGGCCCTGTGAAGAGCTTAACGACCCATTAAAACCTTTCAGCTTGCTTTTTTTGCTTTTGATATTGATGATACCGGAGTTACCTGCTGCATCATATTTTGCAGGAGGATTGGTCATGATCTCTACCTGGTCGATATTACCGGCAGGCAGGTTGGTCAGGTAGTTTACCAGGTCAGCACCGCTCATATAGCTCGGCTTACCATCCAGCATTACGATCACACCCTGTTTGCCTTTCAGGCTGATGTTACCGTCTTTATCGATGGTAATACCAGGTGCTTTCTCCAGCATTTCCAGCGCACTGGCGCCAGCATTGCTGATCATCGCATCAGGATTGATCACCGTTTTATCGATCTTACGTTCAACAAACTGTCTTTTAGATGTTACAGTTACAGCAGAAAGGTCTTTGCTGCTGGCTACCAGTTGCAAAACACCAGTGCTGGCTTCCTGTGCCGTAGCGTTGATCTCTACCGGGTTGCTATACACTTTTGAATGACCGATCGAAGTAGCCATCACAAGGTATTTGCCGTCTTTTAAGTTCTCAAAAGAAAAGCTGCCGTCCTTATTGGTTAGAGATGTTCTTACCAGGCTGGAATCCTGGGATTTTAAGAGAGAAATGCTGGCGGCATCAATTACTTTCTGGTTACCACCATCTTTGATCATTCCAGTGATCTTTCCTCCGTTTTGCGCAAAGCTGCAGAAGGTTACGCCGGCCAATGCCAGCGTTGCAATTAATTTTTTCATGACTATACTTTGTTTTTGTTCCGGGGGCTAGCCGGAACGTTTGGCTAATTAATAGTAGTTATATACTTTGATAACTACCTCACAAAGGTAGGTACTTTGTTTTGCATAGTACATTGTTTGATAATAAACGGCAAAATAAAAGGATAACCGGTTGTTTGATAGTACAACGGTTATCCTTTAGAATAAGTTACTAAGTAATTACTTTTAATGTGAAGCCTTTCTTTTGGCGAGGAGAATAGTGATTAATCCACTTAAAATCAACAATATAGCAATTCCCTGTGCCTGGGAAATATGCATGCCCATTATATTGTATAATTTATTTACCCGGATGGATTCTACCGCAAAACGCTCCATTCCGTTCACCGCCAGGTATATCCCGAAAAGGACGAACGGCGTTGTGATCTTTTTACGAATGGCCCATAAAAACAGGAAAAGCAGGGTACATATAATAATTTCGTATAATGGGGTTGGGAAAACCGGCTGTGGTAAAACCCTGTTATGTTCATCGGTAATGCCCGGCATCAGGATGCCGTCTTTGTTCACATTTTGCGGGTAACTGTAGGCAAATAGCCAGGTGGGCAGGAATGAAGGTCCTTTAAAGTTTTTATGCGGTACGGCTTCTAATGTTCCATAGGTCCTGTCAGTTACATATTGCTCCCTGCCTGCAGCGGAAAGCATTGGCCTGCCGAGGCTATCCAGGGATTGCCCGTTGGTAAAATAACCTGCATTTTGTGCCAGCTTTTTTTGATAATCACCAGGCGCTGCTACAGAAACATTTCCGGAAGCGTCGCTAACATAGGCACTGTTAAAAACACCCCAGTCGCCATCGCCGGAAACCTGGCAACCGATGCGGCCAATGGCATAAGCGATCATCAGCGCAGGTGCTGCGGCATCTACCAGGTGTTTGATCTTAATGCCTTTTTTAGAAGCATACCAGCAAATGGCAATTGCCGCCAGTATCAGTCCGCCGTAAAAAGTAAGACCGCTTTGTGAGAATAACCTGCCGATTGGATCTTCAATAAATTCATCCCAGTGCTCAAAACTGTCAAACAGCTTGGCCCCTAAAATACCGAATATCAACCCGAGGATAATGATGTCTCCCACCCTGTCGTGCGGCCAGATGCGTACGGCCCGGCGTTCAGGTGTTTTTAATTTCTGTTTGTTCTTTTCCCACCATTTCAATCCTGCAAGTGCAGCCGCTACTGCTATACCGCCGAGCAGGTTTCCGTCTCTTGAAAAAATATAATCCTGTGCATTTACATCAGCCGGTTTGCTGAAAAACAGCCCGAAGAGTTTGTAGCCGAAAATAAATCCTGTAACACCGTTTAAGAAAAGGTCCATCATGGAAGCAGGCTTACCAACAGTGATCATCTCTTCTCTTGGCAACAGCAAGCCTGCCCTTTCCTTTCTTTTTAATTCAGCACTCAATACAATAGCAGCCGCTATAAAAGCGAGCGCTACAAATAAGCCGAACGTATTTAAAAAAGAAAGTCCGTTCCATTCCACACCGAACCAATCTTTGAAAACATAATATAAGTTGGGATACATGCTGTTGGTTATTTTGCTAAGGGATGCAATATAAAGAAGTAAAAAGGAAAACCCAGCTACCGCTTAACAAAAATGATGGCGGCAGTTTTGATAGGATTATTAATTATTGATCGCTGATTATTAAATAAAATGGCAACCTTTTGAGTTGCCATCTATAATCAATAACTATTAATCAATAATTAATTACAATGTGCGTCGAAAGCGCCCAACAGGTTATCTGCGATCATTTTTGCGCTGCGGCCTTCTATCATGTGGCGCTCGATCATATGCACCAGTTCACCGTCTTTGAACAATGCAATAGCCGGTGATGAAGGAGGATAAGGCAACAAATGTTTTCTTACCTGGTTCACGGCCTCAATATCAAAACCTGCAAAGCTCGTTGTGATATGATCCGGTTTTTTTGCACTATTGTTCACAGCCAGCAATACACCCGGCCTTGCCGTACCGGCACTACAGCCACATACAGAATTGATCATTACCAATGTGGTGCCTTTTTCTGCCAGCACTTTTTCTACATCATCAGCATTTAGCAGTTCCTGGAAACCATGCTCAGTTAATTCCTCTTTCATCGGAATCACTATTTCTTCTGGATACATATTTTATTCATTTATTTTTTTCGATGCACAAAATTACAATCTTATAGCATTACAAAATCCAATTGTAAAACCGCAAGCTTTACTAAATACGGAAATTATGTCACCGCAAAATCGGGCATTTAGCCATTTTGTCGCACAAAATCCTGTACAAATGGAATCTTTGGCGTAAAAAAACGGCTGGAATACAATTTGAACATTTCCTGTCAAACAATTAATCAAAAAATTAAAAATCAATAACGCCATGACTTTAAAAGTGAACAACAATTTCAGCAGATCATTTGACGGAATGATGAAAGAATTATTCAATGAATTTCCTTCTGCTGCAGGCAGAACATTCAGGGAAGATGTGTTGAATTTCCCTCCCGTTAATATTGTAGAAAAAGCCGAAGGCTATGAAGTAGCATTAGCTGTACCTGGTTTTGAAAAATCAGATTTCAATGTAAAGCTGGATGATAAGATCTTGACCATCAGCACAGAGAAAAAAGAAGAAGCGATCGCAGAAGGCAAGAAAATGATCCGCAAAGAATTTACTTTCAAATCATTCAAACGCAGTTTTACTTTGGATGATAAGATCGATGCAGAGAACATCAGCGCCAAATACGAAAATGGTATTTTAAAGCTGGAACTTCCTAAAAAAGAAGACCAGAAAGCGGCAGCAAAAGACATCAACATTCAATAAAACAATGTTAGCGGATTATGTGTTGCGTGTTGCGGCTTAAAAATGCTTAACCCGTAATTCGCAACAATTTAACCCGTAACAAGATACTAGTAGTAGAGTTCATACAGTTGAATACCTTAGTTGTTAAAAGAGGTAGGCCTCTCCTTTCCAGGAGAGGCTATTTATTTTCCACACAACCGGCTTTTCGCCTGGTATCAATAATGTATTGCAGTTTCCATTCACCGTTGATCCTTACCAGCTGGAAAGAGTTGACACCGCAATGACTGAATTTTCCATTGTAATAAAAGGAATAAGGTGTCCATACTGAAGCAAGCGGGCCATCAATTTTTATGGTCTCAAAACTGATGCGTTCATCCAGTGAACCTTTTGGTGCGCTGCTGATAGATGTTGCAAACTCTTTGATGGATTCGTTTCGTACAACAGTTTTGCCTTCCTTGTTCCTGCTGATGGTTTGAAGCAAAGCGCTGTCACCAAATACAGATTGCAGCATGGCCGCATCGCTGGCACGCATCGCATCAAACATTTTATTTACCACTGCTTTTACAGAGTCTTCCGCAGTTTGTGCGGCAGCAATTTGTGCTATGCAACCGAATGCACATATCATCAGCAATTTTTTCATACTTATTTTTTTATGAAAGCGGAAAATATAAAACTCCCGCAAAAAACAGCAAATAAAAGGAATAGCGGATTTTTATTGCTTTGAATGGCGAATCCCTTGTCGGATTACTACATTTTAGGAGTGGTTTGTTTATCTTCGCAGCATTCAAAAATTCAAGTAGACCCACCAATGAATATAAACCGCATTGTTGTTGTATTAATTTGTGTTTGCAGCCTTAACATGGCAAAGGCCCAGGTAAATCAAGATACTATCCCGGAGCTGGTTTATAGGCATCCCGATTCTTCTTTGAGGATCAAAAACCTGAATCCTTATTTCAACCTCCATGTTGATTCTACTTTAAGATACCAGCTCATCATCAACAAGCCGCAGGAAAATTATTACTGGTTCCTCAAGAACTCTCCTGTTGGATTAAAAGTAAATAAGGATAACGGCCTGCTAACTTTCAAAGCAGAGAAATCTTATTTTCTTTCCGGTAAATTAAAATACGATTACGAGTATAAAGTTGCCATCAGTGTACAAAACCTGGAGAATCCAAAAGACAAGGTAGATACCAATTTTATCATACAGTTTTACAGCACAGAGATCATTCCTTCAAAAGTAAAACCAACGGTAACGAGCGTAATGAATATCGAGGAAGGTGATACCATCAGTTTTAAAGTACAGTGCGATAACGGCAGCTTCCCTATTGAAGAGCTGACCTATATCAGCAATTATCCTGTAAAATCTTTTACGCCTGTTGCAAAATGCGGCGATGATTTTACCTGGAGTCCTTCTTTTGATTTTGTAAAAGACAGCGATAAGGAGAAAACAAAAAAGGTATTGTTATACATCATCGGCACCAATAAATTTCACAATACAGATACAGCGAAGATCGAGATCAATGTAAGAGAAAACATTAACTATCCGCAACAGGTAAGGGAATTCCAGAAGCTGAGGGAAGATGTGCAGCGGTACATTGTATCACTCAAAAGCAGCTTTCGCCTGGTTGATAAAAAAATAAAAAGAACAAAAAGCACAAGAACAGGATTCGATCTTGCTTCTGCTTCTACAGCATTGGGCGGCACTGTATTTTCTTCCTTACCAAGTGAAGGACAAAAAACTGCGGGTAAAATTTTACCGAGTGTTGGCGTAGCCATGGTACCGGTTAAAGAAGCGACAGCACCCAACAACAGCTACGAGCAAAACACTGCTACGCTGATCCGCAGCAGCATTAAAAGATTAGAATATTTATTGCAGGAAAACCAACTGGTTACAGAAAGGGATCCTGATATCCTCATCAAATCAAGGAAACTAAGGGATGAGTTGAAGCAGATGCAGGTGCAACTGATCGATATTCCTTATTCAGAAGAACAAGTAGACGAAAAAGAAGTGGATGCGTACTTTAACAATCCAAAAGTGAACAAAAAGTATAAACCGAAGAGAAAAAGAGGTTGATTATTAATTATTGATTACTGATGATTGGTTATTACCGAGTAAATAGCCCCTTTAATAATTAATAATCAATAATTCTCATAAAGTTTGGTAACATTCTTGTTTATACATGCGAAATCTTATATCAATGAAATATTTCGCACTTGTCCTGATCCTATTTGCCAGCCTAACCGCCTGTAGCAAAAAAACAACGCCCACTAAGGATACTACAACTACTACAGAGGCCAATAAACCTGTTTATAAGGCTCCCATTAAAACACCCACCCCCAAAGCAATTGTTGTAAATGATGCCGCTGCAAAAAAGTCGGCAGAAGGCCGCCGCTATTACGACCTGGAAGGAAAGCGTTACTGGCGCAATAACAGGGACGGGAAATATTACCTGTACTATAAAGGGATGTTTGACAACAAGGACTTTCAATAATTAATTGGCACCACTTTAGCATATATAGGTAGTATAGTATTATAAAAACTAAAAACGATCCACATGCTAAAGACCATTCGTAAAAAAGCGGCCCTGCTGCTTTCCTTTATTGTTTATTCTGTAGCAGTAATTGCACAGGAAACAAAAAAAGTAGATATTGACATCAATACCAAAGAAGAAACACAATGGTATATGCAGCCCTGGGCCTGGGTAGTAGGCGGCGCTGTATTTATCCTGCTATTGGTAGCGTTATTGAGAGGAAAAAGAAATTAAAATAAAAGGAGGCATTGCCTCCTTTTATTATTTATATCCCAATATTTTCAGCATGCTTTGCGCCGTCTGCTCCTTGGCATAGGTCCACTCGATGAGTTTGCCGTTCTTATCTTTTTCGATGATGATATGTTTCGGTGAAGGGATCAGGCAATGTTTGATACCGCCATAACCGCTGATCTGGTCCTGGTAAGCGCCGGTGTGGAAGAAGCCCACGTACAAAGGTTCTTTATTGCTTTCAAGCTCATCTTCGTTGGTCGTTTTTACTTTCGGCAAAAACACTTCGTTGATGTGCTCTTCTGAATCGTAGTAATCATGCCCGTCGCAGGTGATACCGCCTAATACAACCCGCTGGTATTCGTTCTGCCATTTGTTGATTGGCAGCATCAGGAATTTTTCACCAATGCCCCAGGTATCCGGTAATGTGGTAATGAAAGAAGAATCGATCATATACCAGGTCTCCCTGTCGTTCTGCACTTTCTCTCCTATTACACTATAAATATGCGCCATGCTTTCACCAACTGTAAAGCTGCCAAATTCGGTGAAGATATTCGGCATCTGCACTTTTGCTTTTTTACAGGCGGCTTTAATATTGCCTACAATTTCGTTGATCATGAACTGGTAGTCATATTCAAAACCAAGCGAATGCTTGATCGGGAAACCGCCGCCAATGTTGATGGAATCTAATTCAGGACAGATCTTTTTCAGCTGGCAATACAGGTTGATACTTTTCTGCAATTCACTCCAGTAATAAATATCATCCTTGATACCCTTGTTCAAAAAGATGTGCAGCATCTTCAGCTGGAACTTATCTTCATTGCCTTCTATTTCATCTACATAATATTCCAGTACATCTTTTGCTTTGATACCCAGCCTTGATGTATAAAAAGGAAACGTAGGTTCTTCTTCCGCTGCAATGCGAATACCCAGCTTAAAAGGCTCGCCGGTGCGGATAGCACGCTTATACATATTCAGTTCTTCCTTGTTATCCAATACAGGGATCACATTTTTAAACCCTGAATTGATGAGCCTGGCAATACGGCTCGTATAGTTCTTTTGTTTAAAGCCGTTGCAAACAATGTGCGTTTCTTTATTGATCTTTCTTCTTTTGTACAATGAATTGATGATATCGATATCATACGCAAAAGAAGTCTCTAAATGTATATTGTGCTTCAGCGCCTCTTCTACCACGAAGCTGAAATGCGAGCTCTTGGTACAGTAGCAATAATTGTATTGGCCTTCATACTTATGTTTTTTGATCGCATTTTCAAACATCTGCTTCGCTTTGTTGATCTGCATACCGATCTTAGGCAAAAAGCTCACTTTTAGTGGTGTGCCGTGCTTATCGATCAAAGCTTTAATGTCTACATCATTCCATTGCAGGAAATCATCGGCTTTACTTAGCTTTAATCCTTCCTGCGGAAAATTAAATGTTTGCTGTACCAGGCTGTGGTAGGAATTTGTCATCTTTTCTAACTACGCTTTTGAGTGCTTATTTTTTTGCGAAGCAAATATATTATATAGCAAGGTATTAATGCATAAAAAAAGCCATTCACAAATGTGAATGGCCTATGATTTTACCGGTTGGCTTCAATTATTTAACAGAAGCTACCAGTGCTTTGAAAGATTCTGGTTCATTCATAGCCAGGTCAGCCAGCACCTTACGGTTCAGGTCGACCTTCTTTTCGGCTAATTTGTTGATGAAAGTGCTGTAGGTCATACCTTCTTCCCTTACGGCTGCATTGATACGTGCAATCCACAAAGTGCGGTATTCACGCTTTTTCAGTTTACGGCCAACGTAGCTATACGTTAAACCTTTTTCCATTACGTTTTTCGCAACGGTATATACATTTTTACGCTTACCATAATAACCTTTGGCAGCTTTTAATATTCTTTTGCGGCGGGCCCTGCTGGCTACTGCATTTACTGAACGTGGCATATTCTAATTTTTTTAAAGTTAATAGTGTTGTTAAACGGGTGATTATTTCATTCCCAATAAACGTTTTACAAAGTGCATGTTGCTGTCAGCTACCACACCATCTTTACGCATAGCACGTTTGCGCTTGGTAGATTTTTTGGTAAGAATGTGACGTTTAAATGATTTCTGGAAAGTGATTTTACCCGTACCGGTAACTTTAAAGCGCTTTTTGGCGCTGCTGTTGGTTTTAACCTTTGGCATTTAAATAAAGATGTTACATTACTGCCTGCTGGCGTCCCAAACAGATGGGAACTTATGGAGCCGTGTGGCAAATAGTCCGTCGATGATCGCTCATTTTCGGGCGGCAAAGGTAGGGAATTATGCTTAAAAAATACGCATTTGCTTAAATATTTCGCATTTTTGACCTGTGTATTAGCCTGTTGCAAATAAAAACATTTTTGTAAACCCGTCAATTCCTTTAGTTTTATTGCCTGCTTTCCGCTTAAGTTTTCGATCGCTTAAAAGGACTTTACTTAACCAAACAACTGTTATTCAATAAATTAGAATGGAAATTTCGCATCAACCCCCTAAAAAGAGCCGGTTAACCTTATGGATAATGGTGGCAATGGTGCTGGGCATCGTCGCCGGGTATATTGTCCACGAAAATTACCCCGCTGAAACCCGGACTGCTTTTGCTGACAACGTAAAGCTGCTCACCACTATCTTTTTAA
>CAYOLS010000072.1:0-3758 GCA_964404845.1 uncultured Ferruginibacter sp. | reverse complement strand
GATGATCATAGCTCCCATTGTTTTTGCCACCCTGGTGGTAGGCATTGCCAAGCTGGGCGATATGAAGACTGTAGGACGTGTAGGAGGCAAAGCTATGATCTGGTTCATTACCGCTTCGCTGGTTTCTTTGGGATTAGGTTTAATACTTGTGAACATTACCCAGCCGGGCGTGGGTGCCGATATTTCACATACAGACCCCAATGCCGTAAAAGACCTGCTGGAAAAATCACAAGGCTTCTCTCTTCAGAAATTTGTAGAGCATGTGGTTCCCCGCAGCGTGATAGAGGCCATGGCCACCAATGAAATTTTGCAGTTGGTTGTTTTCTCTATCTTCTTTGGCATTGCCTTAACTGCCATCGGCAAAAAAGGAGAAAATATCATCAATGCGTTGGATTCGCTGGCGCATGTGGTATTAAAAATGGTGACCTATGTAATGTACCTCGCTCCTGCCGGTGTATTTGGCGCCATGGCGGCAGCGATTGCTAAAAATGGGCTGGGCATTTTAAAGACCTTCGGTTATTATATCGGCTCTTTCTATTTAGGACTGGCAATATTATGGGCATTGCTGCTATTTGTCGGCTACCTTATACTCAAAGGAAGAATGCCGGCATTGGTGAAAAGAATTGCAGGGCCTATGTCCATTGCGTTCAGCACAGCCAGCAGCGAAGCGGTATATCCAAAGCTGGTAGAAGAAATGGAGCGCTTCGGTTGCAATAACAAGATCGTAAGCTTTGTATTGCCATTGGGCTATTCCTTTAACCTGGATGGCAGCATGATGTATATGACTTTTGCCAGTATGTTCATTGCGCAGGCATATAACCTTACACATATTACAGGCGACCTGTCGCAGCAGATCATCATGCTCCTCGTATTTTTAATTACAAGTAAAGGTATCGCCGGGGTACCAAGGGCATCGCTGGTAGTGGTATTGGCCACAGGCGCCATGTTTGGTATTCCGCCGGAAGGTGTTGGGTTAATATTGGCCATTGATGTATTCTGCGATATGGGCCGCACCATGACCAATGTATTGGGCAATGCACTTGCTACTGCAGCTGTAAGCAAATGGGAAGGACAATTGGATCCCAATCCTCAAACATAAGAACAAGGGTTATAAGTACATAGAGGCTTCCTTCGTGGGAGCCTTTTTTATTTTTAATAACACGAATCCTATGGGGACGAATTACACGAATTGCACGAATTAAGAAGCTGGTCAATCCTCTGTGTTCTTTGCGTGCATTTCCTCTGCGCTTCTTTGCGGTTAAAAAAATAAGACTTGTAACCGCTAAGACGCAAAGACGCTGGCCATCATCTCATCTCTCATAGCTCCTATCTCCTAAAAATATCTCATATCGAAAACCACTTCCATTGTTCTTCCATGTTTGCACATTAATTGATGGGTAAATTTGCAGCATACTTCACAACAAATAATTTCAGATGATGACAGAAAAAATAAGAATCGGTAATTCCGATCTACAGGTAGGAAGGCTCAATTTTGGCGGCAATGTTTTCGGCTGGACACTGGATGAAAAACAATCTTTTGAAATGCTGGATGCATTCACTGCTGCTGGCTTCAATTTTATCGACACCGCCAATACTTATGCATGGTGGGTGAATGGCGTGGGCGGGCAATCAGAGACCATTATCGGCAACTGGATGAAAGCGAGAGGCAACCGCAATCAACTGGTCATTGCCACTAAGGTAGGCTCGCAAACAAAAGAGCATCCTATTGACATCAGCCGCAAACATATTTTGCAAAGCGTGGATGAATCCCTGCAAAGATTGCAAACCGATCATATCGACCTCTATTACACACATTTTGACGACGGCACTACGCCTGTTGAAGAAACCATGTCTACCTACGATGAGCTGATAAAAGCCGGTAAAGTACGCTACATAGCAGCTTCCAATGTAACGCCACAACGCTTGCAGCAATCTTTTGATACAGCCGATAAGAACGGTTGGGCCAAATACATTGCCTTACAACCGCACTACAACCTGGTAGAAAGAAGTGGTTACGAAATTGATTATGCGCCACTGGTAGAAAAATATGGGTTGGCCGTATTTCCTTATTGGGCATTGGCCGCAGGCTTTCTAACCGGTAAATACCGCAGCGAAGCTGATCTTGAAAAAAGTGTAAGAGGCCAGGGCGTAAAAAAATACCTGCATGAAAAGGGATTGGAAGTGTTACAGGCGTTGGATACAGTAGCAGCTAAACATGGAGCAAAGCCGGCATCTGTGGCACTTGCCTGGTTGTTGGCGCAGCCGCATATTGGTGCGCCTATTGCCAGCGCTACAAGTAAAGTACAATTAGATGATCTTTTTGCAGCAGTAAAATTATCGTTGGATAAAGAAGATCTGGGGTTGTTGGGGGAAGCAAGTAAGTGATTTTGCAAAAAGAACAAAGAGAAAGGAGGTGAAAGAGATAAACTCCTTTCTCTTTGTTGTCTTTGCTATTTATACTTATTAGTTTGTTGAACTGCTTTCTTATTCCCCGGGTGTATAAAAATAAAATCCACCACCGAAGCATCATGTCCTTCCACTGTCGGTTTCAGCTTTCCATTTTCTAAATGATATTGTTCGTAGCCGATACTATGCAAAAAATCTTCTACGATCTTTTTATGCGTACCCCATGTTTCCACCTGAATGATGGGTTTATGTTTTTCAAATACCGGTTTCATTTCAGGAAAAACATATTCTTCATACCCTTCAATATCACATTTTAAAAAGTCAAGCCTGTCAAGGTCTTTGAACAGCTCACTACCCTTCTTCATCTTTGCCTGGAACTTAAAACCGTAGTCTTCCAGGTTGCCATGTGAGCTGCTGTCGTATACATTCGGCAGCCCGGTAGAAAGGTAGCTGAGATTTTTGGGGATCACCAGCGTAATGTCTTTTTCTTCCGTACCCAATGCATAAGGGAGAATGGTCACGTGCTTTTTATCTTTCAACCGCCATTGCAGAATTTCGTTGAAAGGTATTACAGGCTCCACCGCATACAATCTTCCCGAAGGGCCGATCCATTGCTGGATTAGATTGGAATAATAGCCGAGATTAGCACCCAGGTCGATCACCGTATCTCCTTCCTGCACCAGGTTCTTTGCGAAATAGTGATACTTATACTTCGGGTTGTTCTTCAATAAACCCGTTTTGTACAGGAACAAAAACGAAGTATTGAGAAATTTTAAATAGTTCTGCTGGCTGAGAGACTTGTATAATATTTTATTGATGATGCCCATTCCCTTATTCCTTATCCTTTTTTTCTTCAGGCGTATTTTCTTCGCCTTTTAAATAAGAGGGCAAATTTAAGCCAGCCATGTTAAACAAATCATTTAAGGGCGGAACTGTTTTCATCATACCCGATACAAAATTGGCCGTGCTTGTATTACCATCGGCATTGGTACCGCTGTCCCATACTGTTATCTTATCGATCTTAAGGTTTTTAACCGCTTCTACCTGTGTCTTCACCAGTTCAGGAAGTTTTTCGATCAGCAGCAACTGGAATGCTTTGGTAGGATCTCCACCAGCAGCATTTACCACATCACGATAGCCCTGTGCCTGCTTGGTGAGTATTTCAAATAAACCCTTTGCTTCTGCTTCCATTTTTGCATAGATCGCATCTGCTTCCCCTTTTGCATTTTCACGAATGGTCTCTGCAGCGGCCTGTGCTTCAATAATGGCTTTTTGTTTAGCGATCTCGGCAGGTACTACAATATTGGCTACCTGTGTCGCACGCTCTCTTTCCTGCCGGGCCTGCTCTGCTT
>CAYOLS010000071.1:0-14354 GCA_964404845.1 uncultured Ferruginibacter sp. | reverse complement strand
GCTGAGGCACGAAGCATCTTATTATTGAGAAGGCAGCATTCGTTACCAACATTTGTATTTCATGGCAACATCGTTGTGTCACTCACTTGTACTACATACCATTGTGGAACTTTTACTGAAGCGTAGGATAATTGTTAGTGCATTATTCGTGGCTTGTCAAAGCCAAGGCCACGGCAGGTAGTGTCGACCAAGGCAAAGCAAATTCATTTGCTAAGATGGAACGCTAGTTTAATAAGTAATTATTTTTATGCTTATGAAAATATATTTTATTGGCAAGCTTAACCTTAGGATCAATATTTTTAAGCTTAGAAATATACTTTTTCAAATCTTTAATTTCTTTTTCAAAAAATGGTCTTTCTTTTGAATCTAAATTGAAAGTAATACTCAAATCTGCATCGTTATTTACTTTCCCATTAGACTTAAAAAAATTAAAACTATCATCACATTTAAACTTGAAATAATTTGTAAAAACTGTTCTATAGTGCAATCCTTCAAAATCCTTAGGATAATTTGATTTATGGTGCTTTACTATATTCAAATTAACGTGCTTTAAATTACTAGAATGTAAAAAAGAGTTCACCTTTTCATAAGCTTTTATTAGATCATCATCATTGTTAAATTCAGATATAATCATAAGATCTAACGGCCTCTTTAACTTCTTATTACTACATAACATTTTCAAAAGCTTAAACAAATTATCCTTAAGTTTCCCATTACTTTCATCTAACAAAATATATCGGTCAAAAATTATAATGCTAGTAATTGGGGAAACAAATTCTAATAGCTTGGACCAACAATTTAATCGAACTGGTTCAGGTATTATTTGATCATTAGTTACTTTGAACTTGACATTATTTCTAGCAATCCTAATTTTTTTCCAATGTTTTTCAATATTTAAAAGAGGCACATAAATAAAGCCTCTTTCTAATGTTAAATTTTCACAGACATTTTCTTCTAAAGGCAATAGGATGATATTTTGTTCATCCAAATTTTTATAGAATTCATCATGCATTACATCAACTTTAATTGATGGATTAAATTCTATATTATCATATTTATCCATTAATAACTCCCAAATCGGATTGTCTTTTAAAGCAATTTCATATTCATCAATATTTTGGAAGTCACAGATAAGTTTATAACCAAAAAAATCATGCTGTATGAATGAGCTCAAATCTTTTTCCTCTTCATTGGAATCACAAGTAACAAAAAGTGAGTCAATAAATTCTCTAGATGTAATTAAAGCGGGCATAATATATTTTACTTGTTTTCAATTTTACTTTTTAATAACTCGAATTTCAGACTTGTAGCTTCATCAAAAAAACCACTGCCAAATTCTTCTGACATAGCTCCATTTTCCTTTATACTTATTTGTAAGACTTTGCTTTGTTTCTCTTTGACTTTATCATTAAAATAATAAATTATTGACTCATCAACAGACAAGTAGGATTCAGCCGTCAGAATTTGAATCTTACGAATAATATACTCACTATGTGTTTCTATGATAAATCTGACCTCGAAAGTTTTTATAGAGTCCAATAGAAAATCAGCAATAAGCGATTGTAATTTTGGATGTAAGTTAGTTTCCGGTTCTTCTAGAAGAATCAACTTTTTTACTATTTTAAGATCGGATCTATTATTTTTTTGAATAGGCTCCTCTAAAGCAATTTTTAATAATATTGGCAAGAACTGTGTTATGCCATATCCTAAATCAGCTAAGGCTATTTCAATATCACCCCTTTTAAGATATATAGTGGTTGCAACTCCTTCTATGTTTTTGAAAATTAATTCATCGGCTATATCAAAATTTTTTAACCATTTATTTGTAAAAGCCAAAGATTCTGGGGAAATATCTCTAGACCTATAATCGAGGATTAATTCATTAAAAGAAGTGCCTTGTGAATCATTAGTATAAATTCTTTTTGTATTTGCTCGAACAGCCTCTAAATATTCAGTATTTTCTACTATATGAGAAAACTCCTTTAATATCCTCCGCATAGGTTGAGCGAGCAGGAAGCTATGATATTCTTGTTTCGTGTTAGAAGCTACTATATCTTCTAAAAACTTCTCGAATAATTTACTAAAAACTAATACAGGTTCATCAAAGTATTGCGGCTTTGTGTTTTCCTTTATTGCAAAACTTGTCGGGTATTTATATGTTTTTTGCTTGACCCCTTTTTGGAGTTCATATTTATCTCGTAATAAATTTTCAAAAAAAATACTCTTCAATCCCTTATTCTTAAAAAGTTTATCAGGATTTACAGAAAGGCTATGAAAATCAGAACTATTGTCATTCCCAATCGAAAGCCCTAAGAATGGATCTATGTCTGATGATAAAAAGAAATTAATTTTTTTGAGTCTTCCACTTCTTTCATTTTGTTCATAAGTTAATTCAAGAGTTATATCCACTTTTATTGTAGAATCGAATTCTTTTAATATTGTATAAACACTTCTTTTTGTCGTAACTGGCTGTTTTACAAATGTTCCTTGGTAAGCAAAATTTGAAGTTCCGATACTAGCCTGTAAACCAACAACCATTTCAGTCATCCCTTTATTTTTCACATTTAAAGTGTTATCAAATGTTCCTAAATTGTGTTTTGGTCCCGAAAAGTCTAAAACTTGCAAATCACTATTATAGTTACTTTTTAAAAGTAATAGTGCCTTTAGCAATGAACTTTTACCGGAAGAATTTGGACCTGTTAGAAATGTAATTGGACTAAGATTAAAAACAGTTTTTTCTTCAAATACTCGAAAGTTATTGAAGGATATTTTTTTTAAATGGGACATTTTATTATTTTTTATAAAGGATCAACCTATATTAACTAGTGTTTATACTAGCTTACTTATCACGAGAAGGTGAGATACAAATGGTTAGTACGGCCCTTAGAATAACTGGGTAAAGATTTTCAAATATAACAAATTCATTAATAATATTGCATTATCAATTATTTGTAAATTAATTAATATAATTGTACCAGTTTCAAGATGTAATTCCTAAACATATCACTACCCCATCTTCCCCAAAATCTCCCTCATCAACTCCACCTTCTCCTCTCACTCGCCAGCAACCTTTCAAATAGTTCCATGATTTTTTCAATGGGATTAAAAACAGGGTTATTATTAACTATGGCAGCATAGTCATTGAAAGTACTTGATATAACATTTATCGCTTGTTCCTCATCAAAATTCTCTATTGCCTCTACCGGCACTTTCAAGATAGCTGCGACCTGTTTCAATATTTCATTCTCCACTTCTTCCTTCTGTTCCAGCAGTGATACCTTGCGTTGGTTCCAGTCGTCGCCCAGTTCATACGCAAGCGCTTCCTGCTTAATGCCCAGCATTTCCCTAAAGCGTTTTATGTTTCTTCCCTGGTGTATTGTTTTTTGCATAACGGATTAGTTTTTTTATTGAAACAAATATACAAAAGCACACCGCTATTGTAGCAGGTAAATTATTGGAGTTTCCCGGTAATTTATCGGCCCGTACTATTGCTTAGTAAATGCTGTTGCTGCAACTTGTGTTTTTAAAACCGTACCACTATGTCCACTCCATCTACCGGCGCTGCCGCACCCTGCTTTTTTCAACCCGCCTGCCTGCCACAGGTACTTATGCAATATGCCGAAGCGCTTGCCACTGCCAGCGCAGGCAACAACGATGCACGCCAGTCTGCCGCCCTCGCTATTATACAGGAATACTACAGCTTTTTTGGAGCCACCGGCATGCGGCAGGATATGTGGCACCTCCTCACCGGCGCCCTCTGTGGCAACAATACAGAAAGCCTTGTCCATAGCCACAACCTCCTCTTCTTTTACGAATTTACCCTCCTGCTCTTCGATGCTGTATATGCCCTTCATGGTGGTGACCGCTTCGGCACCATGAGCCTACCCTGATCGTTTAGGCTTACACAGCCATCACTTACGTTTACACAGCCATTACTTACGTTTACATAACCACCACTTATGTTTGCATAACCACACTACATTTTTACACACGCACCCTTAAATATTGCACAGCCTATACTTAATATTACATAGCCTTCACTTAAGGTTACACAGGCTTCACTTAAGGTTACATATCCATTACTTAAGTTTACACAGCCTCCACTTAATGTTGCATACCCTTTACTTAAAGTTGCACAGGCCTCACTTATGTTTGCAAAGCCTTCACTTGGTTTTACTCAGCCTTCACTTATGTTTCTTCAGCCATCATTAGGTTATTTTACCCCCCCGTATTTCTCTCAATAACACTTATCCGCCCTATACTACAGCTTGCAATTCATTATATTTACTTCCTAAATCTTTTTATGAGGATACTCCTGGTTACAGCAATGGTTTTTCTTTTTTCAATAAAAGGTTTTACCCAGTGCTTTGCAGATTTTTCAATGAGTGTAAATGGCAGCACTGTTAATTTTATGAGCCAGGCCACTACATCGCAGGGCTTTATTGCTTCTTATTACTGGAACTTTGGCGATGGCAGCACAAGTTTCATTGCAAACCCGGTTCATGTGTATCCCGCCCCCGGCACATATAATATACAACACATCGTACAAAACAATCTAGGCACCTGTGCAGATACTGTAATAATGCTTGTATCTATTAGCCCCGCTCCTGCGCTTTACCATGTTTCCCTATGCCCGCCTGCAGCATCTGCAACATTATATGGCGGCGTTGCCACAAACACTTACCAATGGCAGGTAAGTACCGATAGTGTTAATTATACCAACCTGGTACCCGGCCCCAATTATTCCGGTGTTCAAAGTGACAATCTAAACCTCATAAATATTCCATCTTCCTTTACAGGCTACAGGTACCGCTGTTTAACCGACGGCAACCCCGGCACCCCTTACAGGCTCCGTTTCTACAATAACTGGTTGGGTACACAGGATAATAACTGGAGCAATACTGCCAACTGGAGCTGCGGAGCATTGCCCGATGCCAATACCGATGTTACCATTACCACAGGTACTGTATTGGTAAATGTAAATGCAACTGTGCGCTCCCTTACCGTATCACCTCCTGCAACAGTAACAGTACTACCCGGCATTGTGTTCACTGTTTTGCATTAAACAGCCCCGTATTCATCTTTCGCATTCAGCCTACCCTATTGTCGCATTACCACAGCAATAGCACGGTCTTTGTTGACGTACTTTGTACAGCAACAAAAAAAATTAAATACCATGCGAAAAATAACTGTTCTCTCAATGACCACACTCGACGGAGTGATACAGGCACCCGGCGGGCCAAAAGAAGATACCTCCGGCGGTTTTAAATATGGCGGCTGGACAGCAGCTTATGGCGATGAAGCCTACGGCAAAGCAGTACAGGAAGAGTTAACTCAGCCAACCGATTTTCTGTTAGGAAGAAAAACATTTCAAATATGGGCAAACTATTGGCCCCGGCATGGCAACTTCTGGCCACGCATCAACGAAGGAGCCAAATATGTATTCTCTAAAAAATTAAAGAAGTCAGCCCCGTTAATTACCGGCTGGAAAAATTCTGTTCTGGTAAAAACACCGGCAGATATTAAAAAGCTTAAAGCTTCCAAAGGCCCCGATATACAGGTTTGGGGAAGCAGCAAGCTCATCCAGTTATTACTAAAGCATGATCTTGTAGATGAACTAAGATTAAAAATTCATCCCCTCACCTTAGGCAAAGGCAAAAAGCTTTTCGATAGCGGAGCCATACCCGCAGCATTTACCTTAACAGGTAGCATTGTTACAGGATCAGGGGTTATCATCGCTACCTACAAACGGGCAGGAAAAGTAAAAACGGGTGACCTCACGGAGTAATGAATAATAAATAATCAGTAATTAAAATCAATATCGTTTCGATTCCATCCTTGCCCAGCTACCCGTGCCGCCGCTGTTAGGGTCTACATTTGCATCGTTGGTGCCCAATATCTTTCCCTGCTTGTCCATCCAGTAGTATTGGTATTGGGTACTTAGCTGTACTTCTGTTCCATTGTTGTAAGGATCATTGTAGCGCTGCACAGCGCCGATATTATCCCTGAATTGTTCGTTCTGTTTGTCGTTCACTTCATTGCGGTAGTCCGTAACCTCCTGTTGTTTTTGCGCCGACCAGTTCCTGTATTCTTTTGCCGCTTCTGCAAAAGCCATAGAGTTGCGCAGGTTCTGCTGCATTAAGCCACGCATACCGAAAGCAGCACCATTACTCGCTGATATCTGGCGACTCACAGCCGGCAGCCAGCTTGCATAACCATTCCACTGGCTGCTTTCCGAAATAGCCGCAGTCATCGCCATCACACTTCCCCCATAATAAGGCGATACATGGCAGGTGGCCAGCCCCCTGTAAGAATGTCCATTGGCATTGTAACGCACAGGGTAAGTGTAGGCATATTGAAATCCATGCACAGGGTTCGCCTGCTGTGGCTGGCCCACCTGGAGTTCAGCAGGACGAAGCGCCGACATTTTTTCATAAATAAATTGCCCCGGCTGGTAATCAGGCATATAACCTGCATTGCCTACCATTACAGTAAATGCAAGATTATCCGGCGCTACAAGCGTTAATGCAAACTGTCCATCTTCGCCCAGTCGCCAGCCCTGTGGAAGCGCATAAGAAAAAAACTGCCCCTGCCCTATTTTCAGTTCTGCTGGTTTAGTGTTTACCGGTGCTGTGTTTTGCTGCGGTTGTGCCGGTTCATTTGTGTTGCTTACAGGTGTAACGTAATACATATTGGCTGGTATATTTGAAGCGGAAGAAGCTATTGTTGGCGGACCTTTTACCGGCTCCGTTTGATTGCAGGCTACTATTGCAATTGCCAGCATAGCAGTTATGATGCTGTTTACTAGTTTCATGATGCTGTTGTTTGTTAAGGGTAAATTTCCGGGACATCAGCAAAATGGGCAATACATAAAGTGTAGTACAAAAAAAAGACCTGCACATGCAGGTCTCTTATAGTATCTATCCGGATGCGGGTACAGTCAATGCTAAAATTGGTTGGACAAAGATTTCACATTTAAATTATGCTTAGACGCATATAATTTTCCACCCCTCACCAGGTTTTCGTAATGCAGCTCAAACATAGAAGCGTGTTTGTTTTTAATGGCGGCGTCAAATGCAGCGATCTTTTCTTTTGGAGCCCCTTCATCGTATAATTTTGCAAGCGTCATGTAATCTGTTTCATACACCTCAATTACAAACTTGTGCAGGGCTATGCCACCCGTTACAATATCAATGGCATCCGGTGCAGGATACATGCTTTTAAGATCGTCCAGCGCATTTTTGGAAAACCGGATCCTTTCTTCAATTATCTCCCGCCTTGTCTTAACGATCGTTTCGCCATCCCTTCCCTTTTTTACAGGAGGGTTCGCCAATTCCAGCGACAAAGCATTGCCGGCAAAACCGGTTATTTTTTCTGAGTTAAGCACCGCCGCATCCAGGCATTTTTGCGGTGTAGCTGTATTAGAGCTGCTGAGTAAAAAACTGCACAAGATCACTACTGCCGCCACGATATATTTTGTCATAATTTTTATTGAGAGGCAAAAGTAGCGGGCTGTAAAGATGCAGGCAGTAATTAGTTAGTCATTGGTAGTTATCATAAATTAAGTGGTAGCAGAATTGAATTAAAGAAACTTTTGTAAAAGAAAATGCTATCTAAACCTGCTCACATCAAAAGTTTCATCTGTAAGCACAGCATCCGGCTGCAGGTTCATGTAATGCTCTACCTGCAACAGCTTGCCATCCCGGTAAAATTTCACCAGGTTTTCTGACCAGCCCTTTTTTAGTTTGGTATGGCCCGATAAATGAACATCCAACAAAGCAGCGCCACTCTTTAACACCACACGTACCACGTACAAATGTTCGGCATCCACCCAAAACTGGTTGCGGGTAGAATCTTTATCGCTGGCAGCACCTATAATAAATGTTTTACGGCCCTGCCAGTTAGTTATTCCACCCAGTGAAAGATCGTAGCCGTTTTTGGTAAGCGATGCTGTTACAGAGTCGGGCGGAAGCATGTACATGCCTCCGAGGAAAAAGATAAAGGGATTGGGATCTACTGTAGAGCTTTGTATTTTATTTTTCCTGATCCTGTAAGTAGAATCTTTTTTATAGAGTACCCTGTTGCTGCCATCCAATGTATCTATATCAATGCGCAGCTCATAAGGGAAGCGGGCCATTTCGTACCAGGTGCTTTTGCGCAGCAGGGAATCGTTCCTGTAAATTTCTGTCAGCTGGGTAAAAGTAAGCGTGCGGTACCAGTTGTCTTTGTAGCGTGTATGCATTGTTTTTACATATTGTTCGCCGGTTTGGGCCTGAGCAGATACAGTGAAAAACAAATTAGCTGCGAGCAGTAGTGAAGCTATAAGGAAAGCAGGAATATTTTTTTTCATAAACAATTAGGAGGGTTGTGATGAAAATATGACTATTAATAATTCAGTTAAAATACAGGTGTTGGATAATTGTTTATTAGGGAATTGGATGGAAGGTAATTAAGAAGTATTTACCGGCGGAATGCTATAGAGCATAAAAGCGGCGCAAGTGATATTGTGAAACACTTGCGCCGGTAAATACTTATTGATATAAAAATGGAATATTAGATATTACCGCTATCAAGAAAGAATTTTTTAACATGCTCCTCCTTTATTACTGATTTGATATATTCATTAATAGTTTCAAATTCAGTTAAAGGCATCTGTAATTGCATGGAGCGAAGGGAGCCATCCTTTTGCGGGGCAATTAGAATCAACCTGCCCTGGTCCAGATCAAATAACCTTAGGTTTACCAGTGCAAATTGTTTTCGATCACCTGTAAGAAAAGCGGTGTACTCAATTGAATTATTTTTTGTTTTCAGCAAACCATTACCAAGTTTATCCGGGTAGTTACGGGAAACAACATTATAAGACATATTGTATTTCTCATTGGAAAAATCCAATGTATCCGTTAGAATAATTATAGCGAAAAATACTTCGCTGTTTTTATTCCCAAGATATTCCCGGTTTACTACGTTCGCTTCACTGAAAAAATGGTTCCAGTAAAGTGTTTTCCCGAAAAAATTACGCTCAGCACCGGTACCTGTCCCCAGGCCCTGTTTGTATTTAAACCCGGGAAATACACCAAAGTTCATTCCATCCTGTTCCAGTTTTGGCCTGCTTTGATGCAGATCACCTAAAAACATTTCTTTATCCCACTGGGTACTGTCCTGCAGCTTTTTTATTTTCTCCAGCTTTTCTTTTTCTCCCCATGTAAAATGCGCTGACTGTGCATACAAAAAACCAATGTTAATGAATGTGGTTAAAACCAACAGATAAACCTTATTTTTCATGTAATTAATTTTCAGAAATTAAATTTTGTTATACCTGGAATTGAGACGATAGGGTTTTAATTTAGTTGCGAAAAAAAAGAGGGTTGGGGGAAGAGTAACAGGCTGGGACTACAATAGCGAAGAAAATGCAGTAGCTGATACGTAGCTGACCGAAACGAAGACTATGGCAAGCAGTACCCGAAAGGGCAAAATAGTAGGATTAGAGAAATGGATATTGGGCTGCTTAAACCCGGATGCGATCCGGGTGGGACTGGTGGGCACAAGTTATCCTGCGGAACACTTGCGCCAGTGAGCATATTATGGTTTGTATTTCTTCGTCAATTCCCAATAAACACTGTCTTGTTTGTCATAACGAATGAGCCCCTCTGATTTACTCCAATACAACTTCGTAACATAGTTACTGCGTTGTTTGAAGTCAAGCCAATCTTCGTCATAAATTACATATACATCATTATATGTTTTGTGCTTTGTTGTTACTGAAGTAAAATTTAGTTGAGCAAGACTGTCAATTCTAATGCCTGTTAAACGGTAAAAGGTTGCGTCTTTAGTTAATAACCCGAAATAGAGCCTGGCTATTTTGTCTTTAGATTTTTTTAATTCAACAAAGTCATTATCTATATATCTGTATCCGCTATCTTGCAATGGATCAGTGTGACTGCAGAAGATACTCACAACTTCATAAGTCTTACCATTTACCGATTGTGCTTTCGGATAAGCTATCAAGGTATCCATTTTAAGAAGAAAAATTGTGTCAGTGTCACCAGTGTTGGAACTAAACACAAGAATTTCGTTTCCCTGGTACGGCATCCAGCCATGTTCTTTTTCTGAAAGTCTATAAGTCTCCCGGCAAGATGTCAAAAAGTGAATTATCAACAACGCTATGATGAATTTTAGAGCAGTCATTTGTTTTCTTATTTTCCCAACATCCTCTCCAACAATGCATTCTTCTCCCTCTCCACTTTTAATATTTCCTCGTATAACTCAATGATTTTATCAATAGGATTAAATGTACATCCATAATTCACATTGCTAACAGCATTGTCATGGTAAGTATTGCCAATCACATTAATAGCCATCTCCTCATCAAAATTCTTTATCGCCTCCACCGGCACTTTTAAATATGCCGCAACGCTCGCAATGGTATGGTCATCAACCTCCTGCTTGCTTTCGAGCAGGCTTATCTTTTTCTGGTTCCAGTCGTCGCCGAGGCCGTGTGCAAGGCCTTCCTGCTTAATGCCCATCATTTCTCTAAAACGTTTGATATTGCGGCCGTGGTGAATTGTTTTTTCCATAATAGGGTTGTTTGTAACAAATATAATACATAGCCCCGTTTAAAAAAGGATGCTAAAACACCTGTTTGCGAAAATTATACAGCTGCATAATCCATCTTTAGCCATTCAGCGATAAACCCGGTTGTTGAGCGATAAAAAAAATTTATGCAGGGTAAAAAAGGTAGATTCGTCTTCATAAAAATCATTGTATGCAACGCAAAAAATTTCTCGCTACTACCCTTTCCGCACTTCCTTTGCTGGCATTGTCGCAGTTAAAGCTGAACCAGCCGAATACAGGCAAACCTTTTGTAGTAAGAGCGGGAGAAAGCAGGACAGGCAAGCCTATGAAATACAGGGGCAGGCACCCGAACGATATCATCATTTCAAAAAAGGATACGGATAATAACCTGAGCGTTTTTTTATTTACAGGATATGATAAGGTAGGGCCTTCGCTTCATATGCATTTTAACCAGGATGAATTGTTTTACATAGTAGAAGGCAACTATCGTTTTGTGGTAGGCGAAGAAACTATGGAGCTGGGTGTGGGCGATACGATCTTTCTGCCACGGAATATTCCGCACAGCTGGATACAGCTTACGGAAAGGGGGCGGTTGTTGTATGCCGTTCAGCCTGCGGGTACATTGGAGGAGTTTTTTATTGAAATGAATGAGCTGAGCAAACCTCCTTCGGAGGAAGAATCGCAGCGGATCCATTTAAAGCATGGGATGAAGATTGTGGGGCCGGGGTTGAAAATATAAGGGGGTTTGAGAAGTTAAGGTTCTCATCTCACCCTTGCTTTTTTACAAGGGATGCGCTGGTAAGGGAGCGGAGAAAATTCTCAATATCCTGTTTATCCTGCTCGGAGAGGTTGAGGGGTTTTGATAAGAGTGTATCCCTGTTTTGAGGATTGGGTATTATTTTGTCGGGGTTGTCGTAATAATCAATTACTTCCCGCAATGTTTTAAACATACCATTGTGCATGTAAGGTGCTGTGAGGGCAATATTGCGGAGCGGGCCTATTTTAAATTTACCAAGATCTGTATTGCTGTTGGTAATGACCATGCGGCCGCTGTCATTAAACTCCTTGCCGTTAAACAAACCGATATTCCTGAATTCGGTATTGCTGAAGTCGGTACCAAAATGGCATTTAACACATTTGGCTGTGCTGTTGAATAATTCAAAGCCCCTTTTTGCAGACTCGCTTACGGCAGTTTCTTTTTCATTTGTTTTCCATTCGTCGAAGGGTGAATCGCTTGTTTCCATAGAAAGCTGGAATGCTGCCAGGGCCTTGCCAAGGTTTTGGGCGGTAGGCTTTTGCCGGAATATTTTTTGAAATGCCTTGCTATAAAACTCGTCCTGCTCCAGCCGTTGCACAGCACTGTCTATAGGTAAATTCATTTCTACAGGGTTGGCAATCGGAAAGAGGGCCTGCGCTTCAAGCGTAGCAGCTTTTCCATCCCAGAAAAAGAATGCAGATGAACCGAGGTTCATGGCAGAAGGTGTGTTGCGGGTGCCTTTGCTGTGGGATACACCAAGGCTGAGCGCACTCGTATCAGCAAATGCAAATTCAGGTTTATGGCAACTGGCGCAGCTGATGGTTCTGTCTGATGACAGAATGGTATCAAAGAAAAGTTGCTTACCAAGAGCTATTTCATCTTTTGGCAACCTGTTGGAATTGCCGCAGAAAAAATTAGGCAATGCGATCATACCTGCAAAGAAGAGTACAGCAAAATGCTTCTTTTTCATAACGGAGATTTTAGCATGTTATGTTTAGTTAGGCATACGATGGAGTACAGTACCATCCATATCGAAACGCCTGGGCTGGCAGGTATCTTCTATTACAATGAAACGGATAGAATCCCCTTTGAGAAAATCGATTTTATAAGTAGCGTAATACTCTCCATCTCCCCCACAGATAGGATCGTAGGTTTTTAAAGTATCGTTCCTGAAAATGGATTTGCCGCTACTGAACATTTTTCCATCCATATAAAAATCATGGGTTCCGTTGTTGCGGAAACGGGCCTCTGCCATGGGGCCACTCTTAAACCGGAGACTCCATTTGCCATAGATATCTTTTTTTACATCTGCCTGGCAGCAGGAAAGCAGAAGCACGCTTGTAAGCGCACAAAGAATGAGTTTCATATAAAGTGTTTATGTGTGTAAATGTTTTTATTTTATTTTTTTCATGCCAACGCCGGTACTGCCATCAACGGTAGTGCCTTGTACCCTTTCCCGGCAGCTATCGAGCAGTAGATCCATACGAATAGAATCTTTGTAGTAGTTCATTTTATATTGTCCTTCGTAGGCCATATCACAATTGCCGTCCCTGAAGAAGATCGTATCGCCGTTGGTACGGTATTTACCACTCACTACCAGCTTATCATCAATAAAAGCATCGTAGGTACCATTTTCTTTAAACCGGCCGATAAGCACATAGGATTTCCCCTCGTAAGACAAATGAGCATCCCATTCGCCTGTAATATTCTTTTCGGGTTGGTTGCTGCAGGCGCTGTAAATAATAACGGCTCCGAGTAATGCGATGAACAGTTTCATGTTTTTGTTGTTTTGATGAATGTTTTTCAAAACTATACAGGGCAATAAAAAAAGGCATTTGCACCTGTTGCAAATGCCTTTGAATATGTTGTGCCTTAAACTTTTGACTTACAGCTCTTTTGCTGGTGTTGCAGGTATTTGTTTTTGTTGCATGATCGCTGTCCGTCAGGAAATTGCCTTGCCCTGTGGAACAGCGCTGGGCGGGTAGCCAAAATGCCTGGAAAATGTAGTGGAAAAATTGGCAGGATTGGTATAGCCCACCTTGTAACATACTTCTGCCACGGTAGCCGCCTGCTGCTGCAAGAGTTCATGGGCATGCTGCATGCGTATAGTGCGTATGAGCTCGCCGGGACTTTGATCTATAAGATCCTTGAGCTTACGATGAAGTTGTGTGCGGCTTAAGCCGATCTTACGGCCGAGGAAATCAGTGCCAAGCTGGTCATTATCGAGGTCCTGCTCAATAGCTGTACGTACTCTTTCCAAAAAATTCTTTTCAATGGAAGGCAATCCTTCCGCAGCCGTGGTCCAGCTATTCCCCTTGCTGTATTTTTCCCGCAATTGCTTACGCATGTGGATGAGGTTGGCGATCAATGCAAGCAATTCTTCCTTATCAAAAGGTTTGGCAAGGTAAGCATCCGCACCGGTTTGAATGCCTTGTATGCGGCTATCCCGGTCTGTCTTGGCTGTGAGCATGATCACGGGAATGTAGCTGGTACGCTCATCCGCTTTTAAAACTGCGCAGAGCTCATAGCCATTTTTGCCGGGCATCATAAGATCGGTGATGACAAGTGTGGGAATGTTTTGGAGCGCTGTTTCAATACCGGATTCACCATCATTTGCAACAAGAACGGTATAATTTTCTGACAAAGAAAGGGAGATGAACTGCCTTAGCTGCTCGTTGTCTTCAACAAGTAGTATGGTTACTGCATCGGTTTCGGCTGCGGGCATTGCATCTTGCTCAAATTCATATTGCGGCAAAGGATTGGCGGGTATGTTGCGGGCTGCTTCAGAATTTGTGAGCGTTTCCTCAGCTTGCTGGTAAGGGAGCTGTACTGTAAATGTTGTTCCTGTATGCAAAGTGCTACTGACAGTAACAGAACCGCCGAGCAGTACTGCGAGTTCCCTGCACAGGGCAAGGCCAATACCTGCGCCTTCCCTGGAGCGGGTATCTGATGCATCTGCCTGGTAAAAACGATCAAATACATAAGGGAGCTTTTCGGCCGCTATGCCTATACCATTATCCTGTAC
>CAYOLS010000070.1:0-14575 GCA_964404845.1 uncultured Ferruginibacter sp. | reverse complement strand
CAGTTGTCGAAAAAGAAATCGTATTGATAATATTTATTTTCTTCTTTTAAATTTTCGATCAAAAACTGTTTCAGCATTTTTTTCTCTTCACCGGAAAGATCAAGCACCTGCTCTGTCATGCCCCTGTTGGTAGATTGATAGAGCCATTTAAAATCTTCAAATTCTTCAATACTCATGTAATACAATAATTTCCCCCGCACAAATTTTAAATAGAAGTTCTTATCATCAAAATTGAAAGTGCCGTAATTGTACACATGATCCGTTACGCTGTTGCTGTCGATGACCCTTAATGCACTATGCCCAAATAAAGAATACAGTTCATCACCGGGCGAGCAGGTCAGTAACGAAATGCGGAGACGGGAACTATCCTGCGCATGGGCATATAAAGAAGACAAGAGTAGTATAAGAAAGAAGAATTTCTTCATGTATGGTTCAACAGTTCAAAGTTTAAGGTTCAAAGTTCAAAGCTCTTCTATGGTCTAGCGACTATCAACTATGGATTACCATCTACCTGCTATAATTCGGTGCCTCTTTCGTAATCGCAATATCATGTGCATGGCTTTCTTTCATACCGGCATTGCTGATGCGGATGAACTGTGCCTTTTGTAAGGCTTTTATGTTTTCAGCGCCGCAATAACCCATACCTGCTTTTAAGCCGCCTGTGAACTGGTGCGCCACTTCCCTTAAACTTCCTTTGTATGCAACACGTCCTTCAATGCCTTCGGGAACAAATTTCTTTACATCATCTTCCACATCCTGGAAATAACGGTCGCTGCTGCCCTGTGCCATCGCCCCCAATGAACCCATTCCACGGTATTGCTTGAATTTTCTTCCTTCGTAAATAATTGTTTCGCCGGGACTTTCTTCTGTTCCTGCAAACACATTGCCCATCATTACGCAGCTGGCACCTGCGGCAAGCGCTTTTACCATATCGCCTGTATAACGGATACCACCATCGCTGATGATACCTGCATTTTTTCCTTTTAATGCCGCTGCTGCTTCCATTACGGCTGATATCTGCGGAACACCTGTACCGGCAACGATCCTGGTGGTACAGATAGAACCCGGCCCAATGCCCACTTTTACCGCATCTGCACCTGCTTCTACCAGTGCCAGCGCTCCTTTACCCGTGCCCACATTGCCTGCGATCACCTGCAACCCTTTAAAGGATCTTTTTACATTTTTTAAAGTGTCGATTACGCCTTTGGTATGACCATGTGCGCTGTCGAGGCAAATAATATCAACGCCTGCTTTTTGCAAAGCGTCCACCCTGTCAAGCGTATCGGAAGTAATGCCGACGCCGGCGCCTACCAGCAACCTGCCGAAAGAATCTTTCACGGCGTTAGGGTGACTTTTTAACTTCAGGATATCGCCAAAAGTGATCAGTCCTATCAGTTTGCCGGCTTTGGAAACCACCGGCAGTTTTTCTACTTTATTTTTTTTGAAGATGAGCTCAGCTTTTTTAAGGTCAGTACCTTCCGGGGCAGTGATGAGGTGCTCACTCGTCATGATGCTGCTCACTTTTTTCTTGTAATCTGTTTCCAGTCGCATATCCCGGTTGGTTAAAATACCTACCAGTTTTTGAGCGTTATCTACAATAGGAATACCGCCGATCTTATTTTCCCTCATCAGCCTCAACGCCTCGCCGATCGTGGCATCCGGGCTAAGGGTGATCGGGTCCAGGATCAGGCCGTTCTCACTTCTTTTTACTTTTCTTACTTCGCCGGATTGCTGTTCTATGCTCATGTTCTTGTGCAGGATACCCAGGCCGCCTTCCCGTGCCAATGCAATGGCCAGTTGCGCTTCTGTAACGGTATCCATGGCTGCACTCAGCATAGGAATATTTAATTTGATGGATTTGGTAAGGTTGGTGCTGATGTCCACATCACGGGGCAAAACCTGAGAGTAGGCCGGTACCAAAAGAACGTCGTCGAACGTTAAACCTTCACCGAAAAATTTGTTGGAATTACTGGAGGGAGTATTTTTTATTGTTGCCATGTGCAAAGGTAAAGGAATTAAATAAAATACTAAAAAACTGCCGGAATAGGGTCTGCAAAGGGGTGAGTCGCCCCCTGAAAGACGCAGAGGGTTAGCAAGATGGTTTAAAGGGAGACCCGCTCTTTTGCAAAAAGTGACCTTTTTGAATCCAATTCGTCTTGCTGGTATCCCAAAATAATTCCAAATGAACCAAGTAAACATTAAATTCTGTTTAATGCTTGCATTGCCTTTTGCATGCAAGCTGAGCTACGCTCAATGTACTGTCAATCATCTTAAGAACCCCAGCTTTGAACTTCCTGTTCAATCATCGCTAGGCAACAATTACCCGGTTACGCTTACGGACTGGACCGTTACCGGCGGCAATGCCAACCTGATAAAAGTGAATGGCGTGGCTGATTATTACGGTGGTCCCAACAGCGCATCCGAAGGAACCCAGTACCTCGATATCGTAAATGCATCGGGTACGGTCTCCCAGGGTTTTGCACTTAGCTGTCCTTCTGCTATTACTTTCAGCGGCGCTTTTTCCAGCCGGGAAACAGGAAATAACTGGACTGCAAAAATTGACATTGTTGATGCATCCAATGCCGTAGTGGCCACTTCTTCTGTGTATAATTTTACGACTGCCGATGCAGATCATAACTTATCCGCAGGTGCTGATGCAATATGGCATTCAGTCAGCGGCACCAGTACGCTGCTGCCAGCGGGCACTTATTCCTACAGGGTATCCCTGAATGACTTTGGTAACTTCGACAATGCTTTTTTATGCATTGAAAATAACTGCGTACTGCCTCTTAATCTTTCTGCATTGAACGTAACTGCAGGAAACAGCTGCCAGCCCAAGCTGGAATGGAAGACGACCCGAGAGGCCAATGTTAAGCAATTTGAGATACAGGCTTCCGGCGACGGCAGTAATTTCTCAACAATCGCCACCATGTCCGCAGCAAATGCAATGAACGGCCATTCTTATTCAGTCAATGCTGTAAAAATGCCGGGTGCGCTTAGTTATTACCGCCTGAAAGTGGTGGACATTGATAATAGTTACAAATACTCCGACATTATCCGCTTTAACAATACCTGCAGCGGAAATGAAAATGTAATGGCGGTCTATCCCAATCCTGTAAAGGAAAAATTATCTGTAAATGTTTTTAGCAATAAGCCGGTAACGATCGTTATTGTTTCTGCAAAAGGGCAAAAGCTACGGCAGCTCACATTGATGAATGGTGTTACGCAGGTTGATGTAAGCATGTATCCTGCCGGTGTTTATTTTATTACGGAAGTAAACAAGGAAAAAAGCAATACCATTAAGTTTATCAGGTATTAATTTATTAGTGGCAAAGAAGCTCGCCTTCTTTGCCACTATAATAATTGGTAAATTTTCCCAGGAAGGCTTATGATCATATTTTGCATCTCCAGACTAAGGAGTACAGCAGCGGTAGTACTACTGCTAAGGCCGGTTTTTGCATAAAGCTCATCAATATGCGCCGTTTGTTTTTCACTTAAAATGGCTGTTATCTTTCTTTCATCTTCTGTGAGCTCAACAAACATGCTGCGTTGTTGCTTTCTTTCGGGCTGGCGGTTGCGCCAGTTCATCATCAGCATCAATTCGGCGGCGTTGGTAACAAGAGATGCTTTGTTGCTTTGAATAAGATAATGGCAGCCTTCACTTTTAGGGTCGGTGATTCGGCCGGGTATGGCGAATACATCTTTGTTGTAGCTGTTAGCCAGCTCTGCTGTGATAAGTGAGCCACCTTTTTTGCCGCTTTCAATTACGATCAAAGCATCGCATATACCGGCTACAATGCGGTTGCGTTTTGGAAAATTCTGCTTGTCAGGGTTGGTACCGCTCATAAAATCGGTGAGCAGGCCGCCCTGTTCAGTCATTTGCCTGGCAAGGTTTTTATTCTGATGCGGGTATATCCTGTCTAAGCCATGCGCCAGCACCGCTACTGTCGGTAAATTATTTTTCAACGCTGCTTTGTGTGCAATGGTATCAATGCCAAAAGCGAGACCGCTTACAACCAGGATGTTTTCTTCGCTTAATTCCTGTACCAGTTGTTCGCAAACCTGTTTGCCATAATCCGTATGATTTCGGGTGCCGACAATGGAAACAATCTTGTCAGCATTCAGGTTGGTATTACCCCGGTGATACAAGAGTACGGGACTGTCATAACAATTCAATAAACGCTTTGGATAATCATCATCGTTGATAAAAAGCGGCTGAATTTTATATTGCTGTATAAAATCAATTTCGGTTTCGCAATTGTTGAACTCGGCAAACTTTTTGATGCAGGCTGCACGGATGGTTCCAATGCCTTCAATTTTCTCCAGCTCTCTTTTGGGAGCTTTAAAAATGGTTTCCGCATCACCATAAATACCGATCAATGATTTGGCATGTATGTCGCCAATGTTTGGCACACGGGTAAGTGCGATTTGATAAAGCAGATCGTTGTTCATAAAGGGCAGGATAAGATTAAATACTAAAAGTAAAAATTCAAAATGAAAATTTAAAAAGGGATTTTTAAAAAAAAAATGCTGCCAGGCTGAACCTGTCTAAGTTGGCGTTAGGGAGGGTTTCGTTTCTGTAACACATTCGACAAGTTCAGTGTGACATGAGCAAATTTGTATTGCAAGGCATTCGACAAGCACTCACGCCTTGCGGGTTTATATCTCATTAAATGAACATACTGTCAGGCTGAGCTTGTCGACGTCGACGTTAGGAAGGGCCTCGTTTTTGTAACACATTCTACAAGCTTAGTGTGACAAGAAAGAGTTTCGGTTTGTATTTATGTCTACAGACCTGGCCTGATATTTCATTGATTAGAAACAATATTCAATTCCGTCCGCCTGTTCTGCGCCCGGCCTTCTTCGGTATTATTGCCGGCAACCGGTTTGGCAGCACCAAAGCCTTTGGAACTTAACCTGCTAATGTCAATACCATTTTGTTGCAGGTAGGCGATCACTGCTTTTGCCCTGTTGTTGCTAAGGGTTAAATTATCTGCTGCCGAGCCAATATTATCCGTGTGTCCGCCGATCTGGATCTTTAATTGCGGGTTGTCTGTCATCAGTTGAATTACTTTATCCAGTTCTGTTTTGGATGCTTCTTTCAGCTCCCATTTTTTTGAATCGAAGAATATATTTTTCAGCACTATCATGGCGCCTGCTTCAATGGGCTGTAAAGGAATATTGATGGTAAGTGAAGAATCGGGGTGGCTGCTCTTCATGGAAAAATTATCTGAGTAAAATAAATAGCCTTTCCGGTTTACATTAAAAGCATAGTCGTTGCCCACAGGTAAGGTCACCAGGTAATTACCCTCTTCATCCGTTTGTAGTTTTGAAATTAGTTTTCGTGTATTGATATCCGTTAGTTCAACAGAAGAAGGCAGACCTGCATTTGTTTTTTTGTCATACACCCTTCCTTTTACCCAAAGCGTCCTGTTGGCCTGCACATCTTCCCTCATGGTAAAGCTGTAGAGGTCGAGACCACCCTTGGTGTCCATGCCATCGCTGGCAAAATAGGAGGTCTTGCCGTCGGAAGTAACGATCAGCGAGCCTTCATCATCAATGGTGTTGATAGGATAACCAAGATTCACGGCATTGCCCCAGCTATCATCCGCCTGTCTTTTACTCAAAAAAAGATCAGTTAATCCATAACCATCATGACCATTACTATTGAAGTACAATGTCTGGTTATCTGCATGAATAAAAGGACAGCCTTCGTCTGCTTTTGTATTGATGGTTGGACCAAGATTTTCCGGCTTGCCCCATTTGCCGTTGGGCTGCCTGGTGCTCATCCAGATATCTTTTCCACCAAGGCCACCTAAACGGTTGCTGGAAAAATACAAATGTCTTTTATCAGGACTTAAAGACGGGGAAGACTCCCAGAATTCCGTGTTGATCATTGGCCCCATATTTTCCGCTTCTGTCCAGCCGCCGTTTTTTGTTTTGTAGGCAATGTAGAGGTCGCAGCTGCCGGCGCCTTCGGGATAATTGCAACCGGTAAAGATGAGCCAGTCACCATCCTGCGAAATATTTTGTGCGCCTTCGTTGAGGTTGGTATTTATTTTTCCTGCCAATGGTTCAGCCTTGCTCCAGGTTCCATTAACGAGATCGCTTTCATAAAAATCCTCATCATTGTTCACCCTTCTTGTAAAGATCATTTTGCCTCCGTCGATGGTAAAGGAAGGGAAATATTCCAGCGAAGCAGTGTTAATAGAGTCTCCTAAATTTTTCGGTGCAAAAATATAATTGCTAATGCCCTTGGCTTTTAATTGTTGATCGTATGCAACAGCAAATTCAAAAGTTTTTTTGCGGTAGTTGCCGGCTTTTACACTCTGCTCATTCAATCCCGGTGTTTGCAAAAACTTGTTGACTGTTTCCAGCGCTTTTGAGAAATTTCCTGTGCCTGCCAGAGAAATAGAGTAGGGGAGCAAATAGGTGTTGGAATAAACAGGATCCATCTGCAAAGCCATTTCAAAATCTGTAACAGATGCTTTGTAATTTTTCATATTGGCATACATGCCTGCACGGGATAAAAAAACATCTACAAATTTTGGTTCCAGCTTTAATGCATCGTTCAGTAATTTAATGGCATTATTGTAATCACCGTTCTGCGCCTGCTCATAAGCCTGGCCGTAAATTTCGCCGGCTTTTTTGTTTACTTTATCGGGGTCGTACCATTGCGCTTTACTGAAAAGAGGTAAGGATACGAGTATGCAAAAGAGGAAGAATAAAAAATGTGTTTTCCTGTTATAATTGGTCATGCGGTTGTTTATATAGATGAAGATAAAACGAATTGGGGGGATAAGTATTGCGGATGTGTTAAAATGAGGTAGATATGAATGATGAGATAGGAGAGATGAGATGGATTGGCCGGGATATAGGAAATTCGGTAGGAATCTGGAAAGAAGGTAAGACGGTATAATAAAGGATAGCTATCTCAGTATTGTATCAGCTGATGCTTCGTGCCTCAGCATGACAGCTTCGTATTGTAACGTATTATCCTGCGACCATCATTCAACTTCCTGATATTTTTTACTGGGTACCTGTCATGCTGAGGCACGAAGCATCTATAATAATCAATTTCAAAAAAGCTATTTTAATCATTTTTTTGATAGTTGCCAGGGAGGCTTGGATTTGCTTCGATACATGTTCGGCAATGGAGAAACTGAATAAGGCAGTACGTTGCAAATAAAAGTATTAACAAAAACGGTGCCGGCATCATTACATTAGCAGCACTTTTATACTGTGCAATGAAAATAATAAAGATAAATGAGAACAAACAGTGATTTTGTTTGCTTGAAATGAATGCCTGGAAATTGAACGTGTTGTCAGGCTGAGGTTGTCGAAGCCGGCGTTAGAATAGGCATTTCGTTTTTGTAGCACATTCGACAAGCTCAGTGTGACAAGGCGAGTGTTCGTTATTTCATTTAGACAATTTGAGAAAGAATATATAAAATTCAAAAGTATTGTCAGGCTGAGCCTGTCGAAGTCGATATTAGAACAGGAGTTTCGTTTTTACAACACATTCTACAAGCTCAATGAGACAAGTGGAATGTTCATTGTTGATTTATCCGATTAAGGAGTAATGCCTAAAACCCGAACGCATTGTCAGACTGAGCCTGTCGAAGTCGACGTTAAGATGGGCTTTTCGTTTTTGCAACACATTCAACAAGCTCAATGAGACAAGTGGAATGTTCATTGTTGATTTATCCGATTAAGGAATAATGCCTAAAAACCCGAACGCATTGTCAGGCTGAGCCTGTCGAAGTCGGTATTAGAACAGGAGGTTCGTTTTTGTACACATTCGACAAGCTCAGTGTGACAAGCAAACTTTTAACCTTGAACTTTTAAGCCTTAAACTCCTTAAACCTATGGAACGTTTATATACTTATGCGCCTGCAATGAAATTCTCCACTGCGGATTTTGCTTAACGTAGTCAATAATAAGTGGCGTAACGATCTCTCTTTTATCCCACTCAGGTTGCAAATAAAGACGACAGCCAGGTTTTACCTGCGAAGCATATTTTTCTGCCCAGTCAAAATCAGATTTGTTGAAGACCACTACTTTTAATTCATCCGCTTTTTCAATTACTTCCGGCAGCGGTGCTTTGAATTTTTTTGGTGAGAGACATATCCAATCCCAGTAACCACTTAAAGGACTGGAACCGGATGTTTCAATATTCGTTTGAAAACCTTTTTCTTTTAATGCAGATGTAAGTGCATCTAAATTATGCATCAGCGGTTCACCGCCGGTGATCACTGCTAATACATCAGAATGATTGGAATTGTTTTCTGCAGAACCATTCACTGCCATCTCCACAATTTCATTCAATGCATACTGCGGATGTTTGGATGCATCCCAGCTGTCTTTTACATCGCACCATACACAGCCTACATCGCAGCCGCCGAGCCTGATAAAATAAGCGGCCCTGCCCTGGTGGTAACCTTCGCCCTGGAGGGTGTAGAAGTGCTCCATAACGGGAAGTTGCTGTTGTATGTCGTTAATAGTTGTCAAGTCTGTTGTTGATTATTTATTATTCATTATTGATGATTGCGGCAATCATCAATACCCAGTGGTCAATAATTATTATTCTGAATGCAGGCGTTGTAAGTATTCTTCAACAATGCTGCAATGGTCATCAAGCCTACGCCGCCGGGCACTGGCGTGATGTAGCTGGCTTTGGGTGCTACGTTCTCAAAATCAACATCGCCTTTAATGGCAAAGCCTGATTTTTTGGAAGCGTCTGCAACCCTTGTGATGCCCACATCAATTACAATGGCATTTTCTTTTACCATATCGGCGGTAAGAAAAGATACTTTTCCTAAAGCCGCTACAATGATATCTGCCTGCTGGCAAATCTCTTTCAGGTTTTGCGTTTTGCTGTGGCAAATGGTAACCGTGCAGTTGCCGGGATTGGTATTCTGGCTTAATAAAATACTCATCGGCCTGCCGACGATATTGCTGCGGCCGATCACTACTGCATGTTTTCCTGCGGTATCAATATTGTAATGTTCCAGCATGAGCATGATGCCGTAAGGCGTGGCCGAAATAAAGCTCGGCAATCCCTGCACCATTTTACCTACGCTGCTGGGATGAAAGCCGTCCACATCTTTTGCAGGATTGATGATGTTGATGATCTTTTCTTCACTGATATGTTTAGGCAAAGGAAGCTGAACCAGTATACCATCCACATCCGCATCGTTGTTCAATTCCTGCACTTTGCTGATAACAGTTGCTTCGTCTGTTGCTGCATCAAAACGGTAAAAGCTGCTTTTGAAACCGATCTCTTCACAGTTCTTTATTTTGCTCGCTACATAGGTTTCGCTGGCACCATCGGTACCCACCAGGATGGCAGCAAGATGTGGCACTTTTTTACCTTGCTGAATGAGCGCATTGGTCTTTTCTTTCAGCTCGTTTTTTACTGCCTGGGATACTATTTTACCGTCTAAAATTTGCATGGGCGCAAAATTACTTAACAAAAACCGATTTTACAGGAGTATATTGAACTGTAGTAGGTTTTATAGGTATTTTATTTAACTTGTCGGAACAATCTAAACAAACAGCTTTGAGAAAATTTTTATGTGTAGCCATCGCAGCTATGCTGTACTTATTCACTTACCATTCCTTACAGGCGCAATCCTTACGTTACAATATCAGTATGCCCTATACGAGTATGGGTGCTTACAGCTCCATGCAGACAGATCCTTTTGGGTTTACGGGCAACCAGGCAGCACTGGCAAAGCTGGAATCGGCAGGAGTAGGGGTGTGGGGCGAAAGACGGTTCATGCTTTCGGAAACCAGTGTTTACGGGCTTGCTGCTGCCGTTCCTACCAAGATGGGCAATTTTGGGCTGCAATTGAATTATTCGGGCTTCGCCAATTTCAATGACAACAAGATAGGACTGGCCTATGCACGCAGCCTGGGCAAGCTGGTTGACCTGGGTGTACAATTCAATTATTACGGCTACCGCATTCCGCAGTATGGCAATGCATCTGCTATCAATTTCGAGATCGGCGCCATCATGCATTTCTCTGAAAAATTTCATGGCGGTATTCACGTGTATAATCCTGTTGGCGGCAAGCTGGGGAAAGTGGAAGATGAAAAACTGGCTTCTGCCTACAAGCTGGGGTTGGGTTATGATGCTTCTGATAATTTTTTACATCAGCACAGAGATCATAAAAGAAGAGGACAAAGCAGTGAATGTGATCGGCGGTGTGCAATACCAGTTCATGAAGAAATTTTTTGCAAGGGCGGGCTTCATCAGCGAAACAGGAAGCGCATTTGGCGGAGCAGGTGTTGGCTGGAAAAATTTCCGCTTGGATGTTGCGGCCAATTATCACCCGCAGTTAGGATTTTCACCGGGTATATTACTGATCGCAAACTTTAAGAAAGAAAAAGTAAAGTGATGAAAAGGTCAGTACTCTCCTGTTTATTGTTATTGCTGTGTATGGCGGTGTTTGCACAGGTGCCCGACCCGGAGCCGCCTGCAACTTCTACTACCGAGCAGCAACTGGAAAATATTACAGAGAACAACGATGATATGGAAACCGAAGATGACTCGTACCTGCAGGATATGGTGCAGTATCTCAAAAATCCCATTAACATAAACAGGGCAGATGAAAACCTGCTGAAAGACCTGCGTTTGCTCAATCCTATGCAGGTGCAAAACCTGCTTCGCTACAGGGATGTACTGGGAAGCTTTATCAGCATTTACGAATTGCAGGCAGTGCCGGGCTTTGATATTTCCACTATACAAAAACTTCGTCCATACATTACCGTTAGTAATACCAAAAATGCGTTTGAAACTTTTACAGAAAGATTGACCGGTGGTGAACACAGCATATTAATACGATCAACACAGGTGCTGGAAAGATCAAGAGGATTTTTAGCAGATACGGCCGGTGTTACTTCCAGTTATTATCCCGGCTCACCGCAAAAACTTTTTGTAAGGTATAAATACACGTACAAAAATTTATTGCAGTATGGTGTGGTTGGAGAGAAGGATGCAGGAGAAGAATTTTTTAAAGGATCGCAAAAGCAGGGCTTCGATTTTTATTCCGCACATTTGTTTGCAAGAAATATAGGCATTGTAAAAGCGCTGGCGATAGGAGATTTTACTGTCAACATGGGGCAGGGGCTTACATCCTGGATGACGCTGGCGTTTAAAAAGAATCCGGATATCATGTCCGTAAAAAGACAGGCGCCGGTATTAAAACCCTACAGTTCTGCCGGCGAGATTTTCTTTCACAGGGGCGTGGGCATCACCATTGGTAACAGGAAATGGGAAGCTACTTTGTTTGGCTCTTACCGTAAGCTGGATGCAAATTTTGTTCCTGCTGATACTGCAAGCAGCACGGATGAATTTATTTCTTCTTTGCAGACATCTGGTCTGCATCGCACTGCCAATGAATTGGCAGATAAAAATGTACAGCGGCAGATCGCCTTCGGCGGAAATGTGAAATACAGGATCAACAGGCTGATGCTAAGTGCCAATGCCGTACAGTACCAGCTCAGGTATCCTTTGATAAAAGCAGCAGATCCATACAATGCCTATGCTTTAACCGGAAAGAACTTCGGCAACTACAGCGTGGATTATTCTTACACTTTCCGCAACCTGCATTTTTTTGGCGAAGCTGCCATCAGCAGTAAAAATTACTCCGCTTTTGTGAACGGGCTCTTGCTGAGCGTGGCTTCCAACGTGGATATGAGCATTTTGTACCGCAGTATTTCAAAAGGATACCAGTCGCTTTATACCAATGCTTTTACAGAAAGCACTTATCCTACTAATGAAAAAGGGCTGTTTACGGGCATCAGCGTAAGGCCCAACAGCAGCTGGCGGATCGATGCCTATGCGGATATCTACCGTTTTCCCTGGCTCAAATTCAGGGTGAATGCACCTTCGGAGGGAAAGGACTATATGGTACAGGTAGATTATAAGCCCAATAAAGTGTTTGAGATCTACAGCAGGTTCAAAGCGGAGGCCAAATCCATCAATTACAATCCCACAGGTTTGCCTATGAGCCCGGTGGTTGAACAGCCAAGGAAGAACTGGCGTACGCATATCAGCTATAAATTAGACAGGAGCTTTACCCTCCGCAGCAGGGCGGAAATGGTATGGTTCGATAAAAAAGGGCCGGCTTCTTCGGAAGGGTTCATTTTATACACCGATGTGCTCTATAAGCCAGTAATGAAGCCGTTTTCCGGTAATATCCGCCTGATGTACTTTGAGACCGACGACTATAATAGCCGCCTTTATGCCTACGAAAATGATGTGCTGTACAGCTTTAGCATCCCTGTTTTTTATGATAAAGGCTACCGTTACTATATAAATGTGAACTACGACCTCAACAAAAAGCTGGCTTTCTGGGCCAGGTGGGCCCAATTCATCTATACAGAGCGGAAAACAGTGGGTTCAGGGCTGGATGAGATCCCCAAAAACCACCGCAGCGAGATTAAATTACAGTTAATGTATAAATTTTAACATTTTTTCTGCTTTTATGCAGCGAATACGAAAAAGTCGCTGTCATCTATCGGGTTTTGCCGTTAAAAAAGAATTAACATTTTTTTTAGACGGTAATAAAAATGCCCTATTTTTACAATTCATCAAATTATAACTAATCGCACATGAGAAGATTCTTTTCACTGTTCACAATGATGATGCTTTGCTCAGTATTGTCATTTGCTCAAAGCCGGGTGGTGTCCGGTACGGTTACCGACGCAAGCGGTAAGCCCGTTCCCTTTGCCTCTGTGGTTGTTAAAGGCGGCGGCGGCGTACAGGCCGACGCAGATGGTCGTTATTCCATCAGGGTTAACCCGGGTGAAACGCTACAAATTTCACAGGCTTCTTATGAGCCAATTGAAGTTCCTGTAGGTTCACTGACTACTATCAACGCAACCTTAAAATTGAGAGATAATACAATTGCTGAGGTTGTTGTAACAAGTGCATTCAATACCAGGCGTACTGCCAGAAGTACTTCTTCTAACGCACAGGTAGTGGGTAGCGAACAGTTGAACACCATTCGTCAAACTAACCTTAACAATGCCCTTGCCGGTAAAGTTTCGGGTATCCAGGTAAGAAGCCAGTCTAGTGCTAAACTGGGTTCTCAAACAAACGTTAGGCTTCGTGGTGAAAGCTTACCATCAGGTTCTCCTGTTATCTACGTAGTAGATGGTACGATTCTGCCAAATGCCAACGATATCAATATGGATGATATCGAAGACGTAACTGTATTGCAAGGTCCTAACGCTGCGGCGCTGTTTGGCCCAGAAGGTGCTAACGGTGCGATCGTAATGACCACTAAAAAAGCTAAAAAAGGTCAGAAAGGTGTTGGCGTTGAAGTAAACATGGGCATTATGCTTGATAAAGTTTACATCATGCCTAACTACCAGAATGATTATGCTGGTGGTGATGGTGCTGATATGCAACAATACCGTTGGAAAGCAGGCGATCCGGAAGGATGGAAAGCCCTGGATGGTAAATACTACCATGACTATCAGGAAGACGTTAGCTGGGGTCCAAAAATCGTAGGTCAGGAATATATTCCTTGGTACTCATGGTATGGTGGCCACGAGCGTTCTTTCACAACTGCTACTATGGAAAGGCAGCCAAACAATGCTAAGAAATTCTTTAATACTGCTCAAACGCTTAACAATAACGTAGCGTTCAGCAAAGCAACTGATAACATCAGTTTCAGGGCTTCTTACGGTAATATCGATGTAAAAGGTCTTATCCCTACCAGTTACCTGAAAAGGCATAACCTGAACATCAATACTACTTACAACCTGAGTCCTAAACTGGCTTTAGGTGTTAACCTGAACTACATTCAACAAAATGTAAATGGTGATTTTGATGATGCTTATGGTAACCAATCTTCTGGTTCATTCAACCAATGGTTCCACAGGCATCTGGATATGGATATCGTAAGAGAATTGAAAGGCCTGCGTACACCTGAAGGCTGGTATGCAAGCTGGAACCATGGTAACCCAAGCAGCTATTCAGCAGCTAACCCAGGTGGTTTCTACAAAGGTTACTATTGGGTAAACCACTTCACTAACATGGATCTTACCAGGAACCTGAACAGGAATGACAGGTTATATGGTGATGTGAACCTGACTTACAAATTCACGAACGATTTCAGCTTAACAGGTACATACCGTAAGCAACAAAATACCACTTACAGTGAAAATATTACCGCTTCAGAACTGCAGGATGGCCAAACTGTATCTCCGCAAATTGCCGGGTATGCTACAGCTAATACCTTCAGCAACAGGGAAAACTTCCAGTTGATCGGTAACTATAACAAAAAAATCAAAGATTTCAACATTACCGGTCTGGCTGGTCTTGATATCTTCAACCAGGTACAGAGAAGCGTTAGCGCTTCAACTGCAGGTGGCTTGAACGTATTTGGCCTGTATACAATCGGTAACTCTAAAAATGCGCCTACATTCGGTAATACCCGTACTAACGAAAAAAGGAGAGCAATTTTTGCGAATGCTACTTTAGGGTGGAAAAACATGCTCTTTGTTGATGGTACCATCAGGAAAGACTGGTTCTCTTCTTTACCTCCAAACGCAAATG
>CAYOLS010000069.1:0-14720 GCA_964404845.1 uncultured Ferruginibacter sp. | reverse complement strand
TAAATGAAAACAATCAAGACTTAATCCCTATGACAACGTCCCGGAGTATGGAAGCTATAATACTCCAGGAAGGCCAGCGATGCCCGGTAATATGCCCGCCGGAATCGCCGCTCAACCATTAATGTGCTGGTAAACTGCCGGCCTGTTTGCTGCCGGCAGTTTATTATGCAATGAACTTTGCCAAAGTTTTAAAACTTTGGCAAAGTTTAAACGCAATATTTTATTTTCACAATCTCTCCCTGCCACCCTTAATTTCTTAAGGCTATGAACTATTGGCTGTTCGTTCTCTTTAGCTATAGCATATTTATTGCAGCTACTATAGGAATGTATAGATTCAGGAAAATAGATACTACGTATTATCCGTTTATTTTTTACACATTGCTCGCTTCCTGCAATGAATTGTATAGTTATATCATAGTAACCCGTTACGGTCTTTCTAACAATGCCAACAATAATGTATATGTTCTTATTGAAGCACTCATTATTGCCTGGCAATTTTGCAAATGGAATCTATTTAAGGATAAGCAGGCGCTGTTTTATGTTTTACAATGCCTGTTCGTAGCCATGTGGATTCTTGATCTTTATGTCAACAGGGATGTATATGCACTGTTTCACAGGTATCGTATCTATTATGCTGCTGTGCTGGTGTTGCTTTGCCTGGGCAATATCAACCATATTGTTTTTGGAAGTACGAAGTTATTGTACAAGGATGCGCAGTTTTTGATCAGCATAGGGTTGATCGTGCTGTATACTTTCAAAATAATTACAGAGTTGTTCTGGTTGTATGGTCTTAAGAATTCAGCAGCTTTTTTATATGAAGTGTATGCATGGTTCGGATATATCAATTTTATTATTAACCTTCTATTCATCTTAGCTGTATTATGGATACCCAGGAAGCCTCGTTATATCAAATTTACCTGATAACCGCAGCGGTAATAGTAGGCCTGGCGCTTTACTATATCATTTCTGCACTGCGTTCCCGCCGCAGGTTCCGGCGTAGCTTTGATGCAAGGCTGGAAGTGGAGATCAATAAGCTGGAGTCAGAAAAGAAGCGGATAGCCCAGGACCTGCATGATGAATTTGGCCCGGTGCTTACAGCAGTAAAAATGAAACTGGAAAGTGTGGCTGTACCGGGTCTGAAAGAAAATGAGGTCCTCGAAAAATGTGTCAGCCATTTAGAGCAGCTTACTTCCAAAATAAGACATATATCCGTTGGGTTGATGCCATCAGTATTACAGGATAAAGGATTGGCGATCGCTATTGAACAATACATTCATAATCTTGGCTATCCCGATAAAATAGATATTCAATACTCCTGTGATGTATTTACAGCTATGACCACGGAAAAGTCGTTGCACATTTTCAGGATCGTGCAGGAGATCATACACAACAGCTTTAAACATGCGCATGCCACCAAACTTGATATGACCATTTTGCAGGAGCGTAAAATGATCATAATTGCTACAGTTGATAACGGCCGTGGATTTTTGTATGATAAATCTATATTGGCAAAACAAGGATATGGCCTGGCCAATATCCAAAACAGGATACAATCATTAAACGGTAGCCTGCATATTGATACACACCCGGGAATGGGCACTAGATTTTATATGGAAATACCTGTTTAATGAAATAATTAATACCCATGGAAACTTATACTACTATTGATATTATCCTCGCAGATGATCATGATCTTTTCAGGGATGGATTTCGTTCCCTGGTAGCCGAAGCAGGCAGTATACAACTGGTGGCGGAAGCTGCAGATGGCTACAGCCTGCTTAACCTGGTAGATCTGCATCAGCCAGACGTTGTGCTTACTGATATCCGAATGCCGGGACTGGATGGCGTTGCAGCTACTGAAGTGCTTATGAAGAAGTATCCGCATTTACCTGTTATAGCATTGTCAATGTTCAACGAAGATCATTTGATCATTGATATGTTGGCAGCCGGTGCTAAAGGCTTCCTGCTAAAAGATGCTCCTAAAAAGACGATCATAGAGGCCATTCAAACAGTATATAAAAGTCAGTCTTTTTATTGTCAGAATACTAATAATAAATTATCAAGACTGGTGGCTACTGGCATTTACGATCCCGTACGAAAAGAAAGAAAATCAGAACTCTCCAAAAGAGAAGTGCAGATACTAAAATTACTCTGCAAGGAAAAGACAAATAAACAGATAGCCAAAGAGCTGGGAATAAGTCTGCGTACCGTTGAAGGAGCCCGGCTAAAAATGATGACAAAGACCAATTCGAATAACCTGATAGGGTTGTACAGGTATGCAGAGAAGCATGGGTTGCTGGAAAAGGAATTTTAAGGGATCAAATCATTTCTTCAGCGACAAATACAATACATACACTCCAGTCAAAGCTGATACCTCATTAATGCCTGTTAAAATGTGGGCAATAATTTTGCCCGTAATCTTTTAAATATATCTTACAGTTTAATTACATAAAATGATGTAAGAGTAAAATTGTAAAATATTTTTTTATTAATCTCAATATTCCTTTTTTTGCAACTCATTTTTAATTACCCTAAAATAACTTTACATGAAGATCCGTGGCCTTATCTGATCTTTCACAAGATGCAATAGCAAACAATTGGACTAATCAACAATGTGCTACGCAAGTTAGATACTTAGCTGCTCAAATTAGTAATTGGATATATGCACATCCCAATGAATCTATTAATAATTTAGTTCTATGATGAAATACTGGAGGTTATACGATAGCGCAGAAAAAGAAGTGGGTTTTGTGCCCCAGATTGTCGACCCTATATTTGGGGGTTATTACACAGATGAAAATCAATTGTGGAGTATAGGTTCAAGACCAATTGACAATAATAGTATTATTCCGAAAGGTCATTTGCATAAAAAAGCAAAGCTGACAGACCTTATGTCTACTGGTTTTGCTTCTTTTAATCTATTTGTTTCTAATAAATTAAGGCAAATTATAGAAGCGTATCCAATGGAAGGAATTCAGTTTGCGGATACTGAAATTATTACTAAAACTGGAGAGCATATCAAAGTAAATGTTATGCATCCATACTTTAAAGAACATGATTTTATTGATATGCAAGATTCTGAATTTCAGATATCTAATATTTTTGGAAATTTTGTTTATGAACAATTGAAATTCGACTCGTTCATGGACTTCCTGAGAATGAAAGCTGATCTTATTAGCGAAAATAAAAAGTATGATGACATGGATTTGCATAAGAGCATACGCATTTCAAAATTGTATTTCAAAAAAGATGCTGATTTTGGATCGTGTTCTATGTTTGATGTTATTTATGGCAGGGTTGGGTTTTACGTTTCACAAAATCTAAAAGATAAAATACTGGAAGAAAAATGTACAGGTGTCATTTTCAGAGAAATAAATGAAAGATATCCGACATGATTAAAGTTGTTGCGCTCAAAAATAAATTGTATAAAGACTATCTCACGAATATTTTCTCACCGACAAATAAATTACGATGTTATGCCTACATTATTGTAGGCAATTAAACTATAAGATTTGTTTTAAAGTCTATAGACAGATTATGGCTACAGTTTAATAGTATATCAATAGTGAACTAAATTCCCAAGATTATGCACGAAATTGAAATAGACGCCTATATTAAAACCTTGGTTTTGGCTGACAAGTCACTCAAAAAAGACCTTACCTATTTTATAGAAGAAAATATAAATGCGAATCCTATAGAGGAAGAAATACTGGATGCAAAGATTAAAGTGAAAGCCGCAATAAAATGTTTGTCCGTAGCATTACAAGAAAACCTTATTAAAGGACCATATAATGAAAAACATTTTCAGTTTATTAGAGATTATTTAATCTACGATGATATTAAGAATAGTCGTTCAGAAGAATTTTGGAATTTTTTTTCTTATGAATGCGCTTGCATTTTTGGCGAAAATAGAAAATTCAGCAAAGAACTTATTTACATGCAGGCCATATACAATATTCTTGCAATAAACGAGTGCTATGCTGCAATAGATAAAATTAATTGCTTACAGGTTGCTGACCTTAATGCCGGTAAAATTGTTCTTTTAAAAGCTAGGGGTGTTCTTTCGAAATTTTAAAAAAGCCAGCTTCCTGCTATACAATATGCTTTTCACGCACAGCAAGGCTGGGAAACGACAGAACAGATCCTATTACCTCCTGCTCGCAATCAACAAGTTCAGATCAGTAAATTTTAAATCGAACCTTTCACTCAAATAAAAATTGGTAAGGCTTCCTTTGAACATATAAATACCCGTGCGGATATTGATCTTGTGCCAGATCGTTTTATCAATACCACCATCTTCTGCAGTTTCCAGCAAGAGAGGCATTAATACATTGCTGATTGCCTGGCTTGCCGTGCGGGCAAAGCCGCTGGGAATATTGGGCACACAATAATGGATCACATCGTATTTTTTGAAAGTAGGTTTTTTGTGCGTAGTCACCATGCTCGTTTCAAAACAACCGCCATGATCGATACTTACATCCACGATCACTGTTCCCGGGCGCATGGCGCTTACCATGTCTTCTGTAACAACGATCGGTGTACGGCCGCCTGCGCCGCTAAGCGCACCCACAGCTACATCGCAGGTCTTTAATTGCTTGCCTAAGATTTTAGGCTCTATTACAGAGGTCCACATGCGAACGCCGATATTGTTCTGCATGCGTTTAAGGCGATAAATACTGTTGTCAAAAACTTTTACGCTTGCACCCATTGCAAGCGCAGTGCGTGCAGCATATTCACCAACAATGCCTGCGCCAATGATCACAACTTTTGTAGGAGGAATGCCGCTGATACCACCGACCAGCACACCCTTACCACTGTTGGCGTTGCTGAGATACTGACCTGCTATCAGCATTACAGCACTGCCGGCGATCTCACTCATACTGCGCACAATAGGATTATGACCACTTGCATCTTTTAGATTCTCAAAGCTCAGTGCGGTGATCTTTTTCTGCATCATTTTTTCCAGTATCTCCCTTTTCATTACTGCCAGGTTTATAGGGGAAATAATGTATTGGTTAGGGCGCAGGTACTCGCAATCGTCTTCACTTACCGGCGCACTTTTTACAATGATATCGCTTTCAAATACCTGTTTTTTTTCGTACAATATCTTAGCGCCTGCTTCACTATAATCCTTGTCTGTATAATTAGCACCCTCACCTGCATTGGTTTCCACGTGTACCTGGTGGCCATTTGCTACGATCACTGCAACGCCTTCAGGTGTAAGCGCAATACGGTTTTCATTAAAGGAAGTTTCTTTTGGAATACCAATGGAAAGGCTTTCGGATTTCGGCTTGATGTCAAGCGTTTCCTCCATCGTTTCGTAAGACAGGGTGGGAGATACAAATGGTTTAGCAGTTGCCATATCGTTTTGTCATTTTTTGCACAGGATATACAAATTACAATTTTATTTGGAGCTTTCGGGTATCGTTTCCTGCCAATGTTAAAAAACAATGCACGGTATCGTCGGGGAAAAGCCCCGGAGCTTTTTCCGGCCATTCGGTGAAGCAGTAATGTCCGCTGTAGAAGCAATCTTCCACACCGGCCATAATGGCTTCTTCTTCGTCTTTCAGCCTGTAAAGGTCCAGGTGGTAAATGACCGTTCCGTTAGCCGTTTTATATTGATTGATGATGGAAAAAGTAGGGCTGCTTGCCACATCTTCTACGCCAAGCGCCTTGCATACTGCTGTAATAAAAGTGGTTTTGCCCGCACCCATATCGCCGTGAAAGGCAAATACTCTTTTTCCTTTGCAGGTTTCTATAAACTGTTGTGCAGCTGCTTCTATATCACTCAAATGAAAATATGAATCCATGATGCAAAGATAAATTTCATAATTAGTAAATGCGTGGCATAAGCATTGGATAATTTTGTAAAGGTGGAACGCAGATTTTCATGAATGGTCATGATTTTTCATGATGTTGAATGATAGTACCTGCGTTGATCATGAAAATCATGACGATCAGCGTTCAAAAATAGTAGTATGGAAAAAATAGACTGGAAAATAGAAGGGATGACCTGTAGCAATTGTGCGCTCAGTGTAAACAAATATCTTTCAAAAGAAGGAGCAGAAGATATAAAGGTAAATCCTATTGATGGATCCGTAAGCTTTACCAATACTGCTGAAAAATCATTGGATACTATTAAAAAGGGCATCGGTTCTTTGGGTTACAAGGTTGTGGATCATGATCATAATGATCCGCATCATGGCCACAGTCATGGAAGCGATGGCTCTTTTTTAAGTACCAATAAAAAACGTTTCTTATTCTGCCTGCCTTTTACATTAGTGCTCATGCTGCACATGGTTGATCAATGGTGGCATATCCACTGGCTCATGAACCCATGGATACAGCTCGCTTTGTGTATGCCGGTATTTTTGGTGGGTCTTTGGTATTTTGGCCGCAGTGCCTGGAAAAGTCTTATCAACGGCATGCCCAATATGAATGTGCTGGTAACACTGGGCGCTGTTGCAAGCTTTGTGTATAGTCTCACCGGTGCTCTACTTGGCTGGGGCGATGATTACTTGTTTTTTGAAACAACAGCATCCATCATCACGCTCGTATTACTGGGCAACTACCTGGAAGAAGCATCTATCGAATCAACGCAGAAAGAGGTAAAGAAGCTCGCCAAAAGCCAGAAAGTGATGGCAAATATGATCGCTTTTGATGATCAGCACCAGGAACAGGTTTTTCCTGTAGAAAATACGGTATTGAAAGAAGGTGACCTTATCCTTATAAAAAATGGCGAACAAGTCCCAATAGATGCAAAGATATTATGGGGCGATGCCATGGTGAATGAAGCCATCATCACCGGCGAAAGTATTCCTGTAGCCAAAACAAAAAAAGATTTCCTTATCGGCGGCAGTGTGCTGGAAAGCGGGCTGGTAAAGGCACAGGTGACAGCTACAGGTAAAGATACGGTGCTCTCCGGCATATTAAAAATGGTGCAGGATGCACAGGGCGAAAAGCCGCCGATGCAAAAGCTGGCAGATAAGATCAGCGCCATATTTGTACCGTTGGTGATCGGCATTGCTGCGCTTACATTTTTGGGCAATTATTTTTTAGGCGATAAAACAGTAGGTGTATCTATGATGCGTTCCATCGCTGTATTGGTGATCTCCTGCCCCTGTGCTATGGGCCTGGCCACCCCGGCTGCTATTGCGGTTGGATTAGGAAGAGCAGCACGCAATGGTATTTTGTTCCGCAATGCATCGGCACTGGAAACTTTTAAAAGCATTAAACAGGTAGTATTTGATAAAACAGGCACGCTTACCACGGGTAATTTTGTTGTGTCTGCTTTTAACAGCAATATGGACGAAACAGTGTTTAAGAACCTTGTGTATTCCATGGAAAAATTTTCTAATCACCCTTTGGGAAGATCAATTGCTGCGCAATGGAAAACCAATGAAGTGATACGCTGGAAAAATATTGAAGAGATAAAAGGTATGGGCATTAGAGCCTGCGACCAGAAAGGCAATGAATACCTGGCAGGGTCTTATAAAATATTACCGGAAGGTTATACAGATCTTCAGCACAATATTTTCATCAGTAAAAATGGGGAAGTGCTTGGATGGATAGATGTAGCAGATGAAATAAGGCCCGAAGCAAAAGAAGTGATCAGCTGGTTACATGGAAAAAATATCAAAACCGTTTTACTCAGCGGCGACCGCCGGGAAAAATGTGAAGCACTTGCCCAACAGGTAGGTATAGACGAAGTGATAGCCGAGCAAACACCGCAACAAAAGCTGGACAAAGTAGCAGCGCTTAATGCACAAATGCCTACTGCAATGGTTGGTGATGGCATCAACGATGCACCTGCCCTGGCCAAAGCCAGCCTGGGTATCTCTTTAAGCGATGCTTCGCAAATAGCCATGCAAAGCTCGGATGTGATACTCATGAATCATGGGTTAAAGAACCTGCCTTATGCATTGGGATTGGGCAGGCACACTAATATCACCATCAAGGAAAATCTTTTCTGGGCCTTTGCTTACAATATTGTAGCCATTCCTGTGGCTGCCTTCGGCTTCCTAACACCTACTGTTGCGGCACTCGCCATGGGCTTCAGCGATATTGTACTGGCGCTGAATTCTGTGAGGTTGTTTGTGAAGAAGGTTTATTAATTTAGCTCATAGTCCATAGAGCAGTTTTTTTATTGTAAGACTCTAAGAATTATGGATGCTTCAACTATGGTCCATGGACTATGGTCTATCGATTACTATTATGCATTCCACGATTCACGACATACTAAAACAATACTGGGGTTACAATAGTTTCCGTCCCGGGCAGCAGGAGATAATCGAGGCAGTGCTGGCGCAAAAAGATGTGCTGGCTTTGTTGCCAACCGGGGGAGGAAAATCTGTTTGTTTCCAGGTGCCGGTAATGGCGATGGACGGCATTTGTATTGTTATAAGCCCGCTCATTGCGCTCATTAAAGACCAGGTAGAGAATCTTACTAAAAAGGGTATTCCTGCACTGGCCATTTACAGCGGCATGCATTATATGGAAGTAAAAAAAACGCTTCAGAATGCAGCTTTCGGTAATTATAAGTTTCTCTACGTTTCACCCGAACGGTTGGAGACAGCTGTATTTAAAGAGTTTCTCCCGGCCATCAAACCCTGTCTTATAGCCGTGGATGAAGCGCATTGTATCAGTCAATGGGGTTATGATTTTCGTCCGCCCTATCTCCGCATCGCAGACCTGAGAGATGAGCTGCCCAATGTTCCTGTGATCGCACTCACTGCATCTGCTACCAAAGAAGTGCAGGATGATATTATGGGGAAGCTCGCATTTAAAAAAAGTGCTGAGGTTTTCCGCCAGTCATTTGAACGCCCAAATTTATCCTACAGTGTTTTTTTTCCTGAATCAAAAGAAACAAAGCTGCAGGAAATACTGAAGAATGTGCCCGGCACTTCCATTGTCTATTGTAAAAGCAGGAAACAAACGCAACAAATAGCAGGTTTGTTAAAACTAAATGGCATCAATGCTGATTTTTATCATGCTGGCCTGCACAATGAAGAACGCACAAAAAAACAAGATGACTGGATACGCAATGCTACGAGGGTAATGGTTTGCACCAATGCCTTCGGGATGGGTATTGATAAGCCGGATGTGCGCACAGTGATCCACTATAATGTACCTGATTGCCTGGAAAATTATTACCAGGAAGCAGGTCGTGCAGGAAGAGATGGCAAGAGAGCTTATGCAGTGTTACTTTGTCAAAAAGGAGAAACGGCAGAACTGATGAACCAGGCAGATATTCGTTATCCTTTGCCTGATGAGATAAAAAAAATATACACGGCGCTTATGAACCACCTGCAGGTAGCGGCCGGTGGTGGCGAGGGCGAAAGCTATGATCTTGATATTGCCGACTTCGGCAAATATTTCAACCTGGATATTTTAAAGATCACTTACGGCATACAGGCGCTGGCCAAGGAAGATATATTGAGCTATAATGAAATTTTCTTCAAACCTTCTACTGTTATGTTCATCGCTTCCCGTACCGACCTGGCCGAATTTGAAAAGCTACAGCCACAACTCGAGCCTGTGATCAAAGCGCTGCTCCGCAGTTATGAAGGCATTTATGATTTTGCGGTGAATATTTATGAAAGCTCGCTGGCCCGGTTCTTAAAAATAAAAACAGACGCTGCCATTGCTGCTTTAAAAGAACTGCACCGCTATGGTATCATTGAATACAGGCCACCATCCGATAAGCCACAACTCTTTTTACAGAAAAACCGCATGTACTCAGATGATTTTAAAATTGATTCGCAGCAGATCAGGCAGCGCCGCTCCAGGTATGAAGAAAGGGTAAATGCCCTGGCTGGTTATGTGAATAATATAACCGATTGCAGGGAAGCAATGCTTGCTAAATACTTCGCAGCGCCTACCCAAAAGAACTGCGGTATTTGCGATAACTGCATCAACAATCACCTGGCCGGCTTGTCAGCAGAAGAGTTTTCAGCAGCAGAGCAGGCGATATTCCGCCTATTACAAACAGGTCCCATGCATATCAATATGCTGGTAAAAAGTTTACATAATATAAAACAGAAAGATGCCTGGCAGGTGATACAGTTTTTATTGGCAGAAGAAAAGTTGCAACAAACCGCAGGAGATATGATCGAAAAACGCAAAAACGGGCAGGCCTAAAAATAAAAAAGGGACCAAGATAGAAATCTAGTCCCGCTTTAAAATCCAATATCCTATGAAAAACCGAAACGAAGATAATGTGCAGTTTTATATTATCCAACTATTTTCTTAAGTTTTTGTAGTTAAAATACTACAAAGGCCTTAGAAATATAACGAGACGGTCTTTAAATCTATTCTTAAATAATTGATAATTAATAGTATATAAGAATTGTTTAAACATCAATTGATTTTGATAAATGTGTATAACTTAATTCAAAATTAAAACCAACTAGTCTTTTTTCTACTCGTTTTGCCTCCCAGGCCCAGTGCACCAAGTAAAGATCTTACAATCGTATTTCCGGCAGTACGGGCAATACTTTTTACCACCGTGTTATTGGTGATCTTTTCAAAAGTGGTTGGTTCCGGCTTCGTGTTTTTGCGGGTTTCAGCAGGAGGGTTTTCAGCAGCCTCTTTGAGTTTTTCTGTCAGGATCTCATAAGCGCTCTCGCTGTCCACATCTTCATTGTATTTCGCCACCAGTTTGCTTTGGTTGAGGATATTGCTGATCTCTCCGTCTGTGAGCACATCCATCCGGCTGCGGGGGGAGCAAAGCATGGTATGTGCCAGTGGAGTAGGAATACCTTTTTCATTCAGCATGGTCACCAATGCCTCACCAATGCCAAGCTGGGTGATCAGGTCTTCAGTTTTGTAATACACCGTTTCAGGATAGTTCTCGGAGGTTTGCTTGATCACTTTCCTGTCAGCCGCTGTAAATGCCCTCAGGGCGTGCTGCACTTTTAGACCCAGCTGGCCTAAAACTGATGCGGGCACATCCATTGGATTTTGTGTACAAAAGAAAATGCCGATGCCTTTGGAGCGGATAAGCTTGATGATGGTCTCTATCTGCTCCAGCAGGTCGCTGCTCGCCTCCTGGAAGATCAGGTGTGCTTCATCAATGAACATTACCAGCTTGGGTTTGTCCAGGTCGCCTTCTTCCGGGCTGCTGGCATAAAGTTCGGCCAGCATCTGCAGCATGAAAGTAGAGAAGAGCTTAGGCCTGTCCTGTAGGTCGGTCACCCTTAAAATATTGATCATGCCACGGCCATCGTCGCTCATACGCATGAGGTCTTCCACTTCAAAACTTTTTTCACCAAAGAAAATATCAGCACCCTGTTGTTGCAGCTCTATCACTTTTCTTAAAATGGTGCCGGTGCTGGTGGTAGATATTTTACCATAATCTTTTTCGATATCAGCTTTTCCTTCGTTGCCCACGTATTGCAGCACTTTAATAAAGTCTTTCAGGTTCAGGAGCGGGAGTTTGTTATCATCGCAATATTTAAAGATGAGCGCTACGATGCCACCCTGCGTATCATTCAAGCCTAAAATTTTGTTGAGCAGCACAGGACCAAATTCACTAACAGTAGCCCTTAACTTAACGCCGTCTTTTCCTGTAAGCGATAACAGTTCAGATGGATAGGCGGCCGGCTTATATTCCAATTGTAATTTTTGGTAACGCTCTGTCAGCTTATCATTCACACTGCCGGCTGCTGCAATGCCACTCAGGTCGCCTTTGATATCCATCAGCAAAACCGGTACGCTTGCATCGCTCAGGAATTCACTGATGGTTTGGAGCGTTTTGGTTTTGCCCGTACCTGTAGCACCTGCGATCAACCCATGGCGGTTCATGGTTTTTAAAGGAAGGTAAATGCCTGCCTCGGGTACTACTTCCCCGTCAAGAATGGCAGCGCCGATCTTTACTGATTCGCCTTTGAATGTGTAGCCGTTCTTTATGTCTTCTATAAATTTATTTTTATCAGCCATGGTTGGTATTTTTTTGAAAGGTACAATGTAAAATAATTTGTAGTTATGCCGGAAAATATTTTTCCTGCTTCCCGTCTTAACGTCTTCCCGGCAAAATAAATTAGCCGGAAGGCAGTACAACGTTTTGGTTTCCTTTGGAAAACTTAGTAAAAGCATTTGTATTTTTGGAGCAATGAAAAAGGGATTTACCATCATTAGTTTGTTATTGCTATCCGTTGCGATAGCCGCTTTTTCAATGGAACCATCTTCTCAAAAAATAAAAACGAAGGCGGCACTCGGCAAAAAATTATTTTCAGAAAAGCTTTTATCCAAAGATTCCAGCGTAAGCTGCGCCAGCTGCCATAAACCGGAATTCGCTTTTGCCGATACAGTGGCTTTCAGCACTGGCATCAACGGCAAACTCACTTCCCGCAATACTCCTTCAGTGCTGAACATGAAGAACCGGCCCTATTTTTTTTGGGACGGAAGAGCAGCTTCGCTGGAAGAGCAGGCGCTGATCCCCATTGCCAATCCCGATGAAATGGGATTAGCAATTAAAGAAGCGGTGGAAAGATTGAACGCTTCGCCAGAATACAGGAGGCTGTTTAAAAAGGTATTCGGGCAATTACCCAATGCACAAAACCTGGCAGCTGCATTCGCCGCTTTTGAAAGAACGCTGGAAACAGATGAAAGCAGGTTCGATGACTGGGCCAATGGGAAAGGGGAATTAACGCAACAGGAAGAAAGGGGCAGGCAATTGTTTATCAGCAACCGGGCTAAATGTTTTGACTGCCATTCCATGGAGGATTTTACAGATGACCAGTTTAAAAATATCGGCCTGTACAATGGCACAACACAAAAAGACGAAGGCCGTTTTTTCATCACCGGGGAACAGAAAGACCTGGGCCGTTTTAAAACACCCGGCCTCCGCAATGTGGCCGTAACAGGTCCTTACATGCACGACGGCAGGTTCAAAACACTGGAACAGGTAGTGCAGTATTATAATAATCCTTATATGTTCGTAGAAGATCCATTAAACATGGACACACTGTTATTACGCCCGCTGCAGCTAAGTAACCAGGACAATGCAGACCTGGTGGCATTTTTAAAAACGTTGACGGATAAAAGGTTTGTGAAGAAGGAGGGGCAATAGTCCATAGCCGATGGTCCATCGAAACGTATAACGAATTTGAGCGGCATAATTTTTATTCGTCCGTAAGTAATATCAAACAGAAACGGGCTCAGGCTAATAGCTAACAGCTCGTAGCTAATAGCTTCTCAAATAATTGAACGTTAACAAAAAATTAGGCACTATATTAGTGGTATAAATAACAGAATAATTTTATTTGTAAAAAACACAAAGACATGGAAGCAGCTAAACCAAAAATTTTATTGTGCGAAGATGATACGAACCTCGGTATGGTTCTGAAGAATTATTTAGAATTGAACGATTATGATGTTACCCTGGAAAGAGACGGGCGCCTCGGCCTTGCAGCTTTTCAAAGGGAGAGATTTGATATATGCCTGCTGGATGTAATGATGCCGAATATGGACGGCTTTACAGTTGCAGAAGAGATAAGGGATATTAACCCCGATGTACCTTTATTCTTCCTGAGTGCAAAAACTATGAAGGATGATATCATCCAGGGCTACAAACTGGGTGCGGATGATTATATTACCAAACCATTCGACAGCGAAGTATTGCTGCATAAAATAAAAGCGATCTTAAAACGCAATGAAGAGATTCATAAAGAAGAAGCGAATGCAGAATTTGATCTGGGTACTTACCATTTCAATCCACGCCTGCGTGAGTTGACGGTGAATGGTAAAACACAAACATTGTCGCCGAAAGAAAATGAATTGCTGAAAATGCTGGCAGAATACAAAAATGACCTGTTGCCACGTGAAGCAGCGCTGAAAAAAATATGGGGTAGCGACACCTATTTCAATGGCCGTAGCATGGATGTGTATATTGCCAAGCTGCGCAAATACCTGAAAGAAGATCCGAAATTAGAGATCGTAAATATTCATGGTAATGGGTTCAGGTTGGTAGAGAGTGAGTAAAAAATTTATTAAAAAAGGGCAGAATAAAGATTCTGCCCTTTTTTAATGCGTCAGGATTTTTAGCCTGGATTATAATAAAATTTCAGGTTTACATGAAACCTGCCATTAAGCTGGCCAGTAATGCTCGAATAAGAAGTGTTCGTCCATACCATTCTATCTATTTTCCCCCGGGCATCCTTGCTATACGCACAGTCTATATAAGTAATATCACTTGGATCGTACCGGTACATAACCGTGTTATGACCCTTTAAAGATTTAAAGAGATCCCTTGATGTAAATAGATCTACTTTTAATGGATAAAACAATGTGGATAATACAGGGTTACCCCGATTAAAAATCATAACAGGTTTGATATTTAGCTGGGCAAAGGGATTCAATTCGTTGTGATACTGCCTGACAGTATCAAATTCGTGGCCAGCACCCCTCCAGTAATAGCTGCTGATGTTTCCATTATTATCCATGTCCATCCAGCTTTCGTTGGTAAGCCCATTGGTCACCATTGTATATTGGCCGGGCAAATATACATAGTCATGTTTTTTAATGATTGGGTTAGTAGGGAACTGCTGCCCGTCCTCATTGGTATAACTTTTAAATGCTGTGTCTTTTATAACCTGACCTGCATTGTTATAGATGAATCTTGTTTTGAGGATGGTAGATCGACCATTGGGAACAAGATTGGAATCAATAATAACAACCGGGTTAGGAGACTGACCTTCGTATTCGAAAAAACTATAATT
>CAYOLS010000068.1:0-14904 GCA_964404845.1 uncultured Ferruginibacter sp. | reverse complement strand
AGCATGTGCCTGTGGCAATGAAAGAGTGTTTGGATAAAGCAGGCGTTGATATCAAAGACCTGAAAAAAGTATTTATTCACCAGGCCAATGAAAAAATGGATGAAGGGATCATCAAAGCCATGTACAAACTGTATGGCAACGATCCTGTTCCGAAAGACATTATGCCAATGAGCATTCACAAGCTGGGTAATAGTTCCGTAGCAACCGTGCCTACTTTATTTGATATGGTGAGAAGAGGAGCGATGGAAGAGCATTCTTTGCAAAAAGGAGATATTGTATTGTTCGCATCTGTAGGGGCGGGAATGAATATTAATGCCGTGTGTTACAGGATGTAGGAAGTTGCGTGTTTATTGTTACGGGTTGCGTGTTGTACCTAACCCGAAACACTCAAGCCGTAATCCGCACATAATTAAATTATAAAAAGCGCTCAATTCCTGAGCGCTTTTTATTTGTCAGAGATAAAAAAACTAAGCTTCCTGTTCTACATAAGAGCTTACAGGTTCGCAGGTGCAAACCAGGTTCCTGTCTCCGTAAGTATTATTAACCCTGCTCACGCTTGGCCAGAATTTATTTTCTTTTACATATGCCAGTGGGAAAGCGGCCTGCTGGCGGGTATAGGCATGATTCCATTCGTCGGCAGTTACCACGAACTGTGTGTGTGGTGCATGTTTTAAAACGTTATCAGCCTTATCTGCTTTTCCTTCTTCAATAGCTTTTATTTCTGCACGAATGCTTAAGAGTGCATCACAGAACCTGTCCAGCTCATCTTTGTCTTCGCTCTCCGTAGGTTCTACCATGATGGTGCCTGGTACAGGAAAGCTCAGTGTAGGAGCGTGGAAATTGTAATCCATCAGGCGTTTGGCCACATCTTCTGCTTCAACGCCTGCGCTTTGTTTAAATGGGCGCAGATCAACAATAAATTCATGCGCACAGGTACCGTTTTTGCCCGTGTACAAAATTTTATAATCGTTCTTCAACCTTGCTTTCATGTAGTTGGCATTCAGGATAGCATATTCTGTGCTTTTCCTTAAACCAGCTGCACCCAGCATTTTAATATATCCATAACTGATGAGTAAAATGCTGGCGCTGCCGAAAGGTGCTGCGCTCACTGCATGAATTGCTTTATCCCTATTGTTCAATGAATAATGTCCAGGCAGGTAAGGAGCCAGCTTATCATTTACACAAATAGGGCCCATGCCAGGACCTCCGCCACCATGAGGGATGGCAAATGTTTTATGAAGGTTCAGGTGGCAAACATCTGCGCCGATATTACCCGGGCTCGTCAATCCAACCTGTGCATTCATGTTGGCGCCGTCCATGTAAACAAGACCACCGTTGTCATGTATCAAAGAACAGATCTCACGGATGCTTTCTTCAAACACACCATGTGTGCTTGGATAAGTCACCATCAGCCCTGCCAGATTATCTTTGTATTTGATAGCATTTGCTCTCAGGTCTTCCACATCAATATTACCTGCTTCATCACATTTTGTAACCACTACTTTAAAACCCGCCATCACTGCAGAAGCAGGATTGGTGCCATGCGCAGAAATAGGGATAAGGATAATATTCCTGTGTCCTTCTTTCCTGTCTTCATGATAAGCTTTAATGGTAAGCAGCCCAGCATATTCACCCTGTGCACCACTATTGGGTTGCAGGGAAGTTGCAGTAAAGCCTGTTATATTGCTTAACCAGTTTTCCAGTTCGGTAATGATCTGGCGATAACCTTTCCATTGGTCAGCCGGTGCAAAAGGATGTATGTTGTTGAACTCAGGCCAGCTCACAGGAATGAGCTGTGTAGCGGCATTCAGCTTCATGGTACAGCTTCCGAGCGATATCATGGAAGTGTTGAGGCTAAGGTCTTTGTTCTCTAAGCTTTTGATATAACGCATCATTTCGCTTTCACTCCTGTGTGTATTGAAAACGGGATGTGTTAAGAAATCAGATGTTCTTGTAAGCGATGAAGGAATATTGTTCAGGATACTTTCAGCATCAAAATTTGCAACGGAAGTATCGTTGCCATTCAGTGTTGCAAATACATGCAGGATGCCCAATACATCTCTTTGCGAAGTAGTTTCATCCAGTGAAATACCCACTGCATTATTGTAATAATAAAAGTTTAGTTCGTTTTGCTCTGCAATTTTTTTAAGTGCAGCAGTATCGGTCACTTTTACTTTTAATGTATCAAAGTAGGCATTGTTCTCGTTTTGGAAACCCATTTCAGCCAGTTCATGGCTAAGTGTCTGAGCCAATATGCTGATGCGTTTTGCAATATTGATCAGCCCTTCAGCGCCATGATACACGGCATACATCGCACTCATATTTGCCAGGAGTGCCTGTGCAGTACAGATATTGCTCGTAGCTTTTTCCCTGCGGATATGTTGCTCCCTTGTTTGCAGCGCCATACGCAGGCAACGGTTACCCTGTGCATCCTGGCTTACGCCAATGATACGGCCGGGAATATTTCTTTTAAATTCATCTTTGGTAGCAAAGAAAGCAGCATGCGGCCCGCCGAAACCTAAAGGAACGCCCATTCTTTGGGAGTTGCCGATCGCAACATCGGCGCCCAGTTCACCCGGAGGAGTTAAGAGCGTTAAAGAAAGCAGGTCGGTAGCCATCACCACCAGTGCATTTACAGCATGTGCTTTTTCGATGAATTTTTTATAATCCACTACAAGGCCATCGCTGTTTGGGTATTGCACAATAGCGCCGAAGAAATCTTCTGTAAGCTCTATGGTTTTATGATCGCCAAGCACCAACTCTACATTGATCGGCTTCGCTCTTGTTATTAAAATATCTTTTGTTTGATCAAAGATCAGCTCGTCCACAAAAAACTTAGGAGCGGTAATATGATCGGTGTCTTTGTTCTTATGATTAAAAAGCATGGCCATTGCTTCTGCGGCGGCAGTGCCTTCATCCAGCAAGCTTGCATTGGCAATAGGAAGTGCCGTAAGATCGCTCACCATGGTCTGGAAATTCAGCAGGCTTTCCAAACGGCCCTGTGCAATTTCTGCCTGGTAAGGCGTGTACTGGGTGTACCATCCCGGGTTTTCAAAAACGTTCCTTAAGATCACACTCGGAACGATGGGGCTGTAATAACCACGGCCGATATAATTTTTATACACTTTATTAAGACCTGCGGTCCTTTTCAATTCGGCCAGGTAATCATACTCGCTGATCGGTCCGCCCGTGTTCAAGGGTTGTTCCAGGCGTATATCAGCCGGGATCGTTTTATTGATCAGCTCATCCATTGATGAAACGCCAATTGTTTTTAGCATTGCTGCTGTTTCTGCTTCTGTTGGTCCAATATGTCTTTTGGTAAACTCGGCCTGTTGTTGTTCGAAAAGCGTCATAAAATGGTTAGGTTATGATTGGCCTGCTGAGCTGGTTCCGGGGAGCCTTCTTCAGCCTGCCCTTATAAATTTTTCGCAAATTTACGATAAGGCAACTACATTTCCCGAACCGTTTATATATGTGCAAGAACTGTGGATAATCCCCGGAAATTTTTAAATGGGGGAAAATAATAATAAGAGAACGTGGATTGTAAGATTCATTGCTTATTTTCAGTTTAACAACTGTATTATGGAAGGAAATGCCTGTTTGAACTGCAATACCCTGCTACGAAGCGATGCAAAGTTTTGTCCCCAATGCGGTCAAAGCAGGCATGTACATCGCTTTACCATGGCGAATTTTTTTCATGAGGTTTTTCATGCATTCACACATACAGACAAGGGGATCTTCCATTTATTAAAATCACTGGCATTAAGTCCCGGCACAACTGCAAGAGAATACATTAAAGGCAAAAGAAAATCTTACTTTAACCCTTTTACTTTTTTTCTTATCCTCATGGGCATATTTGTATTGTCCAACAATTTCTTCAAAAAAGAATTTATAGAAAGAGCGCCTGATACCAAAGTACTGCAACGCATACCCACGCAGGAGGGAAAGGACAAGTATTTAGCAATGATGAAAAGAGTTAATACTACCAACAAGATCTTCAGAAAGAATGGCAATGTGGTGGCAATGATAGCAGTTCCCTTTATTTCTTTTTTTACCTGGGTATTTTTCAGGAGGCGAGGGTTTAACTATGCGGAGCATCTTACGGCCAATATGATGTTCGTTGCATTTAGCAATCTTGTATTTACACTGTTTATATTTCCATTGGCAGGCTTGTTGAGTCCTGCTATGTCTGCGCTTATGTCAGGCTTTGCCCTGGTACTGCAGGTCGTTTATTTTACATGGGCATTGAATGGGTTTCTGCAACTGACGACTGCAGGCCAGCGATTTAAATCTGCTGCCGTTAGTTTTTTAGGTATAGCAATGTGGGCAGTGTTTTCTTTACTGGTCACAGCTATCTATATTTATCAGAGCTGCGATTTTTATCAATTCTTTACCCGTATGAGGGGTTGATAAACAAGAGCAGAAGGTTATTTTTGCAGTATGAACGATCCACTTTTAAAAAATTGGGAGAAGAAGAGCGGTGAAAGGGTAAAGCTGTACAAGCAGTTCCTGTTGCGACCCGATAAAAATAAAGTGCTCAAACAATTACCGGACCTGCACGAAGAAGCTTTTAGTAAGATCGATTGTCTGGAATGTGCAGCCTGCTGTAAAAATTATTCTCCCCGTTTTAAAACGCCGGATATAAAACGCATATCCAAACATCTTCGCATGAAAGAAGGGGAGTTTATTGAACAATACCTCAATCTTGATGGTGATGGGGATTATGTTGTGAAGACCAAACCCTGCCCGTTTTTAGGCGCTGATAATTATTGCAGCATTTACGAACACCGCCCTTCTGATTGCAGCCGCTTTCCGTACACAGATGAGGATGTGCTGATAAAGCGCCCTGCGCTTACACAAAAGAATGCCAGCTTTTGCCCTGCGGTATATTTTGTTCTGGAAAAACTGATCGCCAACAAATAATTACTTCGCACCGAATTTCCCTGTGTTGAACTCTTTCGATTTATTTTTCGCAATGGAAAGGCTGGTAAATTTTTCACCCAACAATTGCTTTGCAAAAAATACGATCTGCCCAACATGATAAGGATAATGTGCAAGCTGCCTGTTGATGGCTTCTGTGGCCGTATGTTGCTCATTGCGGATAAGCACTGTATTGGCAAGCAATGAATCATCTAACCCGTTTAGCGCATGCATCACGCAGGCCCAGCCTTCTTCCCATTTTTCCAACACTTCTTTTTTATCTTTCAGTACTACTTCAAATTCTTCATCCCTTTTTCGCCATTCCTTTTCACCATCGCTGGTTAAAAAATCTGTCCAGCGGCTCAGCATATTCCCGTGCATGTGCTGAACGATCATGGCAATGCTGTTGCTCTCGTTATTGGGTTGAATGAAAAGCATGGCTGGTTCTAACTGTGCCATGGCTTTATCAGCCAGTGATTTATAATACAGTAATTGCTGCTTTACACTTTCAAGGTATTTTGCATCGGTGCTCATGAGAAATAGAGTTTATTGGTCTTAAAAATTAATATTCCATTTTACGAAGAGAAGGTGCTTTAAACCATGTTATAATCACCACGGCCAGTGTCATACAGCCTCCGAAAACCACTGATCTTACAGTGCCCATAAGTTTGGCCGCAAGCCCGCTTTCAAATTGACCCAACTCATTGGAAGAATTAATGAACATGCTGTTCACGCTCATTACACGGCCACGCAATTCATCTGGTGTTTTCAATTGCAGGATAGTACTCCTTATGATTACACTTACGCCATCCATGCAGCCTGCTATCATCAATGATAAAAAGGAGAGCCAGAATACTTTTGAAAGGGCGAAGCAGATAATACATATCCCAAAGCCTGCTACAGTATAGAATAAAATTCTTCCCTGTTTTTTTTGCAAAGGCTTAATGGTAAGCACTGTAACCATAATAATAGAACCAATATCTATGGCTGCATTCAACCACCCAAAACCAATCGGCCCTACATGTAAGATGTCTTTTGCAAAAACCGGTACAAGCGCAGCTGCACCTCCGAATAATACAGCAAAAAGATCAAGCGTCATAGCGCCTAATATCTCTTTTGTTTTAAAAACATACTCAATACCTTCCTTCACACTTTCCCAGGTTTTTGCAGTTGCTTTATGCAGGATAGGTTTTACCTGTAGTTTTCTTAAAAGGATAAAACCTGTCGCTACAAATAAAAGTATTACCATAAAACTTTTGAATATGCCCAGGTAGGCAATTAAAAAGCCACCCAATGCATGTCCGCTGATAGAACCTACCAGCCATGTTGCAGAACTGATTGAAGCGGCGTTTGATAATATTTCTTTCGGAACGATCTGCGATATCATGGCAGAAAATGTAGGTCCGGAAAATGCACGTATGGCGCCTGTTGCCGCAATTACAGCACATATACAACCAGCGATGGTCCAGTGGTGCAAATGAGCGGCTACATAGGGAGATGCTAAAAATAATAAGCTGCCGATGCATAAGCTGTACAGTATAACGCACTTGAGCAGTAGTTTCCTTTTCTCATTGACATCAATGTAATGCCCCGCATATAAGGCAAGAGAGAGTGCCGGTATAACTTCCGAAAGGCCTACAAGACCCAGTGCCAGTGGGTTCTCTGTTAAGATATACATCCACCAGCCGATCACTGTTCCCGTCATCCTTAATCCCATAATAAAGATGAACCGGCCAATGATAAAAAATCTGAACTCCGGGAAGCTTAACGCTGCATAAGGGTTCTTTTTCTGCGGCGTAACATATGATTCATATTCCTCGATCGGGTCTAATAGATCTTCACTCATTTTACGGTAGCGTTATATAATGTTGTCCAACTTCATAATCTTTATTAAGTGCATCTGTTATTACTTTCAGGTGTTCCTCGTTGCCTAAAAAATCCGCATTGCTGGCATCAACAAAAATGGTCTTGATATTATGTTGTTTGATATACTGCGTATAGGTTTCCTGCAGGGTAAACAAATAATCGTTCGGGATGCCTAATTCGTACTGCCTGTTACGTTTTTTAATATTTTCCTGCAGTTTGTTTACAGGAGAGTGCAGGTATATCAATATATCCGGCTGAACGATCTGCGGATTAATGATCTCAAACAGTTTCTGGTACAACCTGAACTCTTCGTCCGGCAGGTTTACTTTGGCAAAAAGAAGACATTTGGTAAACAGGTAATCAGAAATGGTTACCTGCTGGAACATATCTTTTGTTTGCAATAGTTCCTTCAGTTGTTTATAACGTTCCGCCATAAAGAATAGCTCCAGGGGGAAAGCATATTGCTCCGGGTTTTCGTAAAATTTGGGGAGAAAGGGGTTGTCTGCAAATTCTTCCAAAACAAGCCTGGCATTGTAATGTTTGCTTAATAAATGCGCAAGAGTTGTTTTGCCGGCACCTATATTTCCTTCTATTGTAACAAAATTATATTTCATCCATGTGCAAAATAAATGGATTCGGCCGATAGGTTATTAAATTTTCTTCACATCAAGGGCATCTTTACAGGTAGTTAATAATTGACGGTTGCTTTTTTTTAAAACAGGATGAATAAAAGCAGGGGATAGCTCATTCAGCGGCACCAGTACAAACCTTCTCAATTGTATGGCTGGATGCGGTACCTGCAGGTTTGGGAGATCGATAATATCCTTATTGAAATATAAAATATCTATATCTATGATGCGTGGTGCATTTTTTACCGTTCTGATGCGTCCCATTTGCTTTTCTATTTCCAGCACAGAGGCAATGCAGGTTTCAGCATCCAGTTTTGATTCTACTACAATTACCTGGTTTAAAAAATCAGGCTGGTCTTCTTTTCCCCAGGCCGCAGTTTGATATAATTTGCTTTTCCGGGTAATTTTTCCGATTTGTTTTTTTATATGACCACAAGCGATGGAAAGCTGCCTGCTGCTGTCGCCCATATTGCTGCCCAGTAATAAATATACTTTGTTCATTTTATGCTGAAAAGTCGTTCATCTGTTTTAAACGAACGGGTTTCTATGATCCTCACTTTTTTAAAATCAGGATGCAGGGGGTTAACGAGGAAATTATTCTCTTCCTGCACAATGGCTGAGGGAACTTTTAATACCAGGTCTTGCCTGTTCCTGATAAACTCATCACCAATGAACTGTGTATAACCATGATCTTTTTCCCAGCTATCCTTTACTTTTTTAATGCTTATCTCCGCAGCTTTGAAGCTGGGCGGTAATTGTATTGTAACCAGGTCGAGCTCAATAGAGAAATGCGTGAATTGGCTGTGCACGAGCAGTTCAAGCAATGCAAGGGAAATGGTTCCGGAAGTATACAACATAGGGGTACCTTTTGTATTCCACCGGGCACCAAAAATTTTTGCACCTGTTCCCGAAATATCATCACTGTGTAACGAATTGCTGATTCTGTAAATGATCATGCAAATAAACCGTATTGAATTCTTCCTAATTGGGTGAGTATCCGTTCTATTCCATCGTAACTGTTGAGTGATTCAAAGGATAAACGTCCTTCCAATGTACGTGGCTCATCCTTTAACCATTCATAAAAATTAGTAACAGAGCCAAAAGTAATTTTACCCTGGTCCAAAACTTTGGCGATTTGTAATATTCTTTCGGCATTCATTGGAGCAAATACACCGTTGTTTTTTGCGTACCGTTGTAGTGTACGTTCGCTAAGGTGTAAAATAGTAGCCCATTCTGTTTGGGAAAAGGGAGATTTATCTGCAATTTTTTTAAATTCGTTATAATCAAAATCTTTTAAAGTAGGGATAGCCCTGACGGTACGATATTCCGCTACGGGTTCTTCCACGATACTTTTGGGGGTGCCTGGTTTTAAAGATTTCTTTTTAATATTTTTTTCAGTCTTTTTCATAAAGCGTCACTTGTCACCAAATTTACGACATTTGTCTAGGGTTTCCAATTATTTTATTAATTTTTTGCAATAGCTTTGCTTTCTAATCGTAATAATATGCAATATAGCCAGCTAAGGGCCATGTTAGCTATCACCAAAGCCAGTCTGAGATCTATTTTGCGCAGCCCGTCTGCCGTTGTTTTCAGCTTTGTATTCCCGTTTATTTTCATCCTTGTTTTTGGCTTTATCGGCAATGGCGGGGGACGACAGACTTACCGGGTGATCCTGGACAAAAGTTCCGATACAAGCAATGCTTTGTATGCTGCGTTAAAAAATAACAGCAACGTAAGGTTTGTTAAATACAATGACAGCCTTTCGGAAAAGCTGGACATGCAAAAGGGCAGGATCGCAGGTACCATATCCATCAAAAAAAATGATAGCCTGGCAGCAAGTCCTTATGAGTTGAAGCTAACCAGTACTAACTCCAGTGCAGATAAATGGCCGCAATTAAAAGCGTTGCTCGAAAATACTTTGAGCCTGGTAAGCAACCAGGTATATAAAGAAAGGCCGGTATATGCACATTTCGATTTTAATGAAGACAGGGATATAACAACGATCCGCCAGTATAAAACGATCGATTTTATTTTACCTGGACAATTAGGATTTTCATTGCTAAGCGCCGGCGTTTTTGGCGTGGCATTCATGTTCTTTAATTTAAGAAGCACACTGGTACTGAAAAGATTTTTTGCTACACCTATCAGCAGGCCTTATATCATTTTAGGCGAAAGTTTTAGCAGGGTAATATTTCAAATGATGACAGCCATTGTGATCATCGGTGCAGGTTATCTCTTTTTTGATTTTACATTGGTAAAAGGCTGGCAAACATTTCTTGAAATGCTTTTCCTTAGCTTTCTTGGCCTGTTGCTGTTTATGGGTTTTGGTTTTATAGTAAGCGGACTTGCAAAAAGCGACAGTACTATTCCGCCTTTTGCGAACCTGATCACCATGCCTCAATTCCTGATGGGCGGAACATTCTTTTCGATCGATGCTTTTCCAAAATGGCTCCAGCCAATTTCAAGAGCCATGCCTTTAACACATCTGAACGATGCCATGCGGAGCATAGCGTTCGAAGGTCACAATCTTTGGGAAGTAAGAACAGAAATAGGGTACTTGCTTTTATGGACAGTAGCAGTATACATTGTTGCTACTAAAGTTTTTAAATGGGAATAAATTAATTATGAGAATTATCAAAGGTTTTTTAATTGTAGTAGCAGGCTTTTTTACGCTGATCACTTTAATATCGCTGCTCATCCCTTCTACTGTTGTTACGGTGAAATCGGTAAGTATTCATGCTTCGCAGGAAAAGATATTGGCAGCAATAAAGGACCTGAAACAATGGAAAAGCTGGCACCCGGTATTCCAGCAACATATAAATGATCTCAGCATTACCGAGCCCTCTAATGCGGTAAATGCAAAAGCCAGCTGGCTGCAAAATAATAAATCAACCAGCATAACCATCACCAGTATTTTTCCGCAGGGAATACAGTTCAATGTTGACAGGGCAGGAGAGAATCCTGTTGCCACTTCTTTAGCAGCATTGCCTGTGCAGGAACCTAATACCTTCCAGGTAGAATGGAAAGCGGTCACCAAACTCAAATGGTATCCGTGGGAAAAATTCGGGGGTATTTTTGTAAGTGAAATGACAGGTCCCGGTTATGAACAGGCCCTGAACAGCCTTAAAAAATTTATTGAAAACAATTAGCCAGGGAAACTGATCTTTCCCATAGTAATAGCAGGGAAATTTTTAATGCCGGCAGGAATGCTGTTCCCATTGCCCGCAATACATTCATTCGCCAAAATCGCAAACAGTACTGCTTCTTTCGCATCAGGGTCAATCGCTTTTTCCTGTGTTGACATGACCGGTACATCTTTAAAATGTTGCCGTATATATTCCATCAGCATCGGGTTGTGCATGCCACCACCGCTTACATAGATCTTGCCTGGCCTGCTTTTGCTGATCATCATTCCAATACTATCAACGATCGTTTGTGCAGTAAAGCGGTTAAGCGTAGCCATGATATCAGCCTTGCTTAAATTTTGCACGCCGGACCTATCCATGGCCTTATTCAAATAGTCAAGATTGAATAATTCGGGGCCGGTGGTTTTAGGCAAAGCTGCTGCTAAAAAATCATTCCTGAGCAATTCGCTTAGCAGCGATTCGTTAATAGTGCCTTTCCTTGCAATTGCTGCGTCCTTATCATAATGCTGCCCGGGAAAATGTTGCTGTATAAATGCATCCATCATGGTATTACCCGGGCCAACGTCGGAGCTAAACATGTTTTGACTGTCTTCTGCCGGCAGGTAGCTAAAATTGGCAATACCACCGATGTTTAGTAAAATAACATCTGTTCCTTTTTCGGTAAACAATAAGTAATCGCCGTAAGCCGCCAGTGGAGCACCTTCCCCGCCTGCGGCGATATGTTTTTGCCTGAAATCACTGATAGTAATGATGCCGGTATTTACAGCAATATGGTCACCATCGCCGATCTGCAAAGTGCCATTTCCATATTCCGTTTTTTTATGTAATGATAAAGGTGCATGATAAATGGTTTGCCCATGACTTGCAATGATATCTATTTCTTCAGCGGCAATGTTCCAGCTCTTTAAAGTGTCATTGATAAGGGCAGCATGTTTCTTTCCTATCCATTCATTCAATAAAGTAAGCTGCTGAAGATTGATGGTTTCCTTTGAAAATACTTTTCTTACTTCTTCTTTAAAATTATTTTCATAAGCAACTGTCGTGAATTTTTGCAGGGCCAGCTTCATCTGCCTGCCGCTTCCGCCAATATTGCACAAAGCAATATCCAGTCCATCCAGCGAGGTGCCGCTCATTAAGCCGATTATATTGCGACTGCTCTTTTGAGAAATATTTGCAAGTGCTGAAATGTTTTTATTCATGGCTGTTAAGGAATTGCAGGTTGCGTTTTATGCCTTTGAATTTAGTTCTTTTAATAGGAGAGTCGCTGAATATGATCCTGAATTTTTCCTCCGTCAATTCCTCCCAATCTTTTTCTGTGTAATTCAGAATTTCCGGCAAGGGACTGAAAGCTGCTTCAGCATGGGGTTTGGCAAAACGATTCCATGGGCATACATCCTGGCAAACATCACAGCCAAACAACCAATTGTCAAACTGCCCTTTCATTTTATCCGGTATCAATGCATCTTTTAATTCAATGGTGAAATAAGAAATGCACTTGCTGCCATTCACAACTTTATTTGGCAGGATGGCTTCCGTGGGGCAGGAGTCGATACATTTGGTGCAGGTGCCGCAATAATCCTTTGCTATCACATCATCTGCATCCAGCTCTATATCTGTAATTAATGTTGCAATAAAGAAAAATGAACCTTGTTGTTTATTAATAAGGTTACCATTTTTCCCGATCCAGCCCAAACCGCTTTTTTGTGCCCAGCTTCTTTCAAGCACAGGAGCGCTGTCAACAAAACCTCTTCCGGCAAAATCGCCAATACCGGTTCTGAGTACCTGCAAAAAATTGTTCAGCTTCTCCCTTATCACTTCATGGTAATCCTTGCCCCATGCATACTTGGACACTTTTAAATTTCCGGCCTGCTGCTCTTTTGGAAAATAATTAATGAGTAAAGTGATCACCGATTTAGCTCCCGGAACCAGTTTCTGCGGATCAGTTCTCAGGTCAAAATGATTTTGCATATAACCCATATTGCCATGCATGCCTTTGTTCAGCCAGCTTTCCAGCCTGCGGGCATCTTCATCAAGAAAGGCAGCTTTGGCAATGCCGCAAAACTCAAACCCCAGGCTGGCTGCGGTTTGTTTTACAAGGCTGGTATGTTTGGCAACCCCTTGCATTATTTACCGGAATCCTCCAAATGAAATTTGTGAAAAATGCGATGCAGCACAGGTGCTATCACAATACTGAAAACAGATAAAAAACTAACACCGCTGAAAATGGCATAAGCCGATGCAAAAACCTTAGCAGATTTGGTCAGCACAATATTTGCATCAATCACCGGCCCCATGCCGCTCAATATCATTGAGGCATTTAATAAGCTATCATACCAGTCAAACTGCGGTACGGTAATTTTGTAACCAATAATGCCGATCAATAAACTAACAGCCAAAATTCCAGCGGCAAAGAATATATTTTTCTTTAGCCGCCGATAGTACACATGTTTCGGTGCCAGTTGTTGCTTTTTATTTTCGTACATCATGCTTTTATAAAATTACAAAGCCCTGTTGGTTTAACAGGGCTTTTCAGAAAAAGAAAATATTTTTTAAAATTTTATATCGAATCCAAAAGTACCGATCAGCTCCAGATATCCAAAACCATGACTCACCCTGCTCCCTTTTAACGATTTCGTATTGGCCAAAGCATTTACATATCTCACATAACCCGATTTTCCCGTGCCTTCTATGAAGAAACTTTTAAAAGGATACAATCTTGCACCCGCTTCCGCACTCAGGTTATAACCGGCAATATGGAAATTATTATTCAGCCTGTCGCCATGATAAGTAAAATCCGTACGGGGAATATTAATGCCCGCACCGGCTTTCCACAACACATTCACCAACGGCCTTTTGGTAGTACGTGTTGTAAGCACCGTATTCTGCTGCACATAGTTAATGTGTAGCAGGTTACCGCCGTCAGTATGTTCAAGGTGTAGAAAATTAACAGAATTTAGTACGCTGTCGCCATCTACCTGCTGATTATTGATAGTGCCGGTAACATGTACTTTTTGTCCCCTTGTAACCACATACTTAATATGATCAAAATTCAATTCCAGGGATTTGGTGCGTTTTTTATTAATATAAAATCCGAGCCTGTAATTGTATTGCGGGATAGAAATTTCCCCCGGGTTTTTCCAGATGGCATCCATATCCGGCTTGTCATGCGCTACTGCATTGTGCAGTTTAAAATTATCGCCGTTCGCCATCCTGAAATGGATATTGCTGTTGGTGTACCACTCTTTATTATAGCCCCATTGGAGATACATACCGTGGATCAATTTTCCTTTCTTTTGAGCCTCACTGCTAAATACTATAATTGTAAGCAGTAATAAGCTGGTTAGTTTTTTCAACGTCAGTTTTTTAGGTGTAGTAGGCAAAGATACCCATTTTGCCAAAATGATGTTGAAACATTATTGTGAAACGATCCCATCCACAATGCTTTTAAGCGTAGTGTATAGTTTATTTCTTCCTTTGTATTTAAGATTGAAAGTGAATAAAAGCCCCACATAGTTCTTTTTATTATCCACCCAGGGAAAGCTTCCGAATAACCCCGGGCTGGTAACCGCATCAGAGGCTTTGCCCGGAACAGCTTCCTCAAAGGTCCATTCTCCAAAACCATAGCCCCAGTTTTCGGCACCTGCCGGAGATTGTATCACTTTAACCCCGATCGTATGATTCTGCTGCATCAGTTCTATACTTTTAGCACTTAAAACTCTTTTACCGTTTAACATTCCTTTTTGTAAGATCATCCGGAGAAAATTCAAATAGTCAGTTGCAGATCCTTGTGCGCCACCTGCAGGCAGCGGCACATTCTTATGCCCGAAGTCTGTTTGTGTCATACCGCAAGGGCGGGCAATACGTTCTGCAAACAAGGTTTCAAAATCTTTACCGCTGATCTTTTCTATTACTGCAGCCGCCAGCTGCAGGCCAATGCTGCTGTAGTGAAAAGATTGGCCCGGTGCAGATTCTACCGGTTGTTTTGCTATCAGCTCAATTGCCTCATCCATGGAGCCGATCTTATTCATCCATTCCCTGCTGTCTTTTACACTACCTCCTTTAATGCCCGTTGTATGGCTCAGGCATTGAGCAATGGTAATGGCGCCTTTCCCATTGGTAGTCATTACCGGAAGAAATTTTCCAATGGTGTCAGAAGGACTTAGCTTGCCTTCATCTACAAATGTCATTACCAGCGCAGCACTCAGCCACTTGCTGCAGCTTGCCAATGAAATGCGGCTCTGGTCATCATAGTCCTGTAACAGTTGTTTGGAATTCTTGCCGGTTTTGCGGGCCACCATTCTTGCACCTATCTTTTGTTTCATGCCCAGTTTATTGAAAGATTC
>CAYOLS010000067.1:0-14930 GCA_964404845.1 uncultured Ferruginibacter sp. | reverse complement strand
AATTGCCCAAATAACTGTCTAAATAATTGCCATGAGAATATTTTTACGTTCTGTCAGCCTGTTTTTCCTGCTATTATCTTCGCTTGCGGCGCAATCACAAACCATGGACTGGGGATGGTCAAGGTCTTATGGAAGTGCAGGCAATGAGTCTGTTAACAATATCGCTACTGATTCCAGGAACGCTATTTATACAACCGCTTCTTATTCCGGAACACTGCAAACAGGCAATTATACTTTCACTTCCGCCGGAGCGCAGGATTTTGTATTGCTGAAGCACGATACAAGTGGGAATCTTGTCTGGGCCAAATCTTTTGGGGGTATTAATAGCGATGTTGTAAAAGCGATTTCTACCGATATAAACAGTGATATTGTGATGATAGGGAATTTTAATGGCGCCATAATATTTGATGGATTTAGCCTGGCAAGTTCAGGTTCAAACGACGCTTTCCTGGTAAAGCTCAATAGCGCAGGAACAGTACTTTGGGCAAAAAAGATCGGGGGGATGGGAAATGATCTGGGAGACGTGGTGAAATGTTATAAAGACAATATTTATATTGGAGGCCGTTATTATAGCACTGATTTTAGCATTGGTAGTTTTCCATTGGCAAAAACCCACCCTCATCATAACTTCCTGGCCAGGTTGGATGCTGATGGAAATGCTGTATGGGCAGCAAGTGGTTCCGGCAGCGGTACAGGATCCTCTGATGCATTCCCTTTTAATGATATTGAAATTGTAGATGATTACAGCGTGGAATATTTTGGTACTATTTACACCAGTGGTGTAAATTTTGGCCCCTTTGGTTCTCTTGGTTTGAATTCCAGCACCTGGGAGTCTCTATACCGGGTGAGGTATACAACGGATGGCAATTATTTATCACAGCAACTTGCAGGTTTTGGAGGACGTGCTACTTATGGAAAGGTAGCAATGAGCCAATACAAAGATGTTATATATACTGGTGGAAGAACAAGTTTATCCAACCCAGCTCCTATAGCAGGCATCGTTAAAAGCGATTCTGCCATCCCAATTAATAATTATCTTTACAATACTGCACAGCCTATCATCCCTACTCCGGCCGGCGGAAATCCTAACGCAGTATCAGTCACTCAAGATGCAGTAATTGCTCGAAACCAGACCACTATTGCTGCCGGGTATTTTAGAGGTGGTACTATATTTAACAATGGATTTACCACACCCAATCTCCCAACTCCTCTTCATTCCGCAGGATTGATATGGGGCCTGGATAATGTCCTCATCACAAGAGGAATTCTTACTTCAGGAATTACACTTAAATTCCAGACACTTTTTCAATGCATTGCTATTGACACGATCAATAATATTGCTTACGCAGCTGGGTATTTTACAAAAAACACCGCTGAAGATAAATACTATATTGGCAATGATACTTTACATGCCCAAGGTGGTAACGACATGCTCATCAGTAAAATATACCTCGATGCGCCGGCACCATCTCCCGTGATCGCAGATGCCGGAAATGATACTACTATCTGTAACGGCGGCTCTGCCACTATACGTGGAAAAGTTACTGGTGGCAGCCCGGGTTATTATTACCGGTGGTCGCCTTCAACCGGTTTACAAAATGCAGATGAGGCTACTACTACGGCAAGCCCTGCTACAACAACCACCTATGTACTCACTGTTGCTGATGCACACCTGATTGTAGCAACTGATACTGTAGTTGTAAATGTATTGCCAGCATTGGCAGCCCCAACAATAACTGCTTCAGGCCCTCTGTCATTTTGCCCCGGCGGATCCGTTACCCTAACTGCCTCATTATCATCTAATTATTTATGGAATACCGGCGCTACTACTCAAAGCATTACAGTAAATACTGCCGGAAACTATTCCGTTACTGTTTCTAATGGAACGGGATGCAGTTCTGCAGCAGCCACTATTGCTGTAAATGTATTTGCTACACCGGCTCAGCCGGTTGTCAGCGCTTCGGGACCATTAGGATTCTGCCAGGGTGGATCAGTAACGCTTACGTCTACTGCTTCCAGTGCTTACTTATGGAGCAATGGGGCTACCACCCAAAGTATTACGGTAAATACTGCAGGAACTTATTCAGTAATTGTATCAAATGCAGATGGATGCAGTTCGGTTCCGTCAGCTACGCAGACTGTTAGTATTCTTTCAGCGCCGGCACAACCAACTATTACAGCTTCGGGGCCTGTACAGTTCTGCGCAGGCGGTTCCGTGGTATTAACTACCTCAACCGCTGATGCTTATTTATGGAGCAATGGCGCCACTACGCAAAGTATCACGGTAAACACCGGGGGTAATTATTCGGTTATTGTTTCCAATGCTGACGGATGCAGTTCTGTTGCCTCTGCAGCAACAGCCGTTACTGTATGGACAACCCCGGCTCAGCCTACCATTACGGCGTCAGGAGCTATACAGTTTTGTAATGGCGGAAGCGTAACGCTTACATCAAGCGCAGCCAGCACTTACTTATGGAGCAATGGTGCTACCACTCAAAATATTACCGTAAACGCCGGGGGAACCTATTCTATTGTTACCGGCAGTGCAGACGGATGTAGTTCCGTTGCTTCTGCGCCGGTAACAATAGAATAGGCTACCACCCAAAGTATTACGGTAAATACTGCAGGAACTTATTCAGTAATTGTATCAAATGCAGATGGATGCAGTTCGGTTCCGTCAGCTACGCAGACTGTTAGTATTCTTTCAGCGCCGGCACAACCAACTATTACAGCTTCGGGGCCTGTACAGTTCTGCGCAGGCGGTTCCGTGGTATTAACTACCTCAACCGCTGATGCTTATTTATGGAGCAATGGCGCCACTACGCAAAGTATCACGGTAAACACCGGGGGTAATTATTCGGTTATTGTTTCCAATGCTGACGGATGCAGTTCTGTTGCCTCTGCAGCAACAGCCGTTACTGTATGGACAACCCCGGCTCAGCCTACCATTACGGCGTCAGGAGCTATACAGTTTTGTAATGGCGGAAGCGTAACGCTTACATCAAGCGCAGCCAGCACTTACTTATGGAGCAATGGTGCTACCACTCAAAATATTACCGTAAACGCCGGGGGAACCTATTCTATTGTTACCGGCAGTGCAGACGGATGTAGTTCCGTTGCTTCTGCGCCGGTAACAGTTACAGTGTGGAGCAATCCCGCCAAGCCTGTTATTACAGCTGCAGGTCCTTTGCAATTCTGCGCAGGAGGAAGTGTTGGGCTCAATGCATCGGCAGGCACAACCTACTTGTGGAGCAATGGTGCTACCACTCAAAATATTATTGCTACCAGCACAGGCAACTATACTGTTGTTGTTTCCAATACAGAAGGATGTACTTCACCGGCATCGGACCCGGTGGCGGTAAATGTATTGACAAATCCTGCACAACCTGTGGTATCGGCTTCAGGCCCATTACAGTTCTGCGAGGGTGGCAGCGTAACACTTGGTTCAACGAGTGGTAGTTCTTATTTGTGGAGCAATGGCGCTACCACTCAAAATATCTCAGTTACTACTGCAGGTAACTACAATGTGATCGTAACAAATAGCCAGGGATGTAGTTCTGTTGCTTCCTCCACAACAGTAGTTACAGTTCACAGCAACCCCACACAGCCCACTATCACAGCTTCAGCACCATTAAGCTTTTGCCAGGGCAATAATGTAACGCTCACTTCCAGCACTGCTAATGGATATAACTGGAGCAATGGTGCTACCACGCAAAGTATTACCGTAAACAATGCCGGTAATTTTTCTGTTATTATCAGCAATGTGCAGGGTTGCAGCTCTATTGCTTCGGCAACAACGAGTACAACCGTAAATGCACTTCCTCCTGTACCTACCATTAACAGGAGCGGCAACCAGCTTATTTCAAGTGCAGCAACGGGCAACCAATGGTATTTGGATGGAAATGCTATCCCAGGCGCTACTTCCAATACTTTAACTATTGCTGGATTTGGAAATTACTCGGTACAGGTTACCAATGCAGAAGGATGTACCAGCAGCTCTGCCCCATTAACAATAGAAAGCCTGCTGGGTGAAATCAGCATTCTAAACAATGGCGACCGGTTCATTCATTTAACAAGGCCCAACCCGGCAAATACGCAGTCTGTTCTGAATTTCCAACTGGCAAACCCGGCAAAAGTATCTGTTGCACTGGTTAGTGCCAGGGGAAATCTTGCTGCCATGCCGCTCACTACAAGGCAAATGGCCGCAGGTAGCCATGAAGTAAGACTGGATAATTTTATCAGGTTACTACCGGCAGGGGTTTACTATATTGTTTATAGGGTGAATGATGAAAGGATCACCGATAAACTGGTAATTGTTAAATAGGTAAGTTTCACGCAAAGGCGCAAAGAAGTAGTGAGGCAAAGAGGCTGCTTATTTTATATTAAATATTCAATCTTACGTATTAACTGTAATAACGTAATGCGACGCCAATGCAGCTATTTTATTGACCAACACTTGGTTACATAATAAAACAAGGGTCCGACTGTCCCGGTCGGACCCTTTTATCAACACAATTAAATTATTCTTAATCTCCTTGCCATCCGCCCAATAAACAGTACCTTTGCGGCTTCAAAAAACGGCCATCAGCTGTTAACTCACTACCGCCAGGAAAAAAGTCCCGGCTAAAAGCCCAAGTATGAATATTCGCAACATAGCTATTATAGCACACGTTGACCATGGTAAAACGACCCTGGTTGACAAAATTTTACACGCAACCAAAGTATTCCGTGATAACCAGGAAACCGGTGAACTGATCATGGACAGCAACGACCTGGAAAGGGAACGTGGCATCACCATTTTTAGCAAGAACGCCGCTGTAACTTACAAAGGCACCAAGATCAACGTTATTGATACCCCCGGGCACAGTGACTTTGGTGGTGAAGTAGAAAGGGTATTGAAAATGGCTGATGGTGTGATCCTGCTGGTGGATGCATTCGAAGGCCCAATGCCTCAAACCCGTTTCGTATTACAAAAAGCACTTCAATTGGGGTTAAAACCAATTGTTGTTATTAATAAAGTAGACAAACCAAACTGCCGTCCTGATGAAGTGCACGATGCAGTTTTTGAATTATTCTTCAACCTGGATGCTACCGAAGAGCAACTGGATTTCCCAACCTTCTATGGTTCGGGTAAGAACGGTTGGTTCAACGATTCCCTGACACAGATCGAAGGCATTGAACCTTTGCTGGATGGTATCTTAAAATATGTACCGGAGCCAAAAGTGAATGAAGGTCCGTTGCAAATGCAGATCACATCTCTTGACTACTCTTCTTTCCTTGGCCGTATTGCCGTAGGTAAAGTAGCCCGTGGTGTGATAAAAGAAAACCAGCCGATCGCTTTGATGCAGGCCGATGGCAGCATCAAAAAAATGAGGGTGAAAGAATTGTATGTGTTTGAAGGCATGGGTAAAAAGAAAGTAACAGAAGTTGTGGCAGGTGATATTTGCGCAGTTGTTGGCCTAGATGATTTTAATATCGGTGATACCATTGCCGACCAGGAAAATCCTGAAGCATTGCCGGTGATCAGCGTGGATGAGCCAACCATGAGCATGTCTTTCAGCATCAACAACTCACCGTTCTTTGGTAAGGAAGGTAAATTTGTTACCAGCCGTCACTTAAGGGACAGGCTGATGAAGGAAACAGAAAAAAACCTGGCGCTTCGTGTAGAAGACAGTGATAATGCAGATAGCTTCTCTGTTTATGGTCGTGGTATCCTTCACCTGGGTATCTTAATTGAAACCATGCGCAGGGAAGGTTTTGAGTTGACCGTAGGTCAGCCGCAGGTATTGGTGAAAACCATCAACGGTACCAAGAGCGAACCTTATGAAATATTGGTAGTAGACGTTCCTGCAGAATACAGTGGTAAAGTGATCGACCTGGTTACCCAACGCAAAGGCGAAATGCTGGTGATGGAAACCAAGGGCGAAATGCAGCATTTGGAATTTGAAATTCCTTCCCGTGGCCTGATCGGTTTGCGTAGCAATATGCTTACCAACACCGCAGGTGAAGCTGTAATGGCGCATCGTTTTGCAGAATACAAACCATGGAAAGGACCAATTCCTGGTCGTAACAATGGTGTGCTGCTGAGCAAAACAACTGAAAAAACAACTGCATACTCAATTGATAAATTACAGGACAGGGGTCGCTTCTTTGTTGATCCGGGAGATGATGTATACGCAGGCCAGATCATTGCTGAGCACATCAAACCAGGCGACCTTGTTGTAAATGCAACGGAAGCTAAAAAACTCACCAACCACCGTGCAAGTGGTAGTGATGATGCCAGCCGTGCTGCTCCCAAAATTTTGATGACACTGGAAGAATGTATGGAATACATCCAGTTCGACGAGTGTATCGAAGTAACGCCTAAAAACATCCGTCTTCGTAAAGTAATACTGAATGAAGAGGACAGGAAAAGGGCGAGTAAGTCGATGGCGCAGGAAATGGCGTAAACAATTTGCTGATTAGCTAATTTGATAATGTGCTAATGTTTTTAATTTGAAGATTTATAACCAATTGAATTGTTATAATTATTGATATAGAATCCGCCCGGTTGGGCGGATTTTTTTTGATCAAAAGCGAATGCTAACACTTAATTTTGCGGTATGAAAAAGACAGGGATTTTAGTGCTGCTGATCATGCTTGTTTTCATCGCAGGTGCAGATGCGCAATGCGCCATGTGTACCAAAACAGCTTCTCAATTGGGTGAAAAACCTGCATTGGGTATGAACCAGGGGATCCTGTATTTGATGGGTGCGCCTTTTTTGATTATGGGGTATATAGGGTATAGGTGGTGGAAGAGCCAGAAGGAGGAGGTGTGAGATAGGAGATATGAACTGTAAGATATGAGATAAGTGATGAACGAGGAGTGATGAGCTGACCATGGTCTATCGACTATGGACTATTGACCAATCCTTCCACGAAACTATACAAATTAAACCCGGCCTTTTCCTTAGCAATTTTCTCCTTTAATTCCTGCTTACTTACATCTTTCATTCTTTTATTACGGATGAGTTGGTAGGCTTTTTCTGCGAGGAGCCATAGTTTTCTTTCGCTGTTTTGATGGCCGTGCAGGTTCGTTATTTTTTCTTTTAATTCTTCTATACCTTCTTTTTGCGAAGCAATGGTTTTTACGATCGGTATTTCCTGCGCATGGTTGTGAAAAGCGGGCGCCAGCATCTGTTTCAGGTTCTTTACAAATGTAGCAGCACCGGGCCTGTCGGCTTTGTTCACCACGAAAATATCAGCGATCTCCATAAGACCGCTTTTCATGGTCTGCACTTCATCACCGGCTTCGGGTACCAGCACTACCACCGTTGTATCTGCAAGGCCTGCAATTTCAATTTCGCTCTGGCCAACGCCTACGGTTTCAATAATGACAATGTCAAAACCTGCCGCTTTTACTGTATCGGTAACTTCAATGATCCTTGGATGTAATCCGCCCATAGAACCCCGGCTGGCAAGCGAACGGATGAACACCTGCGGATGATTGTACCAGTCACTCATACGGATCCTGTCGCCCAGCAAAGCACCAAGATTAAAAGCAGAAGAAGGATCTACGCAAAGCACCGCTACTTTTTTTCCTTCTGTTACATAAGCGCCGATCAACGCATCAGTCAAAGTGCTTTTTCCTGCACCCGGAGGGCCTGTAATACCTACAATGGCAGCATTCCCCTGCGGTAATTCCTGTAAGAACTGTTCATACCCCGGCACTTCATTTTCTACCAATGAAATGCTGCGTGCAAGACTTTTAAAATCATCGTTGCCCAGGTCATGTTTCAGCTGCTGCCACATGAATGCAAAATAAGTTGATTGGCTGATAAGTTTAAGTAGAATTTTGGTCAATAGTTCATCACTCATATCTTATCACTCATAGTTCCTATCTTATATCTCCTATCTCATAGTTCATATCTCATAGTTAATTAACTAAATTTGATGTCCAATTAAAAGCATGACCAATTTCATTCCCATATTTCCTTTAGGGCTTGTTGTATACCCGGGCGAAAATTTAAACCTGCATATTTTTGAACCACGTTATAAGCAACTGATCAAAGATTGCCAGCTTTCAGGCAAACCCTTCGGTATACCGGCTGTGATCAATGATAAAGTAGCTGAGATGGGCACGCTTGTGCAGATAAAAGAGATCAGCAAGGAATACGAAGACGGCAAGATGGATATTAAAACGCAGGGCGAATCTGTGTTTAAAGTGCTGGAAGTTGTAAAGGAATTGCCGGATAAATTGTACAGCGGCGCCATTGTTACCTATCCCGACAACAACGCCAAACGGAGCCCCGCCAAAATGAAGATCATCCTGCAAGGCATCCGTGCTTTGCATGAGCGATTGGGCGTAACAAAAGATTTTGGCAAACAGGATTCAGAGCTTATCAGTTTTGATGTGGCACACCATGCAGGGCTTTCGCTGGAAGATGAATACCACCTGCTGGAATTACCGCAGGAGCTGCAAAGGGAAGAATTTTTAAAACGCCATCTTACCAAAGTGTTGCCCATTATGGAACACATGGACCTGCTGAAAGGCAAAATAAAAATGAACGGGCATTTTAAAAACCTTGAAGGGTTTAAATTCAATTAATACACGCCACATGGTTACACTCTGTTTTGATTTTGGAAATACCCGCTTAAAAGTTGCCCTGTTCAGGAACGATGAATTTATAGAAGAGATATTCCTGGCCGATGATTCGGATGAAACGATCCTTTCTCTTGTAGAAAAGACAAAGCCAGCCAAAACGATCCTTTCTTCCGTTATCAATCACAATGAAAATATTGAGCATATTTTGGCTGCGCATAGCCGGTTTCACAAACTCTCGCATCTTACTAAAATAAATTTTACCACGCCGGTAGGCAAACCGGAGACCATCGGGGCCGACAGGCTGGCTTTAATGGCAGCAGCCGTTCATTTTTTTCCTAACCAAAACAACCTGGTGATCGGACTGGGTAGCTGCATTACATATAATTTTATAAATCAATATCACCAGTTCCTTGGTGGGGCCATTTCGCCAGGTATGGATATGCGTTTCAGGTCCATGCACGAGTATACTGCTAAGCTGCCTTTGGCTTCAGCAGACTGGAATTTCCCACTGGTTGGATACGATACAAAGACCAACCTGCAGAGCGGTGTCATCGTCGGGATCATCAATGAAATAGAGGGTTTCATAGAAAAATATGAGCAAAAATTAGGGAACTTTAACGTGGTATTAACGGGGGGTAATTCGGCCTATTTTGCCAGTCAACTTAAATACAGGATATTTGCCGACCATAATTTTTTATTTAAAGGACTGTATGCACTTAGCGAAACCAACAACTGCTGTACTTAAGAGAACCCTCGGGCTTATTGCCGCCTCATTTATTTCATCATTGGCCATAGCGCAGGAAAACTCTCCATACTCCAGGTATGGCATTGGGGATATCGCTCCAAACCAGAACATGACCAACCGTAGCATGGGTGGCATTTCAGCCGGGTTTTCCGATGGGCAGAGCATCAATTTTGTGAACCCGGCCTCATTGGCGGGTTTAAGGAATACGGTTTTCGACCTGGGTGCCAGCGTGGATATCCGCAACCTTAAAAGCAATAACAGTCCGGAAAAATTCAAATCTGTCAACACATTCATTTCTTATTTACAGATAGGTTTCCCCATTGCATCTGAAAAAATGCAGAAAAAGGGTAATTCCTGGGGTGTTAGTTTCGGCCTTCGCCCTGTGACCCGTATCAACTATAAGATCGAAAAAAATGAAAGGCTCACGAATATAGATAGCCTGAATACTTTGTACGAAGGCAACGGCGGTATTACGCAGGCCAATATCAGCACAGGCATCAAGATCAAAAACTTTAGCTTCGGTTTAAATACAGGCTACTCTTTCGGATCAAAAGATTACAGCACCAAGCTCAACTTCATCAACGATACAGTAATTTACTATAAGTCAAATACCGCCACCAAAACGCAGTTCGGTGGTATGTTCCTTGACCTTGGTGTACAGTACGAGATCAAGATCAACAAGAACGATACCCTGAACCCTGCAAAGAGCAAAGCCAGCATTTTGCGCCTGGGCGCTTATGCAAAGCTTCAGCAAAACCTGAGCGGCAAAAGGGATCATATCAATGAAACATTTTCATACGATGGCGGCGGCGGTACTTATACCATCGATACCGTTTCTGCTATCATAGGTGCAAAAGGAACGATCAGGATACCTGCAACTTATGGCGCAGGTTTTACCTATACAAACAGCAACTGGCTGTGGGGCGCCGATATTGAAATGACCAACTGGAGCGATTACCGTTATTATGGCCAGAAAGATGCGGTGCAGAATACTTATACCGTAAGAGTGGGTGCTGAATATTTCCCTGCGAAATTCAATACACCTGCCTCCAAATACTGGAACTTTGTAAAATACCGTGCAGGTTTTTACTATGGCAACGATTATATAAAGCTGGATGATCAGAACCGTTCTGCTTATGCCTTTACTTTTGGTGCCGGAATGCCGCTGACCAAACTGGAGCGCTATAATTATTACACCGGTAAAGCAACGCTGAATGCAGGCGTGGAAATTGGCGCAAGGGGCAATAAAAACAGCCAAAGCCTGAGGGAAGGTATTTTGAGATTTACCATTGGTGTAAACATGAATGCAAGCTGGTTCCTGAAACCTAAATATGATTAATCATTCATGATTCGTCGTTTTTCATATAAATTATTCACGGCAGTCCTTATAACAGGCTGCCTTTTTTTAGCTGCCTGCGAAAATGACCCGGGCGAAGTAAAAGAGTTGTACCAGAAAAAGATCGGTAAAGAAGAAGCGACAAACGTAGTGATCACTTTTACAACAGGTGGCAAAACAAAAGCCATTCTTACATCACCTTTAATGCTGCGTGTACAGGACACCGTTACCTATATTGAATTTCCAAAAACACTGGCGGTAGATTTTTATAATGATTCAGGTGTTGTTGAAAGCAAGCTTACCGCACTCTATGGCCGTTATAAAGAAAGCCAAAGCATTATTTATTTGCGTGACAGTGTGAAAGTCACCAATACAAAAGGTGAAAAACTGAACACCGATGAGCTTTACTGGGACAGGAGTCGTATTGGCTGGGAATTTTATACAGAAAAACCGGTGAAGATCCGGACGCTTACTCAAATAATAGATGGTATGGGCATGGAAGCCAGCCAGGACTTTAAGCAGCGCCATATTAAAACCGTTACCGGTATTGTACAGGTTCCTGCTGCGCAATTCCCGATGTAATCTTCTCTAAAAGATAGTCACATTTAAATTACAATACTTCTTGACAGGCTCCTACGGAGCCTCCTGTTTATACCTCCAAACATAGCAGGGATCCAAACAACTCCGTAGGAGTTTCCTGCGAAGCCGCCTGTAAGGAAGTTCCTACGGAGCAGGCAAACATCATCATAAATGGTCTGAGAACAGGTTATGCCTACGGCACATTTTAGTGATGATTGCTGAATGATCTTTAAAAATCCGGCAGGCATACTACCATCACTTTGCAACTAAATTTTTTCCCTTTGTTATAGTAACTTCGAGGCCGGAAAAATGCTTCTTACCAAAGAAGCAGTAAAACAAATTGGCATGGTGAAAATGTATGGCATACCCAATTGTGATATCATTAAAAAAGCCAGCAAATGGCTTATAAAAAATGATATCTCTTTTGAATTACACGATTACAAAAAAGAAGGTATCAGCACAGAAAAATTAAAAGCCTGGAGTAAGCTAAAAGGCTGGGAAACTATTTTCAATAAACGAAGCACTACCTGGAAGGAGATCATGAATGCCTATGAGGGTATTGTAAACAACCAGGCGGAAGCTATACAGATCATGCAGCAACATACCAGCATCATCAAACGCCCAGTTATAGAAATTAATAATGAAATAATAGTTGGCTACGACGAAACGGCGTATATTGAAAAAATATTACATAAACAATAATCAAATTCTAAAAACTAAATTCTAAGAACATGAAAAGATATGCAACCGCCGTTTGGCAGGGAACAGGTAAAGAAGGCAAAGGACATCTTACCACGCAAAGTACTACATTGAATAAAACACAATATTCTTTCAGCAGCAGGTTTGAAGATGGTGTAGGCACCAACCCCGAAGAACTGGTAGCTGCAGCACATGCAGGCTGCTTTACCATGAAGCTCAGCTTTGTGCTGAATGCTGCCGGCTTTACTGCCGATACACTGGAAACAAGATGTGATATTACATTGGCAGATGGTACCATCACAGAATCTCACCTGAATGTAAAAGCAACTATTCCTGGTATTAACGAAGAGCAATTTGCTGCTGCTGTAGCAGATGCAAAAGCCAATTGCCCAATTTCCAAATTATACAATACCAACATTACGCATGAAGCGGTGTTGAGTTAGACCATGGTCCATTGTCCATAGCCCATGGTCTATTCACTATGGTCTATGGACTATAGGCTACTTAACTCTCATCTGTGAACCATCAACCTACTCTACTATGTTCCAAAACAAAACTGTCATCATCACCGGCGCAAGCCGTGGTATTGGTAAGGCGATCGGGCTAAAGCTGGCTGCCGAAGGCGCTAATATTGTAATTGCCAGCAAAAGCGTGGAAGAAAATCCAAAGCTGGGCGGCACTATTTTTTCTTCGGCAAAAGAAATGGAAGATGCCGGCGGTAAAGCCCTGGCGGTGCAATGCGACATCCGTTTTGAAGACCAGATAGATACCGTGGTGGCACAAACAATTGAAAGATTCGGCGGTATCGACATCCTCATCAATAATGCTTCTGCCATCAACCTTACCCCTACAGAGCAAACGGAGCCCAAGCGTTTCGACCTGATGTACGATATCAACGTTCGTGGTACTTTTATGATGAGCCGTGCCTGCATTCCCCATCTTAAAAAAGGAATCAATGCACATATCCTGAATTTATCACCGCCGATCAATATGGATAAAAAATGGTTTGCAGGTCACCTGGCTTATACCATGAGCAAATACAATATGAGTATGATCGCATTGGGACTGGCGGCAGAATTAAAAAAATACAATATTGCTGCTAATGCCCTGTGGCCCCGCACGACCATCGCTACTGCCGCAGTTAATAATTTACTGGGCGGCGAAGCGCTCATGAAAATGAGCCGCACCGTGGATATCATTGCAGACACTGCACATATCATTCTCTCCAAACCTTCTTCAGAATGCACCGGCAATACTTTTATTGATGAAGAAGTACTGGCCGCAGAAGGTATTACCGACCTCAGCAAATACGCAGTAACACCGGGTGGTGAATTGTTCAACGATCTTTTTGTATAAGCTTTACCTTGCAACCGCTATGATAAAAAATATTGTATTACCCGTACTCCTGTTGCTTACCTGTATTACAGCCCGCTCACAGAAGATCTATTATTATGATTCTTCCTGGGTAAAAACTACCCCGGATAAGGCTTTTCTAAAAGTAGAAGTGACCTCTGCCAATGACCTTGTGAATTACAAGAGGTTTTATATGTCCACCGGCAAATTATACAGCGAAACAAATTACAAGGACACTGCTTACAAAAAGCCAATAGGCATTTCGAGGTCTTTTTATAAAGATGGCCAGTTGCTTGACTCCTCCTTTTATAATGACCGGTCAGAAAGAGTATACAGCTATCATTATTTTGAAAATGGTAGGCTCCGGGCAGAATCTCATTATGATCCCTCTTCACAAAAAGAAATTGCAAAAGGTTTTGATTCTACCGGGAAAGAGATCCGTGATTTTATTCTGGAACAGGAAGCTGAATTTAGTGGCGGAAACGATGGCTGGAGAAATCACATTGTAAAAAATCTAAATCCAAATGTTCCCGTAAAAAAGAAAGCGCCTGAAGGAACTTACAAAGTAATTGTACGGTTCATAGTAAGTCCTGACGGCTCCCTGTCGGATATTTCCACGGAAACCAGTTTCGGGTACGGGATGGAAGAAGAAGCTACAAGGGTCATTAAAAAATCTCCTAAATGGAACCCTGCTATTCAATACAATAAGCCTGTAAAAGCATACAGGCGACAGCCCATAACATTTGTAGTTATGTAGCAAAGAAGGCCTTGTTAAAACATTGCCAATAAAATTTTCTTATGATGAACGGTAACTTTTGAGCACGCTGCACGTTTAATTTAGCATCGTCATGGAATTGTCATGACGGTAAGCAACGCCACTTAAAAGTATAGCCATGAAATTTTTAAAGATACCGGCCTTCGGCCTGTGTATTCTATTTGCTGCATTGAGCTCAACCGCTCAAAATAAGATCCCGCAGCGCAAGCTTCCCATTAAAAAAACCAACGCCAGCTTTAAAATTGATGGCGTACTGGATGAACCGGGCTGGCAGGGAGCACCGCTGGCAGATAGCTTTACCTGTTTACGCCCCACGCCTTTTAAACCCGAAGGCCACAACCCTTCCAAAGTCTATTTCCTGTACAATGATGAAGGTATTTTCATTGGAGGTTATATGTATGAAAAAAGCAAGGACAGCATTGCCATGGAACTGAAAGGCAGGGATGGCTTTGGCAACAATGATTTTGTGGGAGTAATATTTGATACTTACAACGACCGCCTGAATGGCTTTGAATATTTTGTAACGCCGCTGGGCGAACAGTGGGATGCCAAAGTATCTTCCAGCAATGACAACAGTGAGGATTTTAGCTGGAATGCCGTATGGCAAAGCAAAACAAAGTTGCTGGAAAATGGCTGGAGCTTTGAAATGTTCATTCCTTATTCCGCCATTCGTTTTGGTAAAAAAAATATACAGGACTGGGGAATGAACATTGTTCGTAAAAGAAGGAAAAGTGATGAGCAATTGTTCTGGCAATCCATGGACCCGAATGTGAACGGCTTTCTCACACAATCGGGACTTATCACCGGTTTTGAAAATATCAAACCACCCATGCGTTTACAATTCTCTCCTTACCTCTCT
>CAYOLS010000066.1:0-15069 GCA_964404845.1 uncultured Ferruginibacter sp. | reverse complement strand
CCCTCAGTGCCTGGGCATGCCGCAATAAAAATATTCCCTGCATCGCCATGAGCCACCAGTTTGCGGTGATCGGCAAACAGTCGCCGGTTCCTAAAAAATACGATCCTATGGCATGGCTGGTGCTTCGTTATTATGCACCTTGCAGCATGGGCATCGGTTTTCATTTTAAAGAATACGATGCCGCTACTTTTACGCCGGTGATCAGGTCGGAGATACGCAATGCCTATATCCGCAACCTGGGACATTACACCGTTTACCTGCCAGCTTACAGCGATAAAAAAATGATCAAGGTATTATCGCAGTACAAGTCTGTGCAGTGGCATATTTTCAGCAAGCATTCTGATAAAGCTTATTCAGAAGGCAATTGCTGGATAAGGCCGATCAACAATCATGAATTTATCAGCAGTTGCAGCAGCGCCGAAGGCATTCTTTGCGGCGCCGGTTTTGAAACACCTGCCGAAGCCTTGTACATGAAGAAAAAATTGCTGGTAGTGCCGATGAAAAGCCAGTATGAACAACATTGCAATGCTGCTGCGCTGAAAGAAATGGGCGTACCCGTTATAAAAAAACTATCGCTCAAACAGCAGGATAAAATTGCCGCATGGATCGCAAGCAATGAAATTGTGGAGGTGAATTATCCCGATAAGACCATGGCTGCCATCCGCAGCATCCTCAATGCAGCCAAAATAATGAAGCAGGAAAAACTGCCTTTCCCTGTAAAAAATATGCTGAGCAATTTAATGCCGGCCGAAGAGTTTGCCGAAATAGTGTAAGTATATCTTATTACTAATGGAAGGCTTGCACGTTGTGTAGGCCTTTTTATTTGGCAGAAAGGTTCAAACGTTCAGAGGTTCAGTGTTGAAGGTTAACATTGCCTATCTCATCGTTCATATCTCATAGCTTATATCTTTTCAGGCTGGCATCCTCATCAACTGTAGATCTTTATTCTTTCTACCGGGAACATGATATGAAAAGTAGCGCCTTTACCTGGTTCACTTTCCGCCCATATCTTGCCTGAATGCGCTTCTATGATGCCCTGTGAAATATAGAGGCCGAGACCAAGCCCTTCGGCATTGTTGTTCAAAGCAGGCGCCCTGTAAAAACGTTTAAATATTTTTTCTATGTGCTGCTCTGGTATGCCTTCCCCAAAATCCTGTACACTTATTTCAAGTTGATCACCTACCTGTGCTGCAGACAGCAATACTTTATTTTTTTCCGGGGAATACTTGATGGCATTGCTCAAAAGATTTACCAGTACCTGTTCCATTTTTTGTTCATCTACTGATATGGAAATATCTGTCAAAGGAAGCTCACATTCAATTTTATGAGTAGCAGTGCCAGTTTGCCCCAATGCTTCAATACTGTTCCTGATCAATTCCTGCAGGCTTGTATGTTTAAAATGCAGATCAAGACGACCGGCCTGTATCCTGGAAATATCCAGCAGGTCGGCAATGATAGCAGACAATCTTTTCATCTGCTTGCTGACCTTTGGAATATACTCGGGCGACATTTCTGGTTCATTCTGCATCAGCTGTACATAGCCCATTGCTGTAGTAAGCGGTGTTTTTAACTCGTGGCTGGCAAAACCGATGAACTCATCTTTTTGTGCATTCAGCACCTTTACTTCTTCGTACAGCTTTGCATTGTCCAGTGCTATGGCCGCCTGTGTAGCAATTGCCGCTACCAGGCTCTCATGCTCTTCTTTAAATATCCCTTCTTCAGGATGCCCGAAGAAAAGGCCGCCAACAACAACACCACTTTGCGATACTACGGGCACGGCCAAATAACTTACCACCGGTAAATGCCCTTCCGGCATGCCTTTATGCGGCGCATTTTTTCCGTAACGGGGATCTTTGGTAATATTATCCGATCGAAAAATGCCTTCGCCGCTAAAAGTTTTTTGAAAGACCGCTGTGTTCCTTGGCATACCAAACCTTTCGAATGCTTCCATAGGAGCGCCCGACAACTTTACCAGCATGTAAGCCTGGCCCTTTGCATCAATTTTATTGTAGAAAAAAGCACCAAAAGCAGCGCCGGAGATTTTAGTGCTGGCATCTGTTACTTTCTGCAGTATACTTTCCGCATCCAGCTCAGAAACAATATTGCGGCCAATGGTATTGATGAGCTCCAGCCGGTCGGCATATTGCTGCAGCAGCTCCTGCGATTCTTTTTGCCGGGTAACATCCCTTGCTACTTTTGAAGCGCCGATCGTAATCCCTTCCCTGTTTTTTATTGGTGATACAGTGAGCGAAATGTGTATCTTCTTCCCCGATTTGGTGATGCGGATGGTTTCAAAGTGCTCGATCCGGTTGCCCTGCCTTAGCTGGCTGATGATCATATTCTCTTCTTCCAGGCGCTCTTGGGGTATTAAAATAGAAATATGTTTGCCTATTACTTCCGGTTCCGTATAGCCGAATATCCTTTCTGCCGACTTATTCCAACTGGTGATGACACCGTTCAGATCCTTGCTGATAATAGCATCATCCGATGAATCAATGATGGCTGCAAGCATGGCCTCATGCCTTTCCATGTCTTCATTCGACATATTCGATGCACTTTTAAAAATACTTTCAGGTTTGTTCAACTTATTAAATATAGTGATAATTCAATGAAAATAATCCATTTGGCGTATACAGATAATGCCAGTTTGGCTTGCTTTTGGCTGTTGTATTCACATTGCTCATTTTATCCTAGTACATGCCTCATATTTTAGTTGTGGACGATGATGCTGACCTGCTTGAACTGGTAACGTTGGTATTAAAACGATCCCATTACCAGGTTACCGCACTGCTAGATGGCTCAAAGGTCATACCAGTTGTGGATGATATTCATCCCGATCTTATCCTGATGGATATTTACCTTGGCAGCACCGATGGCCGTAATATCTGCAAAAATTTAAAAACCAGCGATCCTCATAAACACATTCCCGTGATCCTCTATTCTGCCGGTAACATTACCAGCCAGTCTATCAAAGACTCCATGGCCGATTCCTTCGTGGTAAAGCCTTTCAACAATGCCGAGATCCTGGAGAAAATACAGGCTTTGCAACCACAACACTGATCCCCTTTCTTCCGGTTTAGGGAACAACTTACATGTGCAACCGGTTGCAATGAAATTCTATATATAACTTTTAAATTCAAACGTTGTCAGCCTGAGTTTGCCGAAGGCAGGTTTATTCATCGTCTGACAACGGCTTCCACAAGCTTAGCCTGACATTAGTATTGTATAAAATTCAAACAGGGCAAAAGTTTTATTACAGAACGAGTAAATTGCTGCATGCAAAAAATTTCCCGTTACATATTATTGGTTGTGTTCCTGTTGGTATTGATGCCTTGCATGGCACAACAAAAAAATAGTTTTTCTTTTTCAAAGAAAGAATTTTTACTGAACGGCAAACCATTCCAGGTCATCGGCGGAGAAATGCATCCTGCACGCATTCCAAAAATGTATTGGAGACATCGCATACAAATGGCCAAAGCCATGGGCTGTAATACCATTCCCGTATACATATTCTGGAATTACCACGAAACAAAAGAAGGCGTATTTGATTTTAGTAGCGATAATAAAAATATTGCTGAGTTTATCCGTCTTTGCCAGCAGGAAAATATGTGGGTGATATTAAGGCCCGGTCCTTATGTATGTGCCGAATGGGATTTCGGCGGCCTGCCCAGCTACCTGCTTAAATACCCTGATATCAAAGTGCGTTGCATGGATACCCGTTACATGAATGCCGTAAGCCGTTACATTAAAAGACTTGCAGCAGAAGTGCGACCATTGCTTATCAGCAACGGCGGGCCGATACTGATGACGCAAATTGAAAATGAATATGGCAGCTTTGGTAATGATAAAAATTATTTAAAAGCCATTAAAAAATTATGGTTCGACAATGGCATACCTGGCCCTTTTTACACCGCTGACGGCCCTACCACTTATATGCTGGAAGCAGGCACGGTAGATGGTGCCGCCATTGGTTTGGATTCCGGCAGCAGCGATGATGATTTTAATACGGCCACTGCACAAAATCCAAACGTTCCTTCTTTTAGTTCCGAAACTTATCCCGGCTGGCTTACACACTGGAAAGAAAAATGGCAAAGGCCCGATACCAATGCACTCAAAAAAGAAATTATCTACCTGTTACAAAACAAAAGATCATTTTGCTTTTATGTGATACATGGCGGTACCAATTTTGGGTTCACCGCAGGTGCCAATGCATTTTCACCTACGCAATACCAGCCTGATATTACAAGCTACGATTATGATGCGCCTATCAGCGAGAATGGCAATGCTACTCCCAAATATTTTATGCTGCGCTCACTGATAGAAAGTTACACCGGCAAACAATTGCCGCCTGTTCCGGCTCCGCAAAAAACAATTGCAATAGATGATATTAAAATGTCGCCATTCAGCACCATCTGGAAAGAGCTGCCACCTGCGCAATTCAGTGTACAGCCAAAGCCCATGGAATATTACGGTCAAAACCAGGGATTGATCTTATACAGCACTACGCTCATTGGTCATCACTCCGGCAACTTAACCATAACAGAACCGCATGACTTTGCCATGGTATTTGTTGATGGCAAATTGATAGACACCATTCACAGGGATGGTGGCAGGTGGACAATAAAAATTCCGAAGACATCCACAAAAAATCCTTCACTGCAAATATTGGTGGAAGGAATGGGGCATATCAATTTTGCCCAATACATGATCGACCGCAAAGGCATCACCGACAGGGTTACACTGAATGGCATGACACTGATGAACTGGCAGGTGCAATTATTACCGCTTGATGAAAAATTCATCAAAACATTGAAGCCAAAATATCCCGAAGGATTTCATGATGGTATTTTTTACAAAGGCAGCTTTACCTTAAATGAGTTGGGCGATACATTTTTCGACATGAGCCAATACAGCAAAGGCGTTGTATATGTAAATGGCCATAACCTTGGCCGGTACTGGAATGCAGGGCCACAGCAAAGATTGTATTGCCCTGCCGGATGGCTGCAAAAAGGCAACAATGAAATTATAGTGTTCGATCTTTTGCAAAACACAGCCGCTCCGGTGAGCGGCAAAACGGGAATGAATCCCTGATTAATTTCTCTTTAAAATTTCTTTAGCAGCCAAAATATTCATTTGGGCTTTTTCAGTCAATATCCTACGCTACCCCAAAATAGGTATAGAAATATCCGCAAAGCAGTTTTACATTCACATACATTCAACAACTAACTGTTTCTGTCATGAGCTCCCGCAGATCCTTCCTTAAAGAAAGTGCAGTAATTGTAGCCGGCACATTATTAAGCGCACAAAATGCTTCTGCATTTTTTATTTCCCAACCAAGACATGTCATAATTCTCGGTGCCGGCTTTGCTGGATTGGCAGCTGCGTATGCATTGCACAAAAAAGGTATTAAGGTCACAGTGCTGGAAGCCCGCAACAGGATCGGGGGAAGAGTACATTCCTACAAGATACCAGGCGAAGAACTGGTAGTAGAACTGGGTGCCGAATGGGTAGGCAATTCACACACACGTATCAAAGAGCTGTGCCAGGAATTTGATTTGGAGCTATTGAATAACCAGTTTGAATCACACCTTTTGTACAAAGGACAATATTCGCCTAAAGGTCAATGGGGTTATTCTGATGACTGGAATAAAAAATGGAAGCAGGTCCTCGAAAAATATGAAGGCATCAGCTTATCACAAAAGAAAAAGCTGGACAGCTACGACTGGTGGCGTTACCTGGTAAACAATGGCTGCGAAGGCCGGGATCTTGACCTGCGTGAACTGCTTGACAGTACAGACTTTGGTGAAAGTATCCGCCATGTTTCTGCTTATGCTGCGCTCGCTGAATATGCAGAGAGTAGTGAGAAAAATGAAATGGACCTTAAAATAAAAGGAGGCAATGGCATGCTGGCACAAAAGCTGGCAGAAGCGATCGGCAAAGAAAATATCTTACCGGGTCATTTTGTAACCAAGGTCGATCAGAAAGGTAGCATGGCCCGCATCACCTGCAAGAACGGCGCCGAGTTCAGTGCTGATAAAGTGATCTGTACACTGCCTACTTTTTCCATTAATAATATTGAGTGGCTACCTGCATTGCCACCGGAAAAAACAGCTGCCATCAAATCATTGCAATATGCCCGCATCAATAAGCACCCGGTGCTTTTCAGTGAACGTTTCTGGCCGGAGGATTTTGATATGGTGACCGACCTGCCCGCACATTATTTTTACAATGCTGCCAAAAATCAGGCAGGAACCAAAGGTGTTTTAATGAGCTACACTATTGGCGATAAAGCCGCAGTAATCGCTAATCAAAACGATGCTTTTCATTCTTCCGTTATTACACAGGCATTGCAGCCGGCTTTTGGCGACGTGAGCCAAAAGATAATCAGTCATACCAATTACTACTGGGGCAACGATGAATTTTCAAGAGGAGCGTATGCTTTATACAAGCCAGGGCAATGGTTCACCCTTATGACGGCACTAAAAAAACCTTTCCGGGATACACATTTTGCCGGTGAGCACCTGGCGGACTGGCAGGGCTTTATGGAAGGTGCCATCAATACAGGTGAGGATGCGGCAAACGCAATTGCGGGGTGATAACTGCCGGCACATTCACAAAACTTAACATTGCCGCTATTATCTTATTGTTAAGTTTGCAGTATATCATCTGTAAATAAAATGGCAAAGACAAAAAAAACAACGACAGGTCCAACATCAAAAAAAAGCTTGCGCAAGGAAGTGGCCAGTACACTCAACGAGATATTCACTGATATCAAACAAGCAGTAGGAGATAAAAAATTTGATAAGAAAGTAAAAAAAGCGAGCAAGGTATTAACAGCCGGGGCTGCTAAAAAAACGAAGAAAGAAGCAGCTGATAAAAAAGCTGACAAAAAAGCCAAGCCGGCAAAAGACAAAACCCCGAAAGCAAAAGCCCCCTAAAAAACCTACAAAAGCGAAGCCTGCCAAAAAAGACAAGCCAACTAAAAAGAGTAAGGATACCGGTGCTGCACCGACAGCAGGCGAAGCTATTACTTCCTGAACATTTATTAATAACAGGTCTTCTGCAAGTTCAGGCTGACAGTACTATTAATACAGGGATTAGTGTAAAAAGATCAGTTCTTTGCGGCGTCATCTGTATGCGATACAGAGACATCCTGTGCTTCCGCAAATTGAGGCCATTCAGTATCATTTTCCTCCACACCAAGCTTCATATCCTTCATATCTTCTTCCCGGATGATGTCTTCTTTGTCCGCAATATGCCTGTCGACGATCGCTTTTACTGTGGGTGATCTTTTCTTTTTCATACATTAGTTCGTTTGAGACAAAACTACCCCGGCCATGTAAAGAAAATATTAACCGAAGATTATGTCGTTATAAAACTGCGACGTTTACATTTAACCTGTAACCTTGATAATTTGACCGGGATCAAATCTTCAGTAGCCGTAAATAAAAAACCAGCTCTAAGAATAAAGCTGGTACAAGCATGATTAAAACTTGCTATTTGCTTAAGGAAAAACTTACTAACGTTGTAGATGAATACGGCTGTAAGATGAAACAAAAAACAGACTCCGCCTCATTTATCCCGTTATGGAATTATTAAGTTAATATGAACAAACCATTTTGTTTTGAAAGATAAAAGGCAGCCTTGTGCTGCCTTTTACAAAAGAATACGTTTAAACTTAAATTAGTTAAACACAGTCCAGCCTTTCCACCAACTGGTGTAAGGACCAGCTGGAGCAATAGCACCACGGAAGGTCACAGTTTTATCAAAGAAGCTGTCACCATTGAATTTAGCATCGCTGAATTCGCCCTGGTTCAGGATCTTGGCATTACCTGAAGTACCTGCAAATGGCGTTGGATCTGGTGAGGCATAGTTAAACGGCTGTATCAGTTTGGCATCGCCTGCGTTTGTTAAAATATCATTGTTGTAAAAAGGATTCGTAAAGAAAGCAGTGATGCTTGCATCAGTAGCGCCTGTAGGACTGCCTGAGCTTGCACTGTACTTAAAGCTTACATTGTTACCGGCAAGGGTTACGTTCCTGATACGCAGAGAGCTGTCGTTGATATTATTGTCTGTTGGAGAGCCTGTGCTCGCATCGATCAAAATACCTTGTGGCCAGCCCATGATAACAGAGTTGAATAAAGAAAGTGCAGAGTTTCTCCTGATCTGTGCACCTGCCCTGAACAAAGTGTTACCCTGGTTCAATGAAGTTGCCCTTGGACCCAATACAGTAATGTTACTGAAGATCGGGCTTGTTTTAGGAGTAGCAGTTGTACCGCTTGCGTTGTTATCACTTTCAAAAGCCTCTGAAGTTGAGATATCAGCGATCAGTGAATCACGCATTACAAGGCCGAATTGTATTTTACCGCTGAAGCCGTTGTCTGTATCAAAATCATCATCCTGCGTTTTGTAAGCGATCAGGAATTTAGCATTAACCGTACCACCAAACCATTCGAACGCATCATCTTTTGCATAAGTAACCTGTACATGGTCGATCTGTGTTTTGTTACCAACGCAAGCCAGTGTCAGGCTGTTGATCTCTTTATCTGGTTGAAATGCATAACCAGCATATTCAATACGCACATAGCTGAGCACACCTGAACTGTCGTCGTTTACAGGAGTTGGTGCAACTGCATCGCCAGAGCCTGCGAGACCATCTTTATTACCATTATCAATACCACCTTCTACCTGGTATAAACCGTTTACACCATTGAAGCTGGCGTTGATGCCTGCTTTACCGCAGATCACAATACCGCCCCAGTCGCCTGATTGTGGATTAGGTGCAGCAGAAGTAAATACGATCGGGTCTGTAGGAGAACCTTGTGCATTGATCTTGGCACCACGGGTGATCACCAGCGCTGCCACATCAGAACCACTGAAAGAGCCTTTGATAACAGTACCTGCTTCAATCGTTAATGTTTTGTTGCCAACAATGTACACCAGCCCTTTTAAAATATAGGTATTCTGCTTTTTCAATACCATGTTGGTATCGATTCTTCCCTGCAGGGTAATGGTTTGACCGGTATTGCTACCACCACCGCCACCTGGCTGCGGCACATAAACGATTTCGCCGTCTTGTTCTATTTTACGACAGCTGGTAACAGCGATCGCAGCAATAGCTACTAAAAAAAGAATGTACTTTTTCATCTGTTGATTATTTTTTTGTTTTATCAAGTTTTTGATCGCAGGTATTGTCACCTGCGAATCCATGTTGTTTTTATTATAAAGAGTAATTAGCCGTTAAACCGAATGTTGTTCCGAACCTCCTTGTGAACCTGTACAGGTCTTCACCTTTCTGGTAAGTTTTTTTATCGTTGGTATTTTGATAGAAAATTTGTTTCTGGTTCAACAGGTCTGAGATATTCAGTTTCAATTCCATTTTATTCTTCAGTAATTTTTTACTTACCTGGAAGTCCAGCAATGGCCTTGGCGCTTCATAAATATCAGGAGAACCGGCACCTGCAGAGATATCACCCACTAAGTAGATCCTTTCGCCTATCTGGTTGTACAACAACGTAGCATTGATACCGGATTTTTCATGATCGTACAATAAGCCTATGTTGATGAGGTAAGGCGACTGGCCTTGCAAAGCCCTGTCTACATTGAATCCTTTGTCTTCTATCTTACTGTTGATGTATGCACCATTGGCCTGGAAAGTGAAGTTTTTCAGCGCCGGTGTAAAGTCTAATTTTTTACGGAATTCTATTTCCACACCATAAGCGGTTGCTTTCTCAGGATTTTGATAAGTAAATGTGCTTGAACCGCCGGAACCTTCATTGAACAGTTGCTCGATCGGCTTATCAAAGAATTTATAGAAAGCACCTACAGAGAATGTTTCACCTGCTCTTGGGTATAATTCGTAACGCAGGTCAATATTAGTGATCTTGGTACGCTCCAGGTCAGGATTACCTTGTACTGAAGCGTTCAGTTCAAAGTCGTATAAGTTCAGGAATGATAGTTCACGCAACTCAGGACGGATCACTGTTTGAGAACCTGATAGCCTGATGTTTGTTTTGTTGTTGATCTTGTAAGTAGCATTCACGCCTGGCAGCACATCAAATACTTTGCTGTAGGTATGACGTGGATCAGATTTTTTTACACTACCTACCAGCTGGTCGTAGTGTTCAGCCCTGATACCCCAAACGATCCTTAATTTATCACTAAGCTGGTTATCCAACTGGAGAAATCCTGCATTAAGAATGGTGTTGGCCATGTACCGGAAGGTTCTTCCTTTAATGGCATCGAAACCAAATTTATCATCATCTCCGTTGCCAAAATTTTCAGGAACAAAGATCTTGTCAGCAGGCAATCTTAATAAGCTATAGTTGAATGCAATTTGATTAGGTACATTGATCGCAAATAATTTTGCATCATACAACCTGTCTTTTATCTGCAACATGTAACCGCCTTTCAGTGTTTGCTTTTTGTCGAACATGTTGAAGTTGTACGACAGGTCGCCACCTGCTGTATAAATATAATCGCTTAAGCTTTGGAAGATACGGCTACCGCTTTGTTGCGACAATGTATTAGAGATGATAGCTACATAACCACCTGTGGTTGATTCGTCGTAAGTAAGACGGCGCTGATCAGGAGAATGACCATCGAGTATGTTGAAAGCACCATACCATTTCAGCTTAACAGGTTTGGCAAGATTGTGTTCACCATTTGCCTGCACGGTGAAGAAAGTATTTTGTTTGAATGACAGTTCAGTACCAACGATCCTTCCTGTTTGTGATGCACTTTCCCTTGTAATATCCACACCTGTTCTTTGTGTTACCGAGCTTGATGTGTTGATATTTACAATTGATTTGATCGATACTTTATTGTCCTTATTAAACTGGAGAGCGAAACTACCAAAAGCACCTGCTGTAGTATTTACCCTGTAGCGGTCATCATCGTATGCATTTTCTACTGTGATGGTAGAAGATATTTTGTTCAGGTAGTTACCGAGGTCGATGAAGTTGTTGGTATTGTTATAGTTGATACCGAAGTTACCGCCAACCGTTTTGCCGAATAGTTTTCTTGTAAAGCCCCCGTTAAGCTGTACAGAAGCATTTAATGGTGCAGTTACTTTTGTTCCTGACCATTTGTTCCGCATTTGTTTACCGATGGCTGTTTTTTCTGCCGGAGACAATTCATCGAATTGAGCCTTGGTGGTATAGCTGCCAGGTAAACGCCTGCTGTCGTCTTCAAAGCCCAGCCATTCTGCTTTGGCACCTTTGTCCCTGTAAAAATCCTTACCAATGGTTTGTGTATTGAAACCCGTACCCAATTGAATGTTGAAGAAATCTTTTGAAGGAATATCTTTTGTATTCACCTGTATAAGACCACCAGCCCATTCGCCGGGATACTCCGGAACGAATGCTTTATTGATAACGATGTTATCGATCATTGAAGACGGGATCAGGTCGAAAGAGAAAGTTTTACGATCCGGCTCTGTGCTGGTAAGGAGGATACCATTCAGCATGGCCTGGTTGTAACGGTCGGCCAAACCACGGATCACAATGAACTTACCTTCCTGGATACTGGCGCCCGGTATGCGTTTCAGTACTTCACCTGTGTTCTTGTCCGGTGAACGTTTGATAGCTTCTGAAGATATCACCGATGCTACGGTGTTGGTATTTTTCTGGAATGCGATCAGTGCAGCTGCCGATTCTTTCCTGGCAGTGCTGGTAGAACGTACAACAACTGCTTCCTCTGTTTTTGTTTTTGGAGTAATGGCCAGGTCCTGTGTAGTAACCTTGCCTTCTGTAATTTCAATGCCATCTACCTGTTGTGTAACACCATTGTAAGAAAATACAAGGCTGATGGTTTTACCGGTAACATCTATTACATAGCGGCCGTCTGTTCCGGTAGCAACACCTTTGCCGCTGGTGCTTTCTACAACCGATACACCACTTAGTGCAAGGCCTGTATTGGCATCTGTAACTTTTCCTTCAACTTTTCCTTTCTGAGCAAATAAAGCAGTATTAAAGAACAACACTGCAGCGAGTAATAATAAGCTTCTCATTCCCTGTTTGTTTGTGCTGCAAAGAACTTAACAACATGTTACCGCAAAGTGAAGGGAAGGTTAAGCGAATGTTACGCCTGTGTTAAGCGAATGTTACGTAGTTAAACGAGGAGGTATGAGCGATGAGATATGAATGATGAGATATGAGATGGGGGCAGCTGTTACATGGTCTGACCGGTCCGGTCTGACCACAAGATAACCGCAGAGAAACGCAAAGGGAATGCACGCAAAGGACACAGAGGGCCTCTACCTCTATTTAATACCGCTCAAGCTAACAGCTTCAAACAATTCGTGTATTAAAAAGTCTTAAAAGCGGAACTGCAAACGGAAAGTAAACACATTATCCTTCAGGTCTTTTGTATAGCCTGGCAGGTTGGTCACTTCATTTTTTACCGAAGCATAATACAATACGGATTTTACATTAGGGGTTATATAATATATGTATCCCAACCCAAGTGTATTGTATTTAATATCAGCAGCAGAAAAATCAGAGCCGGGTGCACCGATCTCTTTTCCTTTTACGCTGGTATTGGGATCGTACCAATCGTATTTAACCAACAGTTGGTGATCGGCTGAAAATATATTTTGTAAAAAATAGAAATAGGCGCCGTTGAATTTACGTGCATAAAAGCCATCCATACCTGTCAACAGCGCAGAAGGGGTTTCGCTGCTGGCAGCGGTGCCGGTTTGCGTTCCCTGTATGTACTCAGCCCTGATCTCTGTATAACCTTTTTTATTTTTCCGTTTAAGCTGTAAGTCTGCCCCTGCATACCGGCGGGGAGAAATGCGGCCGATATTATCCAAAGAAGAATCTACCACCTGCGTTTTCACGCCTGCGGCTTCACCGGTGCGGTATGTGTATTTGGTATTGTTTTCCAGCCCGCCATGCAGGTAAGATACGCTTCCGCTCAATGTAAGCTTTTTATCCAGGTACAAAGGTTTGAGTGAAAGCCTGCCAATCACATCTTTTGCATTGTCAAACTCTCCCTCTGCATTAATACCCTGCCCGTTGAAAACACCAAGGTCAGCTTTTATATATTTAAGTAAAGAGCCCTTTTGGTTTCGCCGGGAGTCAAGACTCACCATAGCGCCCAGGTCTCTTTCACTTTTCACCAGTGTCTGGCTCATACGGCCCCGCTCAGGACTTTCCCTGTCGCTGCTGCTCAGGTTCACTTCATAACCAAAAGGGCGGGCAAACATACCGGTGGTAAAGGAGAACAGCTTGAACTTATTTTCAAACACCCTGCCCCAAATATCCCTTACGGTAGTCCTTCTTTCATTGATATCAAACTGGAAAACAAATTGAACGCCGGGGCCTTCTTCTCCTTTAAAGTGTACATAATCAATTCTAATCCTGCTGCGGCGAAGCATAAAACGGTTATCAACCCTTGACCCGAAATCCCCCCCTTCAAATGTTTTGGTGCCATCCTCTTCCGCCACCTGGAACTGCGGCTGGATATAACCACTAAAGCGCAGGTGATCATATTTCTTATAAATACTCAGCATTCCCCTGCCGGTTTCAGTAGTGGTATCTACCATATCCATCAAAAACTGGGCGTCCACCCGGGAAGAAACGGTTATTAATAGCAGTAAAAAAAAGTATTTTTTAAGCACAGGTCTGTTTTTAAACCGCAAAGGAATAACAATTTAATATTAACTCTATGTTACTAAATTATTACCATTTATATTTATGAGCTACAAGAAATCGATCTTTTTATTTTTGCGCCAATAAAATTTAAGCTAATGGGTTTCAATTCGATCTTAAAAGTGTTTTTACCAAAAGACAGGGTATTTTACCAGTTATTTGAGAGTGTGGCAGAAGAGTTGGTGAAGATGGGGAATAAATTAAAAGAAGTAGTGAACGAGCCGGATTTTGACCGTCGTGGAAGGCTCATCAAGGACCTGGAGGATATGGAGCACGTGAATGACGAACATACACACCGCATTTTTACAGAACTGGGCAAAAATTTTATCACACCTTTCGACAGGGAAGACATCCACTACCTTGCCAGCGCCCTGGATGATATTGCAGATTATATTTATGCTTCTGCCAAAAAGATCAACTTCTACCGTGTTAATCCTGATGATATCGGTATCCAGAAATTCGGCGACCTGATCGCCCTGGGTACACAGCATGTGCACAAAGCCGTTACAGAGCTGCGCAACATGAAAAATATGCGCCAGATCACCGATGCGCTGGTAGCCATCAACAGCATCGAGAACCAGGGCGATGATATTTTTGACATGAGCATCGAAAGATTATTTGCTACTGAATCTGATGCAAAAGAAGTAATTAAGAAGAGAGAAATTTACCAGGTAATGGAGATCGTTACCGACAAATGCGAAGATGCGGCCAATGTAATTGAGAGCATCATTGTTAAGTACGCATAATCAATTGAACAATTTGATAATTTGATACTGTGCCAATTATAAGACCATTATCGCATTATCAAATTTTCAAATTACCAAATTAAAACTATGACCACAGTCTTAATAATAGTTATAGCCCTGGCCCTCATTTTTGATTTTATCAATGGCTTTCATGATGCGGCCAACTCCATAGCAACCATCGTAAGTACCAAAGTGCTTACACCCTTCCAGGCAGTGATCTGGGCAGCATTCTTCAACTTTGTGGCTTTCTTTATTTTTAGCGACCATGCAGTGGCGAATACGGTAGCCAAAACCGTTAAACCCGAAGTGGTGGATGGCTCACAGGGTATGATCATCATTTTATCAGGCCTGATCGCAGCCATTTTCTGGAACCTGCTTACCTGGTGGTATGGCTTGCCTTCCTCTTCTTCACATACATTGATAGGTGGTTTTGCAGGTGCTGCTATTGCTGCTGCGGGTTTCGGAAGCATCGACAGCTCAATGATCATGAAAACGATCCTGTTCATTGTGTTGGCGCCATTGATCGGTATGATCATTTCTATTTTTATTACACTGGTTACGGTACAGAAAAATTTCTGGCTCAAAATATCCATCATCATTGCGGTGGTAGCATCCTGTGTACTGTTCATACCTTTTAAAAAGGAATTTGAAAAATGGGCATTGCTGGT
>CAYOLS010000065.1:0-15180 GCA_964404845.1 uncultured Ferruginibacter sp. | reverse complement strand
GCACTTTATTTTCTTTTTTCGATTGGTAAAATGCGGAGACAGGAATAGTGGCTACGCCATATTCTTTAATGAGGCGGATCGCAAATTCTTTTTCTGTTTCTTCACTGATACCGTCATAACTGTACAGCTGAAAATAGCTACCATAGCTTGGTAATGGCTTGAATGGGGTAGCTTTCATCGCTTCCATAAAAAAATCTCTTTTACCCGCTATGAATTTTCCCAGCTCCAGGTATTTGTTTTCCTGCTGCAAAAATTCTGCGAGTGCAAATTGTACAGGGCTGTTGCAAGTAAAACAATTGAACTGGTGTACCTTCCTGAATTCTCCCATCAGCGGAGGAGGCGCTATGCAATAACCCATTTTCCAGCCGGTGCAATGATAGGTTTTGCCAAAAGAAAAACAGACAAAACTTCTTTTGTATAATTCAGGGAATTGTAAAACAGAAATATGTTTTTTATCATCGAACACAAGGTGCTCATACACTTCATCGCTGATTATAAAAATGCCCGTTCCTTCTACAAGTTTGGATAATTGCAGCATATCGTCTTCTGTAAGCAAAGCTCCTGTAGGATTATGCGGACTGTTGATGATGATGGCTTTTGTTCTGGCATTAATGCGCTGCTTTACTTCATCCCAGTCAATGCTGTAATCAGGATATTGTAAAGCAACTGGAACAGCCACTGCGCCATTGATCTCGATATTAGGAATATAGCTATCGTATGCAGGTTCAAATAATATTACTTCGTCGCCTTTGTTAAGGATAGTAGTGAAAGCTGTGTAAATAGCATAAGTACCGCCCGGCGTAACAGTGATCTCATCATTGGCGTTGATACCATTACCGTATAGCTTTTTTACTTTTTCGGCTAAGCGTTCCCGTAAGTCGGGTAATCCATTCATATGAACGTATTGGTTATTGCCCTGCTCCATGGCTTTTGCCACGAGTCCTGTCAGCCCAGGGTCCATTCCAAAATCAGGGAAACCCTGGCCGAGATTGATGGCATTGTGTTGCTGCGCCAGTACGCTCATTTCTGTAAAAATGGTAGTGCCAACGTTAGGAAGCTTGCTGTTGATCTGTAAATTCAAAAGAAAAGATTTAGTTGCAATCAAAATTATGCTAAAGCTGTAACAAAAAAATAGCAGCCCTTTACAGGCTGCTAAAAACCTTGAACAGCTTTGCCAAAGTTTTAAACTTTGCAAAGCTTACTACAAATATTTATCTCCTTTACTCCTCTTGATCTCTGCCACGTATTCCTTGATCTCCTGCTCCTGGTCTTTTTTGCAGATGAGCAGCACGTCTTTGGTGTCTACTACAATATAATCATCGAGGCCCTGCAATACGATAAGCTTATCGCCATCTGCATGCACCATATTTTTAGTGGAATCAAATACTATAACATTATCGCCAGCCACTGCATTTTCCAGGTAATCTTTTTCAATGGTCTCGTAAGCACTTTTCCATGTGCCAAGGTCGCTCCAGCCAAAGGAAGCAGGGATCACATAAACATTATCGGCCTTTTCCATAATACCATAGTCAATGGAAATATTTACACATTGGGGATATATCCTTTCAATGGCATCCTGTTCATTGGGTGTATTGAAATTATTTCTTTCTGCATCAAACACTTCATGTATCTCGGGCAACAGGGTTTCAAATGCCTTGATGATATTTTTCACCTGCCACACAAATATGCCCGCATTCCATAAAAAATCGCCGCTCGCAATAAATGTTTTTGCCAGCTCGAGATCAGGCTTTTCTGTGAATGTTTTTACTTTATAAACATTTTCACTTACTGTTAATGGCTCATGCTGTATGTAGCCATAACCTGTATTCGGGTGGCTTGGCTTAATACCCAGTGTGATCAATGCTTTGATATGCGAAGTAAAATGCAAAGCATCTTTGCAAATATCTTTAAACACATCTGTTTCCAGTATCAGGTGATCGGCTGGTGCGCAGATGAGGTTAGCGTTAGGATTCAGCTCATGCAGCTTGTAGGAAACATAAGCAATGCAGGGCGCCGTATTCTTCCTTGACGGTTCGCACAAAATATTTTCTTTGTTCAGCTCCGGCAATTGCTCTTCCACGATGTCCTTGTATTGCAAAGCCGTTACGATATAAATATTTTCCGCAGGAATAAATTTTGCAAAGCGATCGTAAGTAGATTGTATCAGTGTACGTCCTGTGCCCAGTATATCGAGGAATTGTTTAGGATAATCCGTACGGCTCATAGGCCAGAACCTGCTGCCGATACCTCCCGCCATGATGGCTACGTAATGATTTTTGTTCATTGAACTCTTTTTATTTTTTTGATAGCAAGCTGTCAACTATAAACCGTAACTGCCTGTCCTCATTTTTTTTAAATGAATTATAGGAGTCGGGAATATCGAAATCCGGTAATACCCCGCTGCCTGTATTTTTTTTATCCCTGAAAGAATAAACAATATGACCGAATGGAAAAAACAACTGTAAGTTTGAATAAGGCAGGGTATAATTCAATTTTGTAAAAGCATTGCCAGAAAAACTGCCGCCAGTCGTTTCCTCCCCAACGATCTTACCTATACCCGAATTTTTGACCATGGTGCTAAAATAGGATGCAGCAGAAGCCACCCGGGCATTTGTAATAACATATACATTTCCTTTAAAAGCAAATTTATTCGGTTTCCACTTGTCAATCAAGGAATCTGCCAGTAAATAAGAATTGGCGCTTTTGCTGTAGTAATATTCATTGGATAATCTTTCATCCACAGAATGCCTGTCGTCCTGTAAAAATTTTTTATCAAGATATTCTGGATTCTTAATCTCATCTATCTTAGTAGAAGCGGAATAATACTCCTTGAATTCTTCCCGAGTAAAGTAGGAGAACAGTAAAGATGAATTATAAAGATCACCGCCAAGGTTCTCTCTCAGGTCAACTACTATTGACTTTATATCCTTCCTGAAGGATAATAATTCAAAGGAGTTTTTACAAAAATTTTCAAATGCAGCCTGCTCTTCCTCCGAATCAAAGCTGAATGTACCAACCCGTAGAACAGCATATTTTCTTTTCTCATTTACAAACAGGTCATAATCGCATCTTGTTTTGTCGTAATAATAAATATTGCTTCCCTTGTAATCATACCACTCATTTAATGTTATAGAAGGGATGTTCTCAATAGATTGTTTTTTTCCTGTAGTGTCTGTTACCATCAGGTCAAAATTTTCCGCTTTTCCGTAGGTATAAAAATAATTCAGCGCAAAAGCCTCAGCAGCCAGCTTTTTTTGTGTTGAACGATGAAGGCCTTCCACAGTTTCATTGATCATGATATCATTTAGAATTTCGCTGACAGGCTTCCGGTTAATAGATACTATTTCTGTTCCTTCTGTAAGTGTCAGGTTTGTTGCATTCACTATAAGCCTGCCGTCGATCAGCTTTACCGGTATAGGAAAGAAAAATTTCCGGTTAAGAAGGCTATCATAGTCTGCATCAGGAATGCCCATATAAGTATGAGAGCAACCAATCTCATTTACTATATAAACGTACTTTAAAAAAAGCTCGTTCACACTCATGTCAGCATTTACAGTTTGCCTGATACTATCGAGCAGCAGGTCAAATTTTTTCGGAGAGATATAAAGATTGAGGGAAGGGTGAGAAGATTTTAATATGGAGGTAAAAATCTTGAAATCTTCCTGTGCAAATTTTTTGGAGAGGATCCTTTCCATTGGGTTGTCGGCACCTTGCTCCTGGCAAGCCAGTAGAGAAACCAGGCAAAAGAAAGTTATCAGGCCTCTTTTCATAAAAAATTATATTATGCCTTCTCTCACCAGGTCCTGCAGGTGAAGAATGCCTGCATATTTTCCATCTTCAACAGCTACCAGTTGGTTGATATTATTGTCACGCATTTTATCCAGTGCATTTACTGCCAGTACATCTGTGCCGATCGTTTTCGGGTTACGGCTCATGATATCATCTGCCTTCAGCGAAGCAAAGGAATCGTATTTTTCCAGCATGCGCCTGATATCGCCGTCGGTAATGATGCCCAGTACCTCCTGTTGGTCATTTACCACGGCTGCAGCGCCCAGTCTTTTTTTAGTGATCTCGTTGATGGCTTCTTTTACCGATGCGCCGGACAACACCATGGGTTTTTCGTGTGGCTGCACCAGTTCTGCCACCCGCAGGTACAATTTTTTGCCTAAAGCGCCACCCGGGTGATATTTTGCAAAGTCTGCAGATTTAAATTCTTTGGTTTCCATCAAACAAATGGCCATCGCATCGCCCATCACCATTTGTGCAGTGGTGCTGGTTGTTGGGGCCAGGTTGTTTGGACAGGCTTCCTGTGTAACGGTGGTGTTGATGATGATATCGGCCTGCTGTGCCAGGTAGCTGTTGATATTGCCAACCATACCGATGAGGGTATTGCCGAAATTCTTTACCAATGGCGCCAGTACTTTTATTTCGGGGCTATCGCCGCTTTTGCTGATAACCATCACAATATCATCTGTTTGTACCATGCCCAGGTCGCCATGGATGGCATCGGCCGCATGCATGAACAAAGCGGGCGTGCCCGTGCTGTTCATCGTAGCCACGATTTTCTGCGCTACGATGGCACTTTTACCTATTCCGCTGATTACCAGCCGCCCTTTTGCAGAGGCGATTAGTTGTACCGCTTTTTCAAAATCAGCATTTACAAAATCGGCCAGCCCGGCAATAGAAGAAGATTGCAGTGCGATGCTTTTTAAAGCGCCTTGTATGATAGAATATCCGCTCATTTTTCCCGCCGCAAACCTACTTCAATTCAGCCATAATGCAAAGAACCGGGATGTGGTAAACATTTGCTGCCATGACAATTTACCATTGATAAAAAATAAATATATTATCTGCTTTTTTGAGTATCTTAAAAGACGTTTTAATAAGGAAATGAGTAATAAGAAATGAGAATGTGCGGCTCACAGATCACGGCTAATAGCTCATAGCCCCGAAAATTTGTGTAATAAAACAAAATGTTAAGAAATTCTAAGCGTCCGAATTTGTTTGAGAGTGCAGGTGCTTTGAATTAACTTCGTTGCCCTTTCAAAAAAGGAAGTCCAACCATGAACAAACTATTTAACGAGAGAAGCGTGTAAATTATGGCTACTAAAACTACGGGTGCAAAAAAAACTGCCACCGCAAAAACCACCAAAAAAGCTCCGGCTGCTACCGGGGTTAAGAAAAATCCTACATCCAGCATTTCAATTAATATAGACGGACTGTCTGACCACCTGCAGGAGCAATTTGGCTTTGATGGCTTTAAAGGGCCGCAGGAATCGATCATACAATCACTACTTACCGGGAAAGATACATTTGTAATTATGCCCACCGGCGGAGGCAAAAGCCTTTGCTACCAGTTGCCGGCTGTTATCAGCGAAGGCGTGGCCATTATTGTATCGCCGCTTATTGCCCTGATGAAGAACCAGGTTGACCTGGTGAGAAGCTACAGCAGTAAAGACGATGTGGCGCATTTTTTAAACAGCACGCTCAACAAGGGGCAGCAGAAAGTAGTAAAAGACGACCTGACCAGCGGCCGCACCAAAATGCTGTACGTGGCGCCGGAAACATTGACCAAAGAAGAGAACATTGATTTTTTCCGTGACCTTACCATTTCGTTTTTTGCGGTGGATGAAGCGCACTGTATCTCGGAATGGGGCCACGATTTCAGGCCGGAATACCGAAGGCTGAAAGAAATGATGGATATGATCAACCCTGATGTACCCATTATTGCATTAACAGCTACAGCTACACCAAAAGTACAGAGCGATATCGTTAAGAATTTAGGACTAAGAGAACCGAATGTATTTATTTCTTCTTTTAACAGGCCGAATCTTTCTTACGAAGTATTGCCGAAAGTAAATGTTGACCAGACGAATAAAAGTATTGTACGGTTTATACAATCGCATAAAAATAAAAGCGGCATTATTTATACGCTCAACCGCAAAACAACAGAAGAACTGGCTGCCATGCTGAATGCCAATGGCATCACGGCTGTTGCCTATCATGCCGGGCTGGATGCCAAGCTGAGGGCGCAGCGCCAGGACCAGTTCCTGAATGAAGACGTGCATGTGATCGTTGCCACCATTGCATTCGGAATGGGCATTGACAAACCGGATGTGCGTTTTGTGATCCACTATAATATTCCCAAATCAATAGAGAACTATTACCAGGAAACCGGCCGTGCCGGCCGTGATGGTATGGAAGGAAAATGTGTGCTGTACTATTCTCATAAAGACGTGAGCAAGCTGGAACACCTGATGCGTGACAAGCCGCTGAGCGAAAGAGAAGTGGGCGCTCAGCTGATCAATGAAACGGTTTCCTATGCTGAAAGCAGCATTTGCCGCCGTAAGACCTTGCTTTATTATTTCGGTGAGGACTATAACGATTCCAAAAGCTGCGGGCATTGCGATAACTGCTTAAACCCTAAAGAAAAAATAGAAGCGAAGACAGAAGCTGTCACTGTATTAAAAACTATTAAGGGTTTGGGCGAACAGTTCGCTATTGAATATGTGATCTTAATATTGACAGGTAAGGCAACGCCACAGGTAATGATGTTCCGCCACGAGCAACTGGAAGTATTTGCCAGCGGTAATGATAAAGATGTAAACTACTGGAGCAGCCTTATCCGCCAGATGTTGCTGGAAGGACTGCTGGAAAAAGATATTGTAGAATACGGTGTGTTGAAGTTCACGAAGAAAGGGGAAGCATTCCTTAAAAAACCATCCGGCTTTAAAATTGTGCTCAACAATTTATTTGAAGATGCCAATGCAGATGATGAGGCCAGTGAAGCAGTTGGAGAAGGAGCAGGTGTGGCAGATGAAAAGTTATTGGAAATGCTGAAGAACCTGCGCAAAAAAGTAGCGAAGGAAAAAAATCTTCCGCCATTTGTTATCTTTTTGGAAAGCTCGCTGGAAGACATGGCAACCATGTATCCCACCAGTATGCCGGAGCTGGAAAAGATCAGTGGTGTGAGCAAAGGAAAGTCGCTGCGTTATGGTAAACCATTCCTGGATATGATCACTACCTATGTCGAAGAAAATGAGATCATCAAGCCCGATGATTTTGTAATGAAGAGCGTGGCCAACCGTAATAATAACAAGATATTCATCATACAGAACGTAGATAAAAAAATTCCGCTGGAAACCATTGCCAAAACAAAGGACCTGCGTATTGATGAATTACTGGAAGAAATGGAGACCATTGTTGCCAGTGGTACTAAATTAAACCTCGATTATGCCATTGATGAAATGGTGGATGAATACGATCAGGAAGAGATACTCGATTATTTTAAAGGCTGCGAAACATCTTCTTTGCAGGTGGCACAGGAAGAGTTGGCCGATAGTAATTTTAACTGGGAGCAGCTAAAGCTGATGCGTATTAAGTTTCTGTGCGTTTACGGAAATTGATCCTGATTATTGATTACTTAATTATTCATTATTAATTATCCCTGCATTCCTGGCAAAGGCCTGTTACCACCATTGCCGCCTGCGAAGGACTGAAACCCTGTGGTAGCTTTACTTCCGGAACGGTTACATCATCCAAACAAAATGTCTTGTCACATTTATTGCAGATAAAATGCACATGGTTATCGTGGTGATGGCCCTGCTGGCAATTGTGCTTGCACAAAGCGTATAAAATAGAATTGTCGGTAGTTGGTATCTGGTGAATGATCCCTTTCTCTACAAAAGTTTGTAATGTGCGGTAAACAGTCACCCTGTCAAAAGCTGCGTCTGTATTTTTTTCAATATCCGCATGCGCCAGCGCACCATCCGTTTCCATGAACAGGTCAAGTATTTTTTTCCTGCTTTCGGTTACGCTAAGGCCGTTCTTTTTTAATATGTCGTTGTGGTCGCTCATGTTTAACCCGGGTTATTGCTAAAGTTGCCCATGAATCTTTTAGGCGCTACCTTTTCTTTTAAAAGTCCCTGGATATCGGTCATCAGTTTCTGTACTTCTTCTTCTTTCAATCCATCATAAATACCTCTTACCCTCCTGTATTTATCAACCAGTGCAAAAAACTGTGTGTGTATGAATTCGTCTTCTATACGCTGCGTGCTGTCCGGCTTGCCATTGTCAATTTTGTAGCCAAGGCGGGCCATATCATACAGCTTCTTTTTTTCACCGGTCAGGAATTGCCAGTTGGGGTTGCTTACCGGCACCGCTTCTCCACCCTTTTGTGTATTCAGTTTGTAAGAACCATCGTCTTTTTTTACGAGGATGGCGTTGAGGGTTTTTTGTTCGTAAGCCTTCATCAGCGGCACGCTGTCCACTTCCGGCATGCAGGTGTGGGAAAGGATCATAAAATTCGGTTCATCCCTGTACTGGTCAAATATCCTTCGCATATTGGCATTCATCTGCGGGCAAATGCCCTGACAGGTAGTGAAAAAATATTCCGCCACATATACTTTACCATCAGTTTCCCTTTGGGTAATTGTCTTGCCGTCCTGGTTGGTAAAACTGAATGCCGGCACTTCCTCGTTGATCACCGCCAGCTTGGAGGCCGAAAAATCGTAACCCCTGAACACAAAAAAGTAAAAACCTGCCAGCAATACGGCAAAAAAGCCAAGATAGATCCAAACCTTATTTTTCATTCCCTTCTGTTTACGCTACAAAGTTAAGCTTATACGGCAGCACTAAAAAGGCGGAAAAAAAGCTATTTGTTAAAATTTGCAACAGTAGTGCAAAAAAGCTATCTTTGCTGTTCGCATGAATTTTAAGATCAATTGGGACGGATTAGGAATCATTACTTCACTGGCATGTGCCATACACTGCGCCCTGCTGCCATTGCTGGCGACCAGCCTGCCGTTGTTTGGCGTTAATATCATTCACAATAAGCTGTTTGAGTGGAGCATGATCGGTTTAGCATTTGTTGTTGGATCTTATTCTTTATTTCATGGGTACAAAAAACATCATAGAAACCAGGTGCCGATCCTTTTGTTTGTGATCGGGTTTGTGTTCCTGCTTACCAAGCAGTTCTTTCATGCTTATGAAACATGGTTCCTAATTCCTGCAGTAATATTTATCGTTACGGCTCACTGGCGCAATTACAAGCTTTGCCAGAGAAGCAAGTGCAGCTCCCCGCATCATACGCATTAGTAAAATATTAGCCGGGAAGTCGTTAAAACGTTTCGGTCACAAGCTTCCCATCTTTCCGCCTTCCCGGCAAAAAATTAATTCTTTCTTTTTATTAACTTGTCCGGAAAATGTAAAGTATGCGTACGATCCTATTGCTACTATTGCTAAGTTTTACTATTCCTTCCTTTGCTCAAAACAAAGACGAGCAGGCTATTTTGAATGCTATGCGTATTCAGAAAGAAGCCTGGAATAACGGTAGCCTGGAAGCATATATGGAAGTGTACTGGAAAAGCGATTCGTTGATGTTCATTGGTAAATCAGGCGTTACCTACGGCTGGCAGAATACGCTGAACAATTACAAACGGGGTTATCCTGATACTGCTGCCATGGGAAAATTAAACTTCAACATTGTATACATGAAAAGGCTGTCTGTGCTGTACTATTCTGTAGTGGGACAATGGGAGCTGACAAGGACTGCCGGCAACCTGAAAGGCTATTTTACTTTGCTGTTTAAAAAGATAGGGAACAAATGGGTGATCGTTTCAGACCATAGCAGCTAAAGATGTTTCTTCCATTTGCGGATAATATGCATTGCAATAAAAATGAATAGTATAGCAGAAACAACGTAGTACATAATATTTTTCCAGCCCGGCGAGCCGTCAAAAAAAGCATAGCCCCAATAAATACCTACAAGAATATTAGCGATCATCCACACCAGCACCAATGCAATGCTGTTGGCGATCAGTACAAAAAATGCCCGGGTATCATCTTCCATGCCCATGTTGAAAATTTTATTAAAGATAATTCAACTTTGAGCTTTGCCAAAGTTCTGAACTTTGGCAAAGCTCAAAGTTTAGAAAACTATTGAATAAGCAAATTTTCAAACTCGATGCTGTTGCCGTTAAATACATTGAAATCTACAAACGCATCAATGCCATTAACCCTGCCAGTCTCACTGTGTTGCCAGAAATGCCATTTGCGGTTGATGCGTGGCCGCTCCCTTTGCAGGTAATGCGCTACCCATAAAGGATAGTTATCAAATTTTCCTGAGAGGTATTGTTCGTAAAAATTGGCATTGGTATAGATGATGGGCTGAACATTGTACTCTTTTTCTACAACGTCGATCCACTCTGCAACCTGCTTTTGAAGCGTTTCTCTTTTTACACCAAAAGTTTGCTCCACATCCAATACAGGAGGCAGGTCGCCTTTTTTTAAACGAACGGTTTTGATAAAATTTTCCGCCTGCTGCCTGCCGCTTTTGCCGGGAATAAAAAAATGATAAGCACCCCGGGTCACTTCATGTTTTTGGGCCATGGCCCAGTTGCGGGCAAACTGGTTATCTACCGAAGAAAGGCCTTCGGTAGCTTTCATAAAAACAAAATTCACTTTTATGCCGCCCACTTCCATTTCCTTCAGCAAACGCCAGCCGATGGTCTTCTGGTGCCTGCTTACATCAATGCCGTGAATGGCATAGTTGGTAGGCATGTTGATACCAAAAGCGGGATAATGTACAAAGGAAGGCCTGTTGAAATACCAGTTGAAAAAATACGTAGCGCCAACAAATACTACCAATACAATTAAAAGCGTAAGACGGTTCTTTTTAGTTTTTTTGCCGGACATAAATTCCCAGGGCTTTGAAGCGTAAAACTAAATGATTAAAGAAGAACCCGTTTCACAATTTTTTTGTCGCCTGCTTTAACATTTACAATGTACACTCCCTTGCTCCAGCTATTGGTAGGCACCTGCAATAATTCAGCGCCATTAACCAGCGGCACAGTTCTTTTATAAAGCAATTGCCCGGCCGCATTCACTATATGGATCTCAGCCTGGCTTGCATTGAAGTCGTGGAAATAAATGCTGATAGGATTGTTGACCGGGTTGGGATTGATGTCAATGCCACCATCTCCGGAGTTGCCCAGGTCTGCTTTCTGTGTGGTATTGTTCCTGCAGAGTACCCAATACTCAGGATCAACGAGTACCGTATCTGCTACAAAGCCGATGTTTTTGGTGAAGACCTCTGCGTTCGTTTTATTATCAACTACCACGGTAATTTCCTGCATGGCATTTTTGAATTTTAATGGTACCGGCATTTCAAAGAAAGGCACCGACGGATGCGATGTGGTTTGGTACATGGTAATTTTTACCGAAGTATTTCCCAGCTGACTCCACCGCACATTGTAAGAAGGATAGCCCTGCTTTTCGTACCACTGGTCAAAGAATTTGTCAAGGTTCTTTCCATACGCCTGCTCCATATGCCTTTTGAATTGCACTGTGTTGGTGAAGTTATACGCCAGTGCAGGATCGTTGTGGTAATTTCTCATGCCCTGCATAAAAGCGGCATCGCCCATCATGCCCCGCAGCATGTATAAAATATAACAGCCTTTGTTATAAGACAGGCGTGAATCAAATATCCTGTTCACGCTGGTGGTATCATCCACTTTTACGGAACCACCAGGACTTGATGCAATGCTGTTGATCAGGCTGCGCCTGTATGCAGGGGTATTGGCGGGATACTTATTTTCCAGGTAAGCATAAGACAGGTAAGTGGCAAAACCCTCATTCAGCCAGATGTCCTGCCAGCTGTGTGTGGTGAGCTTATCGCCAAACCATTGATGGCCCAGCTCGTGTGCCATCAGGCTTTCGCTGGGCGATACAATAAATGTTGCGGTCTGGTGTTCCATACCCCCACCCCAACCAAACTGCACGTGCCCGTATTTTTCTTTTATAAAAGGATAGTCGCCAAAATTGTTGTGGAAAAATTGCATGGCATCCAATACCAGCTGGGTATTGTTTTGAAACAGCGTAAGATTTTCCGGGTAACAATGCGTCTGCATCGGCAATGTCGTACTTCCCAATTGTACCGTATTGTTGAACACGCTGTAATTGGTAACGGCAATGGCAATTAAGTAAGTCGCAATGGGGTAGCGATGCTTCCAATGTGTAACTGTTTTATTGCCCGCTACTGCTGTTTCCGATTGCAACAGGCCATTGGCAGCAGCTTTGTAAATATTGGGATGCGTTACATAAATATCAATTGAATCTGCTTTGTCATCCAAACCATTCTTGCAGGGCCACCAGTCACGGGCGCCATAAGGTTCGCTCAGGCTCCATATAACGGGTACGCCTGCATGTGTGGATTGAATAAAGGAACCAAAGCCTGTTTCCGCAGGAACACCTTTGTAAAAAATAGTAACAGAATCTTTTACGCCCATATTGACCATTGCAGGAAAATTAATTTCAATGGCGTTGTTGGCTTGTGCAAATACCAGGTTGGCAGTTCTTTGTTCCACACTGTCTGCTACGATCGTATTCATCATATCAAGCACAATAGATGAAGTTGAAGAAGTGATGGTATAATAAACTGTCACTGATCCACTGATGTATCGTACCGAAGGATCGATCTCCCACCGGCAGCGATAATAGTTCACATCAAAATTATTGGAGGCAAAAGATTCGCCCCTCCCTTCCACTATCCTGCTATGCGCAGCAGCTTCCATCGCAGCAATATCTTTGGTAGTAAAATCCTGCTGACTGTAAGCCTTTAGGCTTAACAGGCATATTATCAGGATGGTAATTTTTTTTCTTTTCATAGACAGTGTTTATTGAATAGGTAATATTGAATATTATTTTATGGTAGTGAAAGCGTTTCGCCTTCGATGCAGTAATCAATAATTATTAATTAATAATTACTGATTATTCCTGTTCCTTAAAAACATCCCTCTTAAACCCTAAAGAAATATTAAATATTCATTCTTACATATTCAATATTTCTTCTGTTAACACAATATCCTTCTTTTTAACAATATGAGGGCAATAAGCCCGCTTTCGCTGCGTTTAAAAATCTTCGCAACTCGTTTTCTTGAACCAACAAAAACCCCCTACATGCACAAATCCTTTGTAGCCGGCGTGCTCTCTTTCTTAGCATTTACCCTTTTATCTTCACAACCCGTTCATGCTTTGGGAGATACAACTTATAAAAATTCAACTGCCGCTCTTACAAAGCCTGCTGACCCGGTAAAACCAGTCAGTACGACCAATATTATTTTTCCTGCTTTATTAGAAAAAGATGCCGAAGAATGCCTGGCCTATGTTGAAAAATTCTCTGTGAACAGGCGTGCTTACCTCATGCGCACTTACGCAAGGAGCAAGAAATTCTTCCCCAAGGCACATGCCATTTTAAAAAAATACAATGTACCGTCTGAATTTGCGGTATTACTGGCACTGGAGAGTGCATTTAACCCCAATGCCGTATCCAAAGCAGGTGCGGTAGGCTACTGGCAGATCATGGACGATGTGGCCAAAGAATACGGTTTAAGGATCATTGAAGACCAGCATATCAAAAAGAAAGCAGCGCCGGTAAAAAAGGGAAAAGCCGCCGCTAAAAAGAAAACACCAGTAGACGACAGGAAAAATTTTGCGATCTCCACCCATACAGCTGCCAAATATTTAAAAGCACGCATGCGTAACCTGGATAATAACTGGCTCCTCATCGCTGCCAGCTACAACTGGGGTGTAGGCAATGTATGGAATGCCATTGAAAGAAGCGGCAAAAAAAATCCTACTTTCTGGGATATCAGAGACCAGCTTCCTTCCGAAACAAAAGCATATGTAATGAACTTTATTGCGCTGAATGTGATCTTTAAGAACTACGAAAAATTTCTCAACAACAGTCTTTTCGACAAAAAAGAAAAACAGCAGCCCGGTTTACACAAAGCGGAAAAAGATGGTACGGTAGCCATGCTTTAAATCCTGTCAAATAAATTACCAGTATTTTTGTGCTATGCCGGCATTTAACTGGAACGATAGCATGAACCTGGTAAGCAAGCTTACGCCTGCCCGTATATGGAACGGGGTTAAAGTGCTGGGCAGTTATTACCTGAGCCTTATCAGGAAAAAACCTGTACAATGGGGCTTGCCGGTCTCTATTTCCTTTGAACCTACTACCAGTTGCAATCTCCGTTGCCCTGAATGTCCAAGCGGGCTCCGTGCCTTCACAAGGCCAACAGGAATGTTGCAGAAAGATTTTTTCCGGCAAACGATCGACGAAATTCACAAAGAACTATTGTACCTCATCTTTTATTTCCAGGGAGAACCGTATCTCAACCCGGGCTTTTTGGAAATGGTGCGGTATGCTGCTGATAAAAAGATCTACACCGCTACTTCTACCAATGCGCATTACCTCACGGATGAGAACGCAAAAAAAACCGTGGAAAGCGGCTTGGATCGCCTCATCATCTCCATCGACGGTACCACGCAGGATACCTACAAGCAATACCGTGTAGGCGGCAATCTCGAAAAAGTGATACAGGGCGCTAAGAACATTGTGAAATGGAAAAAAGAACTGAATAGTAAAACGCCTTTTATTTTCTTCCAGTTTCTGGTGGTAAAACACAACGAACACCAGGTAGAAGAAATAAAACAGCTGGCAAAAGAAATTGGTGTGGATGAAGTGCGTTTCAAAACAGCGCAGGTATATGATTATGAAAACGATCCTAATAATTTAATTCCCTCTTTAGATAAATTCAGCCGCTACAAAAAAGACAGCAAGGGCGTGTACCAGCCAAAGAACAAGCTGGCCAACCGCTGCTGGAAGCTCTGGCACTCCAACGTCATTACATGGGACGGGCTTGTAGTACCCTGCTGCTTTGATAAAGATGCCATGCACAGGCTCGGTAACTTAAAGAACGAATCTTTTAAGACCGTATGGCACAACGATAACTACAAACAGTTCCGCAGCGAACTGATGATGGGTAGAAAAAATATTGATATCTGCGCTAATTGCAGCGAAGGCGTATCTGTATGGCAATAGTTTTGCATTGTAAAATAATATCGGCATCTTACGGTGTGCCAATCATCTAATTTTTACAAGAATGAACAATAATTCTACTTCATTTAATGATCGCCTGCTGCAGATATTATTGCTTGCCATTATCATTGTACTGGGCCTGATGATCATTTTTAAGCTCTATGCTTTTTTGCCCGGCCTTTTGGGAGGTGTTACTTTATATATCCTGAGCCGTAAAAGCTATTTCCAGCTTATTTACAAACGCAAATGGAAGAAGGGATGGACAGCTTTGCTGTACATTTTTATTTACCTCATCATCA